>NZ_LAVK01000070.1 GCF_001083795.1 Streptomyces sp. SBT349
CCAACGGCCGCCTGCACCTGGGCCACCTCGCGGGCCCGTACGTCCGGGCCGACATGCTGGTGCGCGCGCTGCGCAGCATGGGCCGCGACGCCCGCTACATCACCGGCACCGACGACCACCAGTCCTACGTCGCCGCCGCCGCGCGCCTGCGCGGTACGACCCCGGCCGACGTGGCCACGGCCGAAGGCGACGCCATCGTGGCGACCCTGCGCGCGGCCGGCGTCGGCTGCGACCGGCTCACGCGCCCGGCCGCGGACCCGGGGCACGCCGACCGGATCCGGGAGCTGCTCGCGCGGGTGGCCTCCTCGCCCGCGGTCGCGGAGGAGGAGCGGGAGACGGCCTACTGCCCGGCCTGCGACCTGTCACTGCACCAGGCGTTCGCGCGCGGATGCTGCGCGCACTGCGGCGCGTCCAGCGACGGGGAGATCTGCGAGGCGTGCGGCCGGCCCAACGAGGCCCGGGAGCTCACCGGCCTCCAGTGCCGGATCTGCGGCACCCCGGCCGTCACCCGCCCGGAGCGGGCGCTGTGGCTGGACCTCAACGCCTACGCGGAGGAGCTGCGGGAGTACCTGCGGCTCTCGTACACCTCGCCCGACCTGCAGGCTCTGGTGGAGCGGCTGCTGGAGGAGGGGCTGCCCCCGTACCGGCTCGCGCGGTCCGGCGAGTGGGGCGTCGCCCTGGAGGAGGGCCAGGCCGTCGATGCCTGGGCGGACCTCGCGCTCACCTTCCTGGACGCCGCCCGAGCCGAGTCCGAGCAGGGGGGCCCGGCGAGGATCGCGCTCTTCCTCGGCTACGACAACAGCTTCTACTACGCGGTGCTGCTGCCGGTCCTGGCCTTCGCCGCCGGACTCGCCGACCACCTGCCCGCCGCGTTCGTCACCAACCAGTTCCTGCACCTGGAGGACGAGAAGTTCTCCACCAGCCGGGGCCACGCGGTCTGGGCCGACGACGCCCTCGCCGAGGCGGGACCGGACGCCGTGCGCCTGGCCCTGCTGCGCATCGCCCCGGAGGGACGCGTGACGCGGATCTCCTCGGAGCGCGCCGGCCGACTCACCGAGGACCCGCTGTACCGCGGTGCCCAGGAGTGGCTGGGCGGCTTCGCGGCGCTGGCCGAGCAGGGCGGCGGCCTGGTGCCGGGCACCGGCGCCTGGACGGACGCGCACCGCGAGTTCTACCGGTACCTCAACCTGGCCACCCGCCAATTCGACGGCCTGCTGCTGCCGGAGTCGTTCAGCGCGCGTGGCTACGTCGACCTGCTGGAGTCGTTCGTCAAACGCTCCGCCGAGTTCCGGGCCACGGAGGAGCCGCTGCGCACGCTCCCGTCACTGGCGGAGGAGGCGCGCACCAGCCTGGCCCTGGAGTACCTGGCGGCCAAGGTGTTCGCCGCGCTGGCCTGGCCGGTCACCCCCGAGCTGTCCCAGCGGATCTGGGACTGGCTGGGGCTGCCCGCACAACCGGTTCGCGAGGCCGACTGGTCCTTCCTGCCGTCCGGCACCCGCTGCGTGTCGCCCGCGCCCGGCCTTCGGACAGCGGCCGTCCCCGCTGCGAGCGGGCGCTCGTGAGCCAGGCCGGCACGGCGGCGTCCCCGCGCGGCGGGGACGTACCCGCCGGCGCGGACGTCGTGGTGGTGGGCGCCGGGATCACCGGCGCCGCCGTCGCGCACCACCTGGCACGCCGGGGCGCGTCCGTCGTCGTGTTCGAGCAGTCGGGTCAGCCGGGTGCCGGGGCCACCGGCCGCTCCGGCGGCATGGTGCGCGCCTACGACCCCGACCCGGCGATCGCGGAGCTGGCGTTGCCGAGCCTGGCCGCCTACCGGGATCCCGGGCGCTGGGCGTCGGGGCGGGCTCCGCTGCACGCGGTCGGCGCGGTGACCGTGGCCGACCCCGCCCGGGAGCCCGCCCTCCGGGAGGCCGCCGGGCGGATCAACGGCGCGCTGCGCGCCTCGGCGCACGTGGTGGCGGGGCGCGCCGAGGCGGCGGGGGTACGCCTGGCCGGGGGCGTCGCCCTGGTCGAGCCGGAGGCGGGCTGGGTGGCGCCGACGGAGGTCACGGCGGACTGGCTGGAGCAGGCGGGCGCCGACGGTGCCGCCGTCCACTGCGGCGTGCGCGTACGCGCGGTGGAGGCACGCGACGGACGCCCGGCGGTGGTCACGGACGCGGGCGTGATCCGTGCCGGGGCCGTCGTCGCGGCGGCCGGGCCCTGGGCGGCCGACCCGGCGCCCGGGTTGCGGCCGGCCTCGCCGGTCCGGTCACGGTCGATCCAGGTGAGCATCGTCGAGCGCCGCCCGCCCGCTCCCTCCCACGCGACCTTCGTCGACCTGCGCACCGGGCTGTACGCCAAGCCGGTCGGCTCGGACCGGACGCTGATCGGCATGCCGCACCTCGTCTGGGACTCCCCGTTCGACGCGCGGCCGGACCCCGCGCACGCGCGGGCCACCGTTTCCGCGCTCACCGCCCATTTCCCGTGGCTCACGACGGCGCCGCACCTCAGCACGGTCCGCGGCGCGGACGCCTACGGCCCGCCGGGGGGCGGGGGGCCGGCGTCCGGGCTGCTGGAGGGCACGGGCGTGCCGCACGTGTGGTCCGTGCGGGGCTGGAACGGCGGCGGCGTCAAGACGGCGCCGGAGGCCGGCCGCCGCATCGCCGACGCGGTCCTGGCCGACGCCTGCTCCGATGTCGCCTGACGGCCGCCGCCCGGCGGCGCCGACACCCTGTCAACTCCCTCCACACCGAAGCGAGATGTTCCATGCCGGACGCAGCCGCTCCACGCTTCCACGTCGGGCGCGTGGACGCGTCCAGTTTCGAGACGGTCCTGCCGCTCATCGCCGCGTACCAGAGGTTCTACGGTCGCGAGGCCGACGAGTCACTGAACCGGCGGTTCTTCGGCGAGCTGCTGGGAGACAACCCCCACGGGCTCCAGCTGGTCGCCCGCAGGGGGCCGCACGCCATCGGCTTCGCCACCCTCTACTGGGTGCGCGTCTCCAGCAGGGCCGCCACCGTGGCCCTCCTCAACGACCTGTACGTCCATCCCGACCACCGGGGCGGTCGGGAAGCGGGCGTCGGAACGGCGCTGCTGCGCGCGGCCGCGCGCGAGGCGGGCGACCGGGGCCTCCCCGGGCTCGCCTGGGAGACCGCGCCCGACAACCTCGCGGCGCGGGCGCTGTACGACCGCTTCCTGCGCGAGGCCGCGGAGCCCTCGGAGCCCGCAGCGCCCTCGACCTGGATCCACTACTCATACTCGCTTTCCACCAAGGGGGAACAGTGATCCGCCGCCACGATGTGTTGGGCATAGGCTTCGGTCCGGCCAACCTGGCTCTGGCCATCGTCCTTGAGGAAGAGGGCTACGACCTCGACGTGCGCTTCCTGGAGGCCAGGCCGGGCCCGTCCTGGCAGAGCGCCATGATGCTCGACGGGTCGGACATCCAGAACCACCCCGTGCGCGACCTGGTGTCGCTGCGCAACCCGCGTAGTCGCTACAGCTTCATCAACTACCTCTTCGAGAACGGGCGACTGCTCGAACACCTCAACGTCCCGATGGAGTTCCCGCTGCGCAAGGAGTACGCGCAGTACGTCACCTGGACCACCAACCACTTCAGCCGGCTGGTCGACTACGGCGTGCACGTCACCGGCGTCTCCCTCGGCCGCGACGCCGAGGGCGTACCGCTCTACACCGTCACCACCTCCACCGGCGACACCCACCAGGCGCGCACCCTCGTGATCGGCACCGGGCGTGCCCCGTTCATCCCGGAGCCGTTCGATGCCGTGGACTCCCCCCGCGTCTTCCACCTGACGCGCTACCTGCCGGCCCTCCAGCAGCTGGAGGAGCTGGGCGTGGCCGGACCGGGCGACCGGTCGCCGCGCGCGGTGACGGTCATCGGGGGCAGCCAGAGCGCGGTCGAGCTCACCCTCGACCTCGCGCGGCGCTTTCCCCGCGCCAAGGTGACCACCCTCGTGCGCTCGCTGACGCTCCGCGAGAAGGACACCAGCCCGTTCAGCGAGGAGGGGTACTTCCCCGGCTTCACCGACTACTACTACCGCGCCTCCCGTGAACGCAAGGACGGCATCGACGCGTTCATGCGGCTGACGAACTACTCGTCGGCCGACGGCGACGTGCTGCGCGAGCTGTACCGGCTCATCTACGAGCAGCGCCTGGACGGCGACCAGCGGGTGTTCGTCAGCGGCAGCCGCCAGGTGCGCGGCCTCGATGTCCGCGAGGACGGCGTCCGGCTCGGTGTGGAGGAGCTGAACACCGGGGAGTCCGAGGAGCATGAGGCCGACTTCGTCGTCCTGGCCACGGGATTCCGCGATCTCGGCCCGGCCGCCCACCAGGAGCGCGTCCCCGCTCTCATGCGCGGCATCGCCGACGACTTCGCCTTCGACGACCACGGCTACTTATCCGTCGGCCAGGACTACGAAGTGCAGCCGATGGGCCCCGACACGCCCGCGCTCTTCCTCAACGGCCTGTGCGAGTCCAGCCATGGCATCGGTGACGCCGGTTCCTTCAGCCTGCTGTCGCTCAGAGCCGAGGTCATCGCGCGGAGCCTCAGGAAGCGTCTTCCGTAATGGAGCCGGCAGGCACCTCCGCCCCCGTCGCGGCGGGCGCGCCGCGCGGACGGGGGACGGACACCGGCGACCGAACGGCGCGTGGGCCGGAGCTGGAGATCGCCGCCCACGTCTCCCGTGGTGTGCTCGGCGCCGGCATGCTGCTCATGCCTCCCGTCGTCGCGGCCCTGACGGGCGGGCACAGTCTCCTCATCTGGTCTGTCCACATCCTGATCGGCGGATCGGTCAGCCTCATGCTGGCCGAGCTGGTCCGCGCGAGGGTGCGGTCGACATCGTTGGCGGGCGCCGTCGGGGCCCTGCTGGGCACGCGGGCGGAACGGGTGGTGGACGGCGCCTTCGCCATCGCCTTCACCGCCGGGCAGGCGGCGATCGCCTGGTTCGCCGCGACCTGCCTGCTGGCAGCCGCCGACGGTTCGCTGCCGCGGCCGGGCGCGGACGGTCTGCTGCTCGCCCTCGGCGTGCTCACGGTGGCCGTGCTGGCGGCGCTCAGTCCGCTCACGCTCCCGCCCGCGGTGCTCCGGCTGCGTCTGTGGTTCGCCGGGGCCCTGGCGCTGGCCTGCGCCGCATCGGGCTGGCCCGCCGCACCCGCGGCGGGCTCGCCCACCCCGCTGGTGCCGCTGGGACTTACTCCGGACGGTTATCAATGGCTGGCCCTCGCCGGGTTGTTCTTCGCCGGTGTCGGCTGGGAAGCGGTCACCGGCGTCGTCCCCGCCACCGCCGCCGGGCCGAGGCGCACCGCCGCGGGCGTGGCCCTGGGAGTGGCCTGCGTGGCCGCCGTCTACCTGGGACTGGCCGCGGTCCAGCGGCTGGCCACCGGCGCGACGGCCGCACAGGACCCGGTCTCGGCACCGATGCGCTGGGTGCTCGCCGGGGCGACGGCCGCCGTGCTGACCTCCTACTGCTTCACCAACGTGCGCACCGCCGCCCGGATCGCCGCGCGGCTGCACCCCCGCGGGCGGCGCACCGCCGAACGAGGCCCCGCCAACGCCGTCATCGTGGCCATCGGCGCCGCTTGCTGCGCCTTCGCCTGGGTGGGGACCCGGGACGGCGCCGTCCCCCTGCTGCTGCTGGGGCCGGCCGCGGCCGCGCTGATCGGCTACGCCCTGGCCGCCTCCGCCGCCGTGCGTCACGGCGGGCCGCTGCTGCGGTGCGCCGGGGTCTCGGTCCTGCTCGTGCTGGTGGGCCTGGCGGTCCCCGCCGTGCCGTTCCTGCTCGGTGCCTGAGTGAGGGGTCCCCGGCCCGCACCGCCCGCCTTCTCCTTCCCTACGGCTTCCCGTTCCCGCCACGTCTCCGAGGACACCTCATGATCGCCACCACCATCGAATCCGAAGTCCGCAGCTACTCCAGGAACTGGCCCGTGGTATTCCACCAGGGCCGCGGCAGCCGCATGGTCGACCGCGACGGCCGCGTCTACCTGGACTTCTTCGCCGGCGCCGGCGCCCTGAACTACGGTCACAACCACCCCGTGCTCAAACGGGCGCTGCTCGACTACCTGGAGCAGGACGGGGTCACCCACAGCCTGGACATGCTGACCACCGCCAAGGAGGACTTCCTCACCGAGTTCGCGGCGCGGGTGCTCGACCCCCGCCAACTGGACTACCGGGTGCAGTTCCCCGGTCCCACCGGGACCAACAGCGTGGAGGCCGCGCTCAAGCTGGCCCGCAAGGTGACCGGGCGCCAGACGGTCGTCGCCTTCACCGGCGCCTTCCATGGCATGTCGCTGGGTTCCCTGGCCGTCACCGGGAGCGCCGCCAAGCGCGCGGGCGCCGGCGTCCCGCTCGGACACACCTGGCGCATCCCCTACGACGGGTTCGGCGCAGGCCAGGTGTCCGGGCTGAAGCTGCTGGACGGCATGCTCGCCGACAGCAGCAGCGGCGTGGACCTCCCCGCGGCCGTCATCGTGGAGACGGTGCAGGGCGAGGGCGGCGTGAACCCGGCCGGCCCGGGGTGGCTCGCCGACCTCGCGGAGCTGTGCCGGCGCCGAGGCATCCTCCTGATCATCGACGACATCCAGATGGGCTGCGGCCGGACCGGGCCCTTCTTCAGCTTCGAGGCAGCCGGGATCACCCCGGACATCGTCTGCCTGTCCAAGTCCATCAGCGGATACGGCCTGCCGATGTCCCTCACGCTCTTCCGCACCGAGCTGGACGTCTGGCAACCGGGCGAGCACAACGGCACGTTCCGCGGCAACAACCCGGCCTTCGTGACGGCGGCCGCCGCCCTGCGGGAGTTCTGGGCGGACGGCACCCTGGAGAAGCAGACCGAGGAGCGGGGTCCCCTGTTCGAGGAGAGCCTGGGCGAACTCGCCGACCGGCACGCGGCGCACGTGGCGGCCCGGCGTGGTCGTGGCCTGGTGTGGGGGCTGGCCTTCCGGGAGCCGCGGACGGCCCAGCGGGTCGCTGACGCGGCATTCGCCCGCGGGCTCCTGGTGGAGACGGCGGGCTCCGGCGACGAGGTGGTGAAGCTCATGCCGTCCCTGACCGCCACGGACGAGGAACTGGCCGAGGGGCTCGGCATCCTGCGGGAGTCGGTGGCCTCGGCCGTGGGCGGCTGAGCGCGCACCCGGAGCGGGCGGAGCGGGCGGCCCCGGTCCCGGGGGCCGGCGGTCAGCGCTCCGGTGCCGGGGCCGCCTCGTCAGCGACGGCCACGGCCCGCCCGGCCGGGCCGCGTCCGGTGAACCAGTGCGTGCGCACCGCGTCCGTCGGCCGCGGCTCGCCGAGCGCGTCCAGGCCCCAGGCGGCCAGGGCGTCGACGACGTGGCGCAGCGCCTGCCCGCGCGGGGTGAGCCGGTACGCCACCGCGTTCGCGGGCCGCTCCAGGCGGTGGCGCTCGACCAAGCCCTCGCTCTCCAGCTGCCTGAGCCGGGTGGCGAGGATGTCGGTGGAGACGCCCGGGAGATCGGCGTGCAGGTCGGTGTAGCGCTGCGGGCCCCGCAGCAGCTCACGGACGATCAGCAGACTCCAGCGCTCCCCCACCGCGTCCAGCGCTCGGGCGACGGCGCAGTACTGGTCGTAGCTTCGGCGTGGCATGGGGGCCAGCATAGCGAAACGGTTGGACTTTCCAAGTAGGTACTTGGTAGAACGAAGCAGCCGCGGTGGCGCGGGCCACGGCGACGGTCGGGAGGCCGCAGATGGAGTTTCGGCAGTCCAGCAAGCTGAAGGACGTGTGCTACGAGATCCGTGGCCCGGTGGTCGACCAGGCCAACGCCCTGGAGGAGGCCGGGCACAGCGTGCTGCGGCTGAACACCGGCAACCCGGCGCCGTTCGGCTTCGAGGCGCCGGAGGAGATCCTCCAGGACATCGTCCGCAACCTGCCCCACGCCCACGGCTACAGCGACGCCCGGGGCATCCTGCCCGCCCGGCGCGCGGTGATGCAGTACTACCAGCAGCGCGGCGTCGCGGGCGTGGCGGTCGACGACGTCTACCTCGGCAACGGCGCCTCCGAGCTGATCCAGATGGCCGTGCAGGCGCTGGTGGACGACGGCGACGAAGTGCTGGTACCCGCCCCCGACTTCCCGCTGTGGACGGCCGTGGTCCGCTTCGCCGGCGGCCGGGTCGCGCACTACGTGTGCGACGAGGACGCGGACTGGTACCCCGACCTCGACGACATCGCCTCGAAGATCACCGACCGCACCAAGGCCATCGTCGTCATCAACCCCAACAACCCGACCGGCGCCGTCTACTCCAGGGAGCTCCTCGCGGGCATCCTCGAACTCGCCCGCCGACACGGCCTCATGGTGTTCGCGGACGAGATCTACGACAAGATCCTCTACGACGGTGCCGAGCACCACTGCCTGGCCGCGCTCAGCGAGGACGTGCTGACGCTCACCTTCAACGGCCTCTCCAAGGCGTACCGCGTGGCCGGTTTCCGCAGCGGCTGGCTGGTCGTCTCCGGGCCGAAGAGGCAGGCCAGGGACTATCTGGAGGGCCTGACCATGCTGGCCGGGATGCGGCTGTGCCCGAACGTGCCGGCGCAGTACGCCGTCCAGGCCGCGCTCGGCGGCCGCCAGTCGATCCACGACCTCACCCTGCCCACCGGCCGGCTCACCGAGCAGCGCGACGTCGCCTGGCGGGCGCTGAACGACATCCCGGGCGTGAGCTGCGTCAAACCCAAGGGCGCGCTGTACGCCTTCGCCAGGCTCGACCCGAACGTGCACAAGATCGTCGACGACGAGCGGTTCGTGCTGGACCTGCTGCTGCGCGAGAAGATCCACATCGTCCAGGGCACCGGCTTCAACTGGCCCCACCCGGACCACTTCCGGCTCGTCACCCTCCCCCGCGCCGACGACCTGGAGACCGCGATCAACCGCATCGGCCGCTTCCTCGCCACCTACCGCCAATAACCCATAGGCGAGCCGCGATACCATTCCGGAGGTCACCTCATGAATGCGCCCGGCGACCACGCGAGGCCGGCCACATCATTTCGTGATCCGTACTTCTCTTCATCGTGCTGTGACGCGTGCGCTACGCCTGAATCACCCCTGTAACGACGCACTGCTATGCCATGCCGCGGACGGCTCCGCGCCGTCGTGGCCGCATGGGACGACATTCGACCGGAGGAGTTCCGTTGAACCGTCAGAGCCACCGCCCGCCCGCCGTGGTCGTCATGAGCGACCTGGCAGCATTAGCCCGCCAGCACCGCCTGATCACCGATATCGCGGAACGCGGATTGGCGCCGCTGGTCATCGTCGGACCGTCGACCGACCTGGCGAGACTGACCGGGCACATCGAGGACGGCACGCACCCGCTGTCCCGGATCGCGGCCGTCCGCCGGCTCCCGGGCCCCGCGATCGACAGCGTGCTGGCGTCGGTGCAGGACTGGATCACGGACTTCGACGTGCGCGGTGTGATCTGCAGCGGCGAGGTCTTCGTCGATCCGGCCGCGGTCCTGGCCGAGGCGCTGGCCCTGCCGAGTCCCGGCACCTGGGCGGCACGCGTGTGCCGGAACAAGGTCATGCAGCGCGTCATCCTGCGCGACCACGGCCCCTCGTGGCGCGCCTTCGCCCCCCACGAGCGGGACACCGCGGCGTCCGACGTGTACCCGTGCGTCGTCAAGCCGGCGGGGCGGATGTTCAGCTCGGGCGTCATCCGGGTCTCGGACGACGCGGAGCTGCGCGCCGCGCTGGGCGCCTACGAGCCGGACGAGACGATTCTGGTGGAGGAACTGGTCACCGGGCCGGAGTTCTCGGTCGAGGCCCTGGTCCACCGCGGCGAGGTGATGTGGAGCGGCGTCACCGCCAAACTCACCAACGAGGACAGCGGCCCGTATTTCACCGAGATCGGCCATACCAGTCCCGCCAAGCTGCCGTTTCCGCAGTCGGACACGCTCATCGCGGCGAATTCCGCCATTCTGAAGGCCCTGAAATTCGACAGCGGCATCACCCACGCGGAGTTCCGGCTGCGCGACGGGCAGCCGGTGCTGATGGAGGTGGCCGCCCGCCTCCCGGGCGACGCGATCACCATGCTGTGGCACCTCGCCACCGGCCGACCCCTCGAACCGGCCATCGTCGACCTCGCCCTCGGCGTGAAGCCGGAGTACCCGGCACCGACCCGGCGAGCCGTGCAGCGCTTCGTGGAGCACCGGCCGGGCCGGCTGACGGATGTGCGGTGCGCGGGGCAGAGCGTGTCGTGGATCGCGGACGACGGCTACTGGCCGACCGCGACGCCGTCCGACACCAAGGCCCCGGCCCGGTGCGCGTCGGTCATGGTCGGACTCCCGCGCGGCGCCAGGCTCGGGCTCCTGCACGACTCGTCCGGGCGCTCGGCGTCCGTGGTCGTCGACCTCCCCTGGGAGGCGGACCCCGACCGCGAGGTAGGCATCTACGCGGACCAGGTCGAGTTGGTGATCGACGCGGAGACCGCCGGATCCCTGGCTCACTGACTCCGTCGACGCCGTCTCGGGGTGTCCGTCAGCCGCGGCACGGTATCGCGGCTGACGGACGCGCTGCCCGAGCCCCCGGCGCCATCGAAAACATGTCAGTACCGCGACCTAGGGTCACGGCATGACCCACAGAGATCCTGCCGCGTTCGACGAGGCGTGGGGCCGCTTCGTGTCCTGGCTGTCCGTGCACGCGCCCGCTGACCACGCGGCTCTGCGACCGCCTGCCACCGCCGGAGAGATCGCGACGCTCGAAGCACACCTCGGGGTCCCCCTCCACCCGCAGCTGAGAGCACTTCTGGAGCGCCACAACGGTGTCGCCGAACTCCGGCCCACCCCGGAGCGTGGCACATTCCAGGCCGGTGCCTTTCTGCCGCTGGGACACCGGCTCGATCACACCGACCGCATCGCCGAGACACACAGGATGTTGGTGGACTTCGGGGAGCAGAACATCGCCTCGGGGCTGTGGGAGGAGGACGATCTCAACGGTCACGCTCACCAGTGGGTGCCGTTCGCGCACCCCAATGACGGCGGAGTCGCCTTCATCGACCATCGCCCCGGCCCGACCTACGGGCGCGTCTACGAGATGGGCATCGGCTCGGGTGCCGTCGACGGCACCGAGTGGGCATCCGATCTGGCCGAGCTGTTCGGCAGCCTGGCCGACTCGCTGGAAGCCGGAACTCCCTTCTCGCACTTCTGGCCGGTGACCCACGAGCATCCCTCGGGGCGGTTCTACCTCACGTGGGACATGGAAACCTGAGCAAGCGCCTTCGGGCGGCTCTCCGCGGAAAGCGGCTCCGATCCCCATGCCGGCTGGCCCGCAAGGTCACCGCAAGGTCGGCGAGCAGGCCGCGACGCCATGGTGAGGACATCCGGGCCGACCGACCCGGCACAGCCGACCGCGTCCAGCGGGGGGAACCCGCGGCGGCACCGGAAGACGAGGTCGCTCGACCACCGTCCCGCTCTGGCGCACCGAAACCCACGGAGGAAACAGCATGTGGCCAGCCTTCTCCTTACGGCGCGACCGCCCCGACACGACCAAGGCGTCGGCCGCACGGCCGATGCCCGCCACGCGCAGACGGTCCCGATTCCTGTCGATGGCCATGGCTGTGGCGCTCATGTCCGCCGTCGCCGCGGTGATCGCCCCCACGCCCGCCCAGGCGGCCGAACCCACCCGCTTCGAGCTCGTGAACTCCCACACCGGATTGCGGGCCGACGTCATGGGGGCGTCAGCCGAACCGCACACCGGCGTCTTCCTGTGGCCGGACAACGCCAGCACGTCACAGGAGTACGAATTGCTCGACAGCGGGAACGGATACTTCCGGATCAAGGCCCGGCACTCCGGCCAGTGCCTCATGCTCGACTGGCGTGCGGGGTTCTACGACAACGGCACGCCGATCATCCAGTACCCGTCCTGCGGCGCCGGCTACGCGCCGGCCGAATGGTCCATCAGCTGGGCGCAGCCGAGTTGCACGACTCCGTGCTTCGCCACCACCATGCTGATCCGGAACCGCGCCACCGGAATGTGCCTGGACGTCGCAGCTCCCTCCGGTGTACCCGGCCAGCAGTCCCCCTTGCAGCAGTGGTCCTGCATCGCGAAGGACAACGAGTGGAATACCGGGAACCAGAGTTGGACCCTGAAACAACTCAACAATCTCCCCATCATCCACTGAACCGCTCATAGCGCTGAGGGGGCCGTCGGCTTGCCGACGGCCCCCTTGCCGCTGCGCTGCTCGGCATGCTGCCGACGGGCGGCGACGCCTCCCCTCCGACGTCGTGCCACCCGAGCGCCCGGCCGTCGCCGTTCCCCCGGCGATGAGTTCGGGTCAGGGCGTGAGGAGTTCCTCGAACGCCGTCACCCGCGTCCCGTAGCGGGTTCTTGAGTTCTCCAGGATGGCCGCCTCCAGGACGTGGAGCCTCACGTCCGCGACGTCACGGGGTGAGGTGATGCCGGACGCGTTCTCGTAGTTCCAGACGACGGCGTCGAGGAAGACCGGTGCCTCCAGCCGCCATCCGCGGAGCAGGATCACTTGGGAGATCGCCGGATAGGGCGTGTGGACCGGCTGGGCGAGCCAGCCGCGTAACGCGTCCTCCGGGACGCTGGAATCCACGCCGGCCGTGCCCAGCGCCTGGATGATGGCGGGGGCGAGGGGCGGCGCGTTCCGGTCCGGGTCCTGCGTGACGAGCTCACCGTAGAGGCGCACCGCGTCAACGAGTGTCGCCCGCGCGTCACCTGTTCTTCCCTCGTGGTCGAGGTCCTGCGCGGCCGCGAAGAGCTCCTGGACGCGTTCGACCGATGTCGCCGGTGCGGCGGCGTCACCCTCGTCCCCCCGGGAGACGTGCACGGAACCGATCGCCGCGGGCACGGCGACCGCGACCAGGGCGACCAGCATGGCGCGTCGGCGGGGCCGCCTGGGTCGCTTCCGGCCCGGTGATGTGCCGGTCGCGTCCGCACCGCCGCGCCCGGACGGCACCTCGGGGCTCTCACCGGCCGGTGCGGGAAGGGCGGGCTCGCGCTGGGCCGCTGCGGATGTCGGGGTCAAGTCCCCGCGCAGGACCGCCTGGTGCAGGGCACGGAGCTCGGGACCGGGGTCGGTGCCCAGCTCGTCGGCCAGCCGTCGCCGGACGGCGGAGTAGCGGTCGAGGGCTTCGGCACCCCGCCCCACCGCGTGCAGCGCCCGCATGAGCAGGGCTTCCAGGGGCTCGGCCAGCGGATACTCGGTGACAAGATCGGGCACCGTGGTGATCACCGCCGCGGGATGGCCGAGCCGGAGCTCGATCTCCGCCCACTGCACCACCGCGTCCAACCGCCGCTGGTGCCACCTGTCCCGGACCTGCGCGGCCCATTCCCCCGAGAGACCGGCCAGGGGCGCTCCCCGCCACAGGCCCAGAGCCTCGGCGAGCACGGCGGCCCGAGCCTCGTCGCCCACCTGCCGGTCACCGCCCCGCTCGATCAGGCGCCGGAACCGGAGCAGATCCACCAGGTCCGGGTCGACGTCCAGCACATAGCCAGCGTGCCGGCGCTCGATCCGCGCCGCCGTCCCGCCGCCGGGAGAGGCCGGCTGTCTCAGCAGCCCCCGGATCCTGCTCAGGTGCGAATACAGCACCGCTCGGGGATTGGCGGGCGGGGCCTGATCCCAGACCCGGTCGACGAGAGTCTCGATCGCGACGGGTCGTCGAGCCTCGACGACCAGCACGGCCAGCACCGCCTGCTGCCGCGGCGTCCCCACGTCGAGCAGTCGGCCCCCCGACCGCACTTGCATCTCGCCGAACAGCCGGAATTCCACAGGTCCCCCCCGAAACGGTCAACAGTGCGTGAAACATCCCCGGTCCCCGGTCCCCATGCTGGCCGGTCCGCAAGGTCACCGCAAGGCCGGCGGTGCCCCGCGGTGGAGGGCGTTCCCGTCCCCATGGGGTTGACGGCGTTCAGCCGTCGAGCGGCCGGTAGTCGAACCAGTCGAAGTGGACGGTGCCGGCCGCGGCGTACATGCCGATCACCCGGCCGGTGAAGCCGCCGGCGGTCTCGGTGGACAGGTACCGGCCATCGAGCGTGGCGAGTGCGACGAACGTGCCGTCCGGCTCCTCGAAGCCGATGGCGAGGGAGTCGGGACCGGTGCGCGCGTCGTTCACCGCCTCGGTGGCGGCCACCTCGATCCCGAGGACCAGGGGCCCGGCGGGGGCCGGGCGGGACGCCACCACCGTGCGCAGCGGGCCGACGCGCGCGAGCACGCGCACCTCGCCGGACGCCGCCTCGATGTCGTAGTGGTGGCGCTCGTCGAGGCGAACCGCCAGGCCGCCTCGTCCTTCGGCCGGGTCGATCAGGGCGCGGACCCGGCAGGACAGGTGCTGCTGGCGCCGGCCGAGGAACGTCACGTCGGACGCGTCGAGCGAACTCCCTCCGGCCCGCAGCGTGAGCCAGCCGGCCCGCTCCTTGGTGGTGCAGTTCTCCGCGACGCGGTGACGTGGCGAGATCCAGCGTGGGGCCAGGTCGCTGAGGTCGAAGTCGTCGCGGACCGGCGGTGCGGCGCCGGGCCGGAGGGGCCATGGCGGTGCGGGCATCTCAGCCGGGAGCCCGCCCACGACCGGCCAGCCATCGACCCAGGTCACCGGCGCCAGGAAGGTCTCGCGTCCCAGGACGTGCCAGCCGGGGGTGCCCCCGCGTGCCCGCACCCCCAGCAGCAGCATCCACCAGGAACGATCGGGCCCCTGCACCAGGTCCGCGTGGCCGGTGTTCTGGATGGGGTGGTCGGTGCCGCGGTGGGTGAGGATCGGGTTGGCCGGGCATGGCTCGAAGGGGCCGGCGGGTGTGCGGCCGCGGGCGATGGAGACACCGTGGCCCCGTTCGGTACCCCCTCGGCGATCAGGAGGTACCAGTAGTCGCCGATGCGGTACAGGTGGGGTGCTTCCGGCGCCTTGGCACCGGCGGTGCCGGACCAGAGCCGGCGTGGCGGGCCGAACGCCCTCCCGGTGCGCGGATCGATGCGGATCTGTTCGATCCCGGCCGTGGTGCACCAGCAGTTCCCGTCCTCGTCCCAGGCGAGATCGGGGTCGATGCCCTTGACGCCGGGCAGCCGGATCGGGTCGGACCACGGGCCGGCCGAGTCGATGGCGGTGGCGTTCTTCAGGTACGAGTACACCGTCGGGGTCGCCGGGGACGGGGTGAAGCCCTGGTAGGACAGGTCGACCGTGGCGGCGTTGTCCGGATCCTTGTTGATGAGCATCACGTTCACGGCGCCGTCGGCCGTGCGGACGGCGTGGGCGGACACCAGCGGCGTCGAACTCCCGGTCCGGACCAGGGTGTCGCCGGGCGAGCCCAGTTCGCCGATCATCCGGGTGCCGTGGTACGGCGGGAACGGGGTGTTCAGCGGCGGCTCGCACGCGGCTCCGCTGGAGAGGATGCCGCCGTCGTCGTAGTCGGTGGCGCCCTCGACCTCGGTGATGTTGCCGCAGTCGGTGCCGTTGTGCAGGTTCCACCAGTCGAGGGTGAACGCGCCCTGCTCCAGCCACGTCAGGTACTCGTCCGGGGTGAACAGCCCGCTGGGGGACGTGTTCTTGTAGGCGGTGGCGGCGGCCTCGGTCACGGCGATGCCGACGTTGCCGGCGTTGTCCCCGGCGTACCGGTCGATCAGCGAGCGGAGCGCGGCGGCCATGCCGGGGATCTCGGTCTGGGGCGCGTCCGGCAGGTCCTCCTGGCTGGTGGCGCACGGATAGTGGTGCACGATCACGAAGTCGATCATCGAGCCCGCGATGGACATGACGGTGTTGTTCCAGTCCATCGTGTCGCCGGGGCCGACGATGCCGTCCGGCCAGGACCCCGGGGTCGTCAGCACCGCGCCGATCTGGATCGTCGGGTCGACGGCCTTCATCGCCGCCGCGTACTCCACCACATAACTCGCGTATGTCGTCGGCGACTTGCTCGGGTGGTGGTCGGTCTCCCACTGGGCGCCGTAGTGGCCGTTGCCGTAGACCTCGTTGCCGATCTCGAAGTACCTGACCCCGTGGTCGTTGGTCACGTTCGCGTGCCGCACCCAGCCCGCGGCCTCCTCGGGCGTTCCCGAGCCGTAGTTCGCGGTGATGATCGGCTCCGCGCCCGCGGCGCGGACCGTGTCCATGTACGCGTCGAACTCCGTGTTGGGCGCGACGTAGCCGCCCTCGACGGTGTGCGTCTCCCAGTGGTAGCCGTCCGAGTAGCCGCCGCCCGCACCCCGCCGCCCGCGAGCTGTTCCCCGACCGGGACGACCAGATCCGCGCCTGCGTCTCGCGGCTGCGCGCCCTGGTCGGCACCGCGCCCGACGCCCCCGACCTGACCAACCTCGTCGGCGAGCTCCTCCTCAAGAGTCCCGACTTCGCCAAGCTCTGGGAACGCTACGAGGTGACCGGCCGCAAGCCCGTCCGGAAGACCTTCCGGCACCCCCACGTGGGCAGCCTCACCCTCACCGCCCAGTCGATGCAGCTGGATGGCACACCGGGCCAGCGCATCGCCGTGTACGTCGCCGAGCCCGGCACCCCCGAGTACGACGCCCTGCTCCTGCTCGACATGACCGCTCCCCCGCCGGACTCCCCCGCGCCGGCGGCGCACCCGGAGCAGCCCCGCACGCGGCCCTGACGCACGGCGGCACATCAGCACGCCAGCACGTCAACGAGTCCCCCGACGCGGCTCGGCCCCGCTCCGTGCGCCGTGCCCGGACGTGCGGTCATGGACGAGGGGGCGGGTCCGGTCGCCGACGACGACCGTCCCGCACTCCCGGTCCGCGTCTTCGGACGGCTACTTGATGCCGAGGATCTGCTCCAGCGGATCGATGGCGAAGTAGACGAGGAAGAGCGCCGCGGTGCCCCACAGCAGCCAGTGGACCTCACGGGCCTTGCCCATGACCGCCTTGATGATCACGTAGGAGATGAAGCCGGCGCCGATGCCGTTGGTGATGGAGTAGGTGAACGGCATCACGGTGATGGTCAGGAAGGCGGGGATGGCGAGTTCGTAGCGGTCCCAGTCGATGTGCTTGACCTGGGTCATCATCAGGAATCCGACCGCGACGAGGGCGGGGGCGGCGGCCTGGAGGGGGACGATGGTCAGCACAGGCGTGAGGAAGAGCGCGAGGGCGAACATGCCGCCCGTGATGAGGTTGGCGAAACCGGTGCGGGCGCCCTCGCCGACGCCGGCGGCGGATTCGATGTAGGTGGTGGCGGACGAGGACGAGGACGCCCCGCCGGCGACCGCGGCCGCGCCATCGATGAGCAGCACGCGGCCGAGGCCCGGGACCTGCCCGCGTTCGTCGAGGAGTCCGGCTTCCGCGGTGACGCCGACGACCGTGCCCATGGTGTCGAAGAAGTCGGACAGGATCAGGGTGAAGACGAGCAGGACGACGGTCAGGGCGCTGACCTGTCCGAAGGAGCCGAGGAGGTCGAAGTCGCCCAGCAGCCCGAAGTCCGGGGCGGCGACGGGCGTGTCAGGCAGCGAGGGGGAGGTCAGGCCCCAGGACTCGATGTCGGCGAACTCGTTGACGGCGACGGCGACGGCGGTCATCAGGACGATGCTGATGAGGATGGCGCCCCTGATCTTGCGGGCGAGGAGGACCATCGTCAGGAGCAGGCCGGAGCAGAAGACGACCATGGGCCAGCCGGTGAGGGTGCCGGTGCCGAGCTGGACGGGCACGGTGGTGTTCGCGGCATCCGGGATGCGGGTGACGAACCCGGCGTCCACGAAGCCGATGAAGGCGATGAACAGGCCGATGCCGACGCTGATGGCCTGCTTGAGCGGTTGGGGAATGGCGTGCATGACGGCCTCGCGCAGGCCGGTCATCACCAGGAGGCAGATCAGCAGGCCCTCGAGCACGATGAGGCCCATCGCGTCGTCCCAGCTCATCAGGGGCGCGACCTGAACGGCTACGATGACGTTGATGCCGAGGCCCGCGGCCAGGGCGAGCGGGAGGTTGCCGCCCAATCCCATGATCAGCGTCATGATCGCGGCCACCAAGGCCGTGGCGGTCGCCAGTTGCGCGGCATCCAATTGCTGGCCGAACTTGTCCTCGGCGCTTCCGAGGATGATCGGGTTCAGCACGAGGATGTACGCCATCGTGAAGAAAGTGGCGAATCCGCCGCGTATCTCCCGGCCGAAGGTGGAGCCGCGGTCGCTGATGCGGAAGAAGCGGTCGAGCGGACCGCCGGTTCCTCTCGGCGGCGTGACGACCGGGCTTGCCGTTCTGGTCTGCATGACTGGGTCTCCTGGAGCCTACAGGTGTGAGCGAGGCGGGTGCGCTGCGGCCGGTTGCGTGTGACGGTAGTTACGCGTGCGCCCTGGGCACCTTGCGAGCGGATCATACGCGGCAGGGCGGAATTGCCAATTGCGCTGTGGCGGCCAGCAGTTGCCAGTCGCGCTCAACTCCTGTCGGTTCCTACAGAATCAGCATCGACATAACCCGCCAAACAGTGATGCAGGCGACAGCGGGCATGGAGTTGAACCGTATAACCCCCCTACTCTCTGCGCGTGCATCCACCGCTCCCTTTCAAGGCACGCGCTGCCCGCACCCTGCGCGAGCAACTCGGAATGGCTCCTGACCACATCGCGTACGGCATGCGCGCCTCTTACGGCATGACCCACATAACCGCCAACCACATCGCCGCATGGGAACGCGGCACCGCCCGGCCCACCGCCAACGAACTCGCGGCCCTGGCCGCCGCCCTGTGGTGCGCCCCCGGCGACCTCATGGGGCGTCCCCGGACGTTACTCGAACACCGCCTGGCCCGCGGAATCGCCGCCGAGGACCTCGCCCGCCTCATCGGCCTCACACTCGACGCCTATCGCCGCATGGAGGAGACCGGTCACTGGACCGGCGACGCGATACAGACCGCCAATCTCGGCAGCGTCCTCAGCCTCCCCCCGAGCGACTTCATCGCCATCACCGGCCTCCAGGACGAACTCGCCCGTCTGCTCACCGAGGCCGTCTCCACCCGCTGGCAGGCGCACATCCGCGCCATCGCCAAGCTCGTCTCCATGGAACGCGGTGAGCTGCAAGAACCCCTGCGGACCATGCATCAGGAGTACCAGAGCCTCATGGCGGCCACGCTCAGCCGAGCGGGCGGCACCACGGCGTCCGGAGAGGACGGACAGCGCTATATCGACAACATCGTCGGGCACTTCTGGGCCCGGCTCGGGGAGGACTAGGGCCTGTCCGGCGAATCCTCGCGGGCTCCCGCACGCGGCCGGGGCCCGCGCCGAAGGGCCCCGGCGCCGGACGGCCGCGCACCAGCCCGCGCGTAGTCCTGGACGACGGGCGTACGTCTGACGCGCCCGCGCGCCGGGGCGGTGTCACTCGCGGAGAACGTTCCTCACGGCGCCGTCGTCACCATGAGCCGCCGCCCCCGCCGCCGTCTCCCCCGCCGACCCCTCCTCCGCTGTCGCCTCCGCCGCTGTGACCGCCCGACGAGGAGCCCGAGGACGCACCCGAGCCGCCGGACGACGGCGGCGTGGCGGCGGACACGGCCGCCAGCGGAAGGTACGTGGCGAGGTGCGGCCGGAGCGTCTCGTCGTCCCCGGGCAGGGCCGTCCGTGCCCGCGTGCGGGACGTACGCGCGTTCGCCGCGTCGGCCGCCGCCGTCCACGCCTCGGCCTCGCCGAGGGCCACTGCCCACGCGGTGATCCGGTCCTCGTCCCGCTTCTCCCATCCGTGCGGCCCGAGGCCGGCCAGATGACGCCGGTAGCCCTCCGCCTGGCACCACAGGCGGGAGCCGCGCGCGGTGCGTGCCCGCAGTTCCCAGGCCCGCACGAGGGCCGCGAGCCCGGCGCCGGCCAGGGCCGCGCCGACCGCCAGCGGCGCCCGCCAGCCCGTGCCCGGATCCGCCACGTCCGTCGCCGCGATGCCCACGACGACCGTTCCGGCGCCCGCGGCCACCGCGCCGCCCCACCGGGCGATCCGGCGGCGCCGCTCCCCGAACGGCTCCCACAGCCCGTCGCCACCCGTGCGCCGCCACGCGTCGAGCCGCTCCCGGAGCAGCTTCCAGGCGGTGGCGAACGCCCTGTTGTACTGGCCCAGCGGGACGCGCGGCTTGCGGGCGAACACGGCCTGGAGCACCTCACCCGTCAGCGGGTCGGCCGCGTCGCCCGCCGGCCGCTCGCCGGCCTGCTCGCCGGCCTGGTGGAGCACGGGCTTCTTGTGGCCGCTGATGGTCAGATGCCCGTCCGCCGCCGCGGTCAGCAGCCACGCCGCCAGGTGTTCCCGGCGCACCCGGTCGGCGAGCAGGATGCCGGCCTGCGCGGGGGCGATGCCCGCGGGCGGCTCGCCGAGTGGCGTGACCGAGGCGCGCAGCCGCCGGACGTCCGTCCGCCGGATCCGGCCGTCCACCCCCCCGCCCCGCTCCCGCCCCGCCAGCCGCACCAGTTCAGCGGCCAGGGCCGTCGCGGCGAGGGCGATCACGGTGGCCCACAGCCACCCCGACCACGCGCTGTCCCCGGCCTCGACGGCGGCGGCCCGTCCGCCCGGGGCCTCCGGCGGAGCCGGCGCGCCGCCCGCGTCGGCCTCGCCGACCTCCGCGTACAGCGTCAGCCCCTCGTGCGGCCCCAGTCCGTCCTCGGTGACGACCAGGTGGCCCGGTGCGGGCTGCCGCCGCGTCCCGCAGTCCCCCCGCGAACCGGACGGCCCCGACACGCAGCTCGTTCCTCGCAGGGTGAACGGGGCGGTCAGATGCGCGTCGACGTGTCCGACGGGCACGTCCCACCCCGTGCCCACGGCGTCCCACGCCAGCCACTCGTCGTCGCCGAGACGCGGCAGGGTGTACTCGATCCGGTACCGGTGGGTCCCGGACACCGTCGCGTCCGGGTCGCCGATCACGATGCGGGCGTCCAGCCCGTCCTCCACGCGGTGCGGCACCGGCTCGCCGTCCGCCGTGACGGCCACCTCGCCGACGTCCCCGGGCTCCGTCCCCGGCACGTCACGGTAGATGCCGTGCCGCTGCTCGCCGTTGAAGGCGTAGTCGATCACCTCGGTGATCCGGGCCGTCCCGTCGGCACGTATCTCGGCGCCGACCCACATCCGGGGGATTCGTTCCCCTGGCGACCCGAGCAGGGCGCCCAGCAGCCCGACGAGCCCCACCGACACCGCGCCCACGAGCAGCAGAGCCGCGTCCCGCCGCCTGCGCCACCCCACCGACCTGGCCCGCATCCGGGCCTCCTCACCGTCGCCCGTCGCCATCCGGGCAGGAGACTATCGGCCACGTGTCGGCCCGCCGCCCGGTGGGCGGCGGGCCAGCGCCTGCGTGCGCTGCGGCGCGCTCTACGCGGGAGAGGCGCCCTGGATCGAGAGCTCGTAGGGGAACGGGTCCCCGACCCCGACCTCCCACATCGGGTAGTTGCGGTGCTGCGAAGGGGTGGCCGCGACGGCGAGCATCATGTGCGTCTCGCCGCCCTGGAGGCTGAAGTTCGCCGTCTGGCCCGGAGCGAAGGTGTCGCTGTACCGGACGGAGAAGTCGGGCGACACCGCCACCAGCCGGAACCGCCAGTCGGCGCCGGAGAGGTTCGACCGCCCTTGCAACTGGACGGACACCTGGCCGCCGCTCGGGTTCAACCGGATGATGTTGTGCCCGTACTGGTGCGGGGCGTCGCTGTCGGCGATCCGGTACTGGCCGCCGCCGAGGCTCTGCAGGGGATCGGTGTGCAGCGGGCGGTAGCTCCCGCCGCCGCGCCAGAGGTCGCTGCGGATCCCGGCGGCGTCGGAGAAGTCGTAGACGACCTGCCGGGACGTGTACGACGCGATGAGGTCGGCGAACTCCTGATGGTCGAGGCCGAGGACGCGCTTGATGGTGTCGATCGGGTGCTCGCCCTGCTCGGCCTCGTACCAGAACCGGTCGATCACCTCCGGCCCGTGGATGTCCCGGATGGTGTTGAACAGCATCCAGTCGCCGTAGTACGTCTCCTGGGACAGCCACCGGCGGTGCTGGCGGTCGATCAGGTAGCCCGAACCGACGACCACTTCGGGGCGCTTCAGGCGGGCCAGGTAGTTGGCGTGGGCCTCCCACACCGGCCCGGCCACCGGGTTGCCGGCGCCCCATCCGCCGCCGTGGCCGTTGGCGATGTTGATGTCGACGGCGTAGTTCTGGAGGACGTGGGTGAACTCGTGCGACTCGACCCAGTCGTCCCAGATCTTGTCGTAGGGCAGGCATATGTGCCCCAGCCCGATGTCGTCGCGGCCGGCCCAGTTGGCGGGCGGCAGGAAGTCGTCCGACCATGTCCCGCACAGATGGAGATTGATCCTGTACTGGGATCCGGCCTCGTGGTCGGCGGGATCGACGAATCCGACCTCGTCCACGTAGAACTCGTAGATGTCGTCCATGTGGTCCGCGACCCACTGCGGGTAGTTGTCGATGCCGCGGTTCTGCCGTCCCCACGCGACGGCGTCGACCGCGTCGCCCCAGCGGACGGCGAAGTGCTCGGACTCGGCGACGTTCCCGGTCTCGGCGCCCGCGTCGATCATGAACCGCGGGACCCGCGTCTGCTTCTCCTGCTGGACGCCCGTGTCCGGTACCGCGCCGGCCGAGCCTGCCGGGCCCGCGAGCGCGAGAGTCGTGGCGAACGCGGCGGCGAACACCAGGCCGCGGCGCCATCGGGCCCGTAAGCCGGGCATTCCAGGTTTTCGGAACATGAGGTCACCCTTCCGTCGCGATGTGGGGGGCGGCCCCGAGGGAGATCGGGGCCGGCATCGGCTCACGAGGTCTGCACGACCTCGCGCATGCTGCCGTCGGGGTTGAAGAACAGCGCGTCAAGTTCCACCGAGCGGCGGAAGTTCCCGCCGCCGGGAGCGTCGGCGGAGTGGTAGACCATGTACCACTGATCGCCGAATTCCATGATCGCCGGGTGGTTCGTCGTCGAACTCACCTGGCCCAGCACGACTCCCCGGTGCGTCCAGGGGCCCGCCGGGCTGTCGGCGGTCGCGTATCTGACGCAGGCGTAGGCCGAGTCGGTGACGCAGTCGGCGCCGGAGTTGGAGGCATAGGCGAGGTAGTGGACGCCGTCGCGCTCGAACAGCCAGGGCGCCTCCCAGAAGCCCGTCAGGCCCGCCGGCTCGAAGACCTCGCCGTCCAGTGCGGTCATGGTGTCCCGCAGGCGCACGGCTCTGGGCTCCCAGTAGGAGCCCCAGTACAGGTGGATCTCGCCGTCGTCGTCGATGAACACCGTCGGGTCGATGTTCAGCGCGGAGGAGTCGGGGGTGGCGTCCGAGATCAGCGGGCCGCCGATGGCGTCCCGGTACGGGCCGAGCGGGTGGTCGGCGACCGCGACCCCGATGTTCATCCACCCGTCGTCGGTGCGGCCGTCGACCGAGGCGAACCAGTAGAACCGGCCGTCGGGGCCCTCCACCACCTCGGAGGCCCAGGCGTTCGCGCCGGCCCACGCGAAGGTGTCGAGCGAGAGAACCGCTCCGTGGGGCTGCCAGGCCGCCGGGTCGTTCGAGGGGGAACGCGAGGAGAAGGCGTGCCATTCGCGCATGACGAACTGCTGCTGGCCGGGCGCCGCCTCGTCGCGCCCGGTGAAGACGTACGCGGTTCCGTCGACGACCAGCGTGGCGGGGTCGGCGGTGTAGATGTCGGTGACGATGGGGTTCGCCGCCAGCCCGGTGCCGAGCGGGGTGTCCGGCGCGGCCCCTGGCGGGTGGGCCGCTTCGGTCCCGGCGGTGTCCGCGGCGTACGCGGGCTGCCGGGCCGAGGCCGGTCCCGCGGTGGCGGCGAGTCCGACGGCGGTGAGGAGCAGGGCCCCCGCCGCCGAGACCAGGCGGATCGACGGCCGACGATGCGTCATCGCGGTGCCTCCTTCTCTACGGGTGGGATGGGCAGGGGTGCTGAGGAACGGCGGCCTCCGGCAAGGCGAACGATGTCCGGGATAGCGAACAGCGGGCTCTCACCCTTCCGTTCGCCGGGCAGCCGGGACGCCTCAGCCGGTCACGAAGGTCGTCAGACTGCGAGCGGGCAGCTCGCCCGTGAAGGAGCCGTTCGACACGGTGCTCGCGCCCCGGGAGGTGAGGGTCCTGTTCGCGTCCGTCACCCAGGACGACACGCTGGAGGAGGCGCTGTTCACCAAGGTGAACGGCTGACTCACCGGTGAGGCGCCCTTGTTGACGGCGACGATGACCACCGCGGAGCCACCGCCGCTGTACGCCGAGACGTAGAGGTTCGACTGAGGAGTCGGCGTGGCGTCGATCCGCGCGTATCCCGGGCGGACGAACTTCGAGAAGTGCGCCATGCCGGCGCCGCGCTTGCTGATCCGCCCGTCTTCCCTCATCGGGCCGTAGCTCCGCCGGATGTACCACCACACATACGCCTGGAATTCGGCGTCCACCAGAGCGTGGTGGATGTGTTCCCCCACGTCGAGCGCCTGCGGCCAGAGGTCGGCCGAATCGCTGCTGTTGGGGTGGTAGACCTCGGTCATCCAGAGCTCTTTGCCCTGGCCCCTCTGCTTGAAGAGGGGATAGGGGAAGTTCTGGTACTGCGTTCCGTAGAGGTGAGCCCCGAGAACGTCCAGGTTGGCGAGCGCTCCCGCGTCGTTGAGAATCGGGTCCGAGAAACCCTTCACGTACTGGAAGGACTCCGGCGCGATGACCCTGGTCTCGATCGAGCCGGCGTTCTCCCGAAGGAACCGGATCATCTCGTTCGGAGTCCACCACGTCCACTCGTGCGCGTAATCGGGCTCGTTCTGCACCGACACGGCATACAGGTTCACCCCGTTGTCCCGCATGAACCGGTGGAAGTCGTTCAGGTGCTGCGCGTAGGCGCCGTACATGTCGTACCGGAGCCGCCTGGCGTCGGACTGATCGCCGCGCACGAAGGTCTCGACCATCTGCGCGGGGGGATTCCACGGCGACGCGATGACGGTCGCCCCGTGCTCGACGGCCCGCCGCGCCGTCGCCACCTCGCCGCTCCAGCTCGCCCGGTCCTCGTGGACGGGGATTCTCAGCACGGAGAACCCCAACTGGCCCTCGCCGTTGCCGAATGCCGTGTCCCGCTGGGCGGGGGTCAGGTCGTTGATCCAGACCGTGTGGTTCATGCCACCGAAGCCACGGATCGTCTGCCGCCGCGCGGACGGGTCGACGATCACCTCGGCGGCGGCCGCCGCGGACGGCGCCCTCGTCGCCCCCACGGCCGGCGGCGCGGCCGCGAGGACCGGCAGCGCGCTCATCGTCGCCAGGACGGACCGCCGACGTGGAGATCCCGGCCCCGAGGCCACGGGTTCGTTCCGATGGGACGTCATCATCACTCCTGTGTGGGGGGTTGATCCGCGCCGTCCCGGATCCGATCGCCTGGGGCGACGTCGTCTCGCCTCACCTCACCGACCACCGGCTTTGGGAGCGCTCCCATATTCGATATATCGAATGCCGTTCGGATGCCTGGATTTCTCTCACGGTAACGGCTCCCCCCGCCACGGACAACCCATGGGACGCGGCCCGTTTCGGCCCGCCGGAGACGGGCGGCACGGGGCCTCGCGGGGGCGGCTTGCTCAGGAGTCGGTCGACGGGTGGACACCCCGACGCTCCGTCACGGCCCAGCAGCCTCATGGCCATCTGCCGGACGGAACGGGTGAAGCGGCGCCGGCCAGGAAGTCGGCGTGGCCCCCACCGGGCTGGAGCGCCGCGTGGACCCCCGGTCGTCCGTGGGGGGCGGGGGGTTCACGCGGCGCTCTCCCGCTGAACGGCTGGGAGGATCAGCAGGGCAGCGCGACGCCGCGGGCACTCATGTAGGCGATCGGGTCGTCGCCGAATCCGAACGCGCCGTCGAGATGGACCTCGAAGTGCAGGTGGGGGCCGGTGGACTGGCCCTCGCTGCCCATCAGGGCGATCCGCTGACCCGCGCCGACGCTCGCCCCGACCGCGACGTCACGCTGGTACATGTGCCCGTACTCGGTCACCGAGCCGTCGGCGTGCCTGATCCGGATCCACTGCCCGTATCCGGAGGCCGGGCCGGAGTGCGTGACCGTCCCCGCGTCCGCCGCGTGGATGGGGGTGCCAAGGCTGTTGGCGATGTCGATCCCGTCGTGGTTGCTGTGGTAGCCCTGGCTGATGCGACCGCTGGCCGGGCAGGCCCCGGCGACCGCGGCCTCGGCCGCGGCCTGGTGGCCGGTGAGCGGCTGCGCGCCGGCGGGCGCGGCCATGAGCCCCGCCACGAACGCCCCGCACGCCATGGTCGTGACCGTCGAACGCAGCATGAAACGCCGGACTCGGCTGGTGATCATGCGTTTCTCCTTCTCGGATGCCGTCGGTGATCGGAACGCACCCTAGGGGGACATGAACAGGTCAACAAGCCATCCGCGTCTCGCCACAGTGGCGACCAATGACGGACCGGCGACACGACGCCGGACGAGCCGTTCCGGCTGGTGCCGCGTCGGTCAGGGTTTGCCCGTCGAGGAGCGGCGTCCGGTGCGGTGCATCGCTGGGCCCCTCCTGCCCGTTGGCGGGCAAGGAGGGAGCCGGATCGCCCTCGTGCGTGGGGGCACCTCCCGGACGGAGTCCGGGGGAGCACTCGGGTGATGCGGCAACGCAGCGAGGTGCCATGCGGGGCGTCGCGACGGGGCGAACCTCGGCTGACGCGGCCCTAGGACCGGCCCTACGTCCGCGACCTCACGGCGCCGACTCGCCGATCCGTTCCTCGATGCCCACGTAGTGCTGCCGGATGGCCTCCCGGCCCCGGTCCGGGTCGCCGCTGAGCACCGCCTGGAGGATCAGCGCGTGGCTGCGGTGGATCTCCGCCGGGTGGCGGTGCGGGGCGGCGGGCGCGGCGCGGTGGTAGGCCACCCAGAACAGGTCGAACAGCTGGAGCAGCATCTCGTTGCCGAGGTCGGCGAAGAGCTGCCGGTGGAACTCCCGGTCCTGGTCCTCGAAGCCGAGGCCGGCCTCGGCGCGCTGCCGCATGGCCGCCAGCACCTCGCGCAGGGCGGTCTCGCTGGCGGGCGTCAGCGCCCGCATGGCGTCCCCGATCATGGCCGACTCCAGGGTCTTGCGCAGCGCGAGCAGCTCGCTCAGGGCGCGGCGCCCCTGCATCAGCCCGTAGGGCAGGTTGTCGAGCAGCGGCGCGAAGGAGAAGTCCTTGACGAAGACCCCGCTGCCCCGGCGGGTTTCCAGCACGCCGATGGACTCCAGGGCCTTCACCGCCTCCCGGACCGAGTTCCTGCTGACGCCGAAGAGGCGCGCCAGCTCGGCCTCCGGCTTGAGCGGCTGCCCGGGGCGCAGCCCCTGCCGGATGATGTAGTGCCGGATCTCCTCCTGCACCGTCTTGTGCAGCGGTGATCCGGACCCAAGTCGCTGAAACCCCGATGGCACCGCGGCATCCCCCTCTGTCTTCTTCACGCCCTGCCCAACTCTTGACACGGTCCGCCAGCCCATCCTACGTTCCCAACTTGTAGGATATCCCTCATGACGCGGTCCCTGGACGGCGTCCTCACCTCCGCGAGGAGCGCCGGTGACACAACGGGAAGCAGCCCGGGGCGGCGCGGCGGCCGACGTCCGGGAGGGCCGGCGGCCGGCGCTGAGTCTGAGAGAGCTGACGGTGGAGTTCGCCTCCTCCGCCGGTACGGTACGGGCCGCGGACCACGTCAGTTACGACGTCGCGGCCGGTGAGACGCTCGGCGTGGTGGGCGAGACCGGCTCGGGGAAGAGCGTGACGGTACTCGCGGCGCTCGGCCTGCTGCCGGCCGCCGGGGTCCAGCGGGTGACCGGGCGGGCCCTGCTCGACGGGGTCGACCTGATGGCGCTGCCCGGCCCCGAACTCCGGCGGGTACTCGGCCGGGACGTGGCGATGATCTTCCAGGATCCGGTGTCGGCGCTCAACCCGGTGCAGCGGGTCGGCGACCAGATAGCCGAGGCGCTGCTGGTGCACGACCGCGCGCTGTCCACGGCGACGGCCCGGGCCCGCGCGGTGGAGCTGCTGGCGCGGGTCGGGG
>NZ_LAVK01000071.1 GCF_001083795.1 Streptomyces sp. SBT349
GATCCGGCGGCCCCCGCCGAGCCGCCGGATCCGACCCGCCCGCTCGACCTCGCCGGCATCGGCATCGGCCCGGCCAACCTCTCGCTCGCCGCCCTCACCGAGGCCCAACCGGACCTGCGCGGCGCCTGGTTCGAGCGCCGCCCCGCCTTCCACTGGCACCCGGGCCTGCTGATCGAGGGCACCACGCTCCAGGTCCCGTTCCTCGCGGACCTCGTCACCCTCGCCGATCCCACCAGCCCCTGGAGCTTCCTCAGCTACCTCAGGCACCAGCAGCGCCTCTTCCCCTTCTATGTCGCCGAGCGCTTCCACATCCCGCGCGCCGAGTACGACGCCTACTGCCGCTGGGTCGCCGGCCGCCTCCCCGGCCTGCACTTCGGACACCAGGTCGACGCCGTCCGGTGGAACGCGGAGCACGCCGTCTTCGACCTCGACGTCACCCGGCTCGGCCCCTCGGGCGAGCCGGGCGACATCACGGGCGAGGGGCGCGTCCACGCCCGGCACCTCGCGATCGGCATCGGCACCGCCCCCCACCTCCCCGAGGCCCTGCGCCCGCTCGCCGAGTCCGCCCCCGGCACCGTCGTCCACTCCGCCGACTACCTCGCCCACCGCGAGAGCCTGCTCGCCGCCGCCCATGTCACCGTCGTCGGCTCGGGGCAGTCGGGCGCCGAGGTCTTCCTGGACCTGCTGCGCCGCCGCCCCGCGGGCCGCGAGCGGCTGCACTGGATCACCCGCAGCGCCGCGTTCGCGCCCATGGAGTACAGCAAGCTGGGCCTCGAACACTTCACCCCCGACTACACCCGGTACTTCCACGGGCTCCCGGAGCCGGTCAGGGACCGCCTGGTCGCCGGGCAGTGGCAGCTCTACCGGGCGATCGACCACGGGACCCTGGCCGCCATCCACAACGAGCTGTACGAGCACGGGCTGCGCGGCGGCTGGCCCGACGCCACCCTCCTGCCCGGCGTCACCGTCCGCACCGCGGGCCGCGTCGGCTCGGGCGAGCTCGAACTCCACCTGGACCACGCCGACCAGGGCGAGCGCACGCGGATGCGCACCTCGGCCCTGGTCCTCGCCACCGGCTACCGGGAGCGCCCGCTCACCCCCCTGCTCGCCGCCCTCGACCCGGCGATCGCGCGGGACGCCGCGGGGCGCCCCCGGGTGGGCGCCGACTACCGGCTGGCCCTCGACCCGGCCGTCACCGGAAGCGTCTTCGTGCAGAACGCCGAGACGCACACCCACGGCGTCGGCGCCCCCGACCTCGGTCTCGCCGCCCACCGGGCCGCCACCATTCTGAACTCCCTCACCGGGCGGGAGCGCTATCCGCTGCCGGGGCGCACGGCGTTCACCTCCTTCGGCCTGCGGCCCGCCGGCGCACGCGCGGTCGCGGAGCAACGTTTCGTCGCGGAAAGCGCAGGGCAGATTACTACTCGATAAACAGCACAGCGGAATTGGCTCATAAGAGCGGAGTGCCGCTCATAATTGAAATTTGTGAGTCTCTCTTTAAATCCCCGCCGCCGAGTGGTCACTTCCGGATAGCCCTCTACTGGCGGGTAACTCCTATGGTTGGCGTATGCGCCGAGCGAAAATCGTTTGCACACTTGGACCCGCCACCGACTCATATGAGCGCATCGTCGCGCTTGTCGAGGCGGGGATGAACGTAGCCCGGCTCAACCTCAGCCATGGAGCCCACCGCGAGCACGAACTGCGCTACCAGCGCGTTCGCCGCGCCGCCGAGGAAATGGGACGCAGCGTAGGAATTCTGGCCGACCTGCAAGGCCCGAAGATCCGGCTCGGCAGCTTCCGCGAAGGACCGGTCCTCCTGGAGACCGGCGATGAATTCACCATCACCACGGAGGACGTCGCGGGCGACCAGGACCGCTGCGGCACCACCTACGCGGGACTCCCGGGCGACGTCGGCCCGGGGGAGCGGATCCTGGTGGACGACGGCCGCGTCGCCCTCGAGGTCGTGTCGGTGGAGGGCCCCCGCGTGCGCACGCGCGTCGTCGAGGGCGGGATGGTCTCGGACCACAAGGGACTGAACCTGCCGGGCGTCTCCGTCTCCGTCCCCGCGCTCTCCACCAAGGACATGGACGACCTGCGGTGGGCGCTGCGCGCCGGCGTGGACATCATCGCCCTCTCCTTCGTGCGCAGCGGCGACGACATCAAGGACGTCCACCGGATCATGGCCGAGGAGGGCCGCTTCCTCCCCGTCATCGCGAAGATCGAGAAGCCCCAGGCGGAGGAGAACCTCCAGGACATCGTGGGCGCCTTCGACGGCATCATGGTCGCCCGGGGCGACCTGGGCGTGGAGGTCCCGCTCGAAGTGGTGCCGCTGGTGCAGAAGCGGGCGGTCAAGCTCGCCAAGCGGAACGCCAAGCCCGTGATCGTGGCCACGCAGATGCTGGAGTCCATGATCGACTCCTCCCGCCCGACCCGCGCCGAGGCGTCCGACGTCGCCAACGCGGTGATGGACGGCACGGACGCGGTGATGCTCTCAGGCGAGACCAGCGTGGGCCGGTACCCGGTCGAGACGGTCGCCACCATGAGCCGCATCGTGAGCGCCGCCGAGGAGGAGCTGCTGGCGCGCGGGCTCTCGCCGCTGACCGAGGGCGGCAAGCCGCGCACCCAGGGCGGCGCGGTGGCCAGGGCCGCCGCGGAGATCGGCGACTTCCTGGACGCCAAGCTGCTGGTGGCGTTCACGCAGAGCGGCGACACCGCCCGCAGGCTCTCCCGGGCGCGCTCGCCGATCCCGGTGGTCGCGTTCACCCCCGACCCGGCCACGCACGCGCAGCTCACGCTGACCTGGGGCGTGGAGACGCATCTGGTGCCCGCCGTGCAGACCACGGACGAGATGGTGGCGCAGATGGACGAGCAGCTGCTGCGGCTCGGCCGGTGCGGCAAGGGCGAGGTGGTGGTGATGACCGCGGGCTCGCCGCCCGAGACGCCGGGCACGACCAATCTGGTGCGGGTCCACCACGTCGGCGAGGACGACTCACCGCGCTGAGGGGCGAGAGGCCGTTCACGCGAAGGCGCCACCCGGCCCGGCCGAGGTGGCGCTCGCGACGTCCGTGTCAACGTCCATGTCATCCCCGGGAGTTGCCCGGATCCCCGACGCGGGGGCAGGCGCTCACCGGGTGCCGGGTGCGGGATTCGAACCCGCATGCCCTCACGGGCAGAGGTGTTTGAGACCTCCGTGTATACCGGTTCCACCAACCCGGCCAGCGACGCGGTCAGTGTAGCCGTTCGGCCGCCGCGCGGGCGACTGGGTACTCTCATGGGTGGCCCAGCCGGCAGGAAACGAGGAGCATCGTGACCACCCCCGACGTCCCTGATGAGCCCACCACCCCGGCGGAAGCCGCCGAGGACGGGGCCCACGTTCCGCCTCACACCACCCGTGTCGTCATCGCGGAGGACGAGGCCCTGATCCGGCTGGACCTGAAGGAGATGCTGGAGGAGGAGGGCTACACCGTCGTCGGCGAGGCGGGGGACGGCGAGCGCGCGGTCGAGCTGGCGCGGGAGCTCCGCCCCGACCTGGTCATCCTGGACGTGAAGATGCCGGTGATGGACGGGATCTCGGCCGCCGAGAGGATCGCCGAGGACTCGATCGCGCCGGTGCTGATGCTCACCGCCTTCTCCCAGCGCGACCTGGTCGAACGGGCCCGCGACGCCGGCGCGATGGCGTACCTGGTCAAGCCGTTCAGCAAGAGCGACGTGGTCCCCGCCATCGAGATCGCCGTCTCCCGGTTCAACGAGCTGAAGACGCTCACCGAGGAGGTGGCCGACCTCGCCCAGCGGCTGGAGACGCGCAAGCTCGTGGACCGCGCCAAGAGCGTTCTCCAGACGCAGTACGGGCTCACCGAGCCGGCGGCGTTCCGCTGGATCCAGAAGACCTCCATGGACCGCAGGCTGTCCATGCACCAGGTCGCCGAGGCCGTCATCCAGGACGCGGAGGAGAAGCGGCAGAAGCAGCAGAAGTGAGCCAGGGCCACGCCTCGCGGGGGATCGAGCAAATGTTCTCGCCTCGTTAACGATCCGTTAATTCCGCCCAAAGAAGGTCAGAGCGCGCCCTGTCCGGCCGGCCGGACCCCGGCCCCCGCCCTCGCGGGGCCGCCGGTCCGGGATGAGCGGATCTTGCCCGTAACGTCCGCTCAGCGGTCAGCCGCGTTCTGTTTCCGGCGTGTGCCCCAGGTCACGAGGCGATCACATCTGTCGCGACAGTGTGTTCGTGCCGCTTGTGTGGCAATAGATTCCGCTGCACGCCGCACCGGTGTGCCGTATGCACATGGGAGAGCTTGCGGTGTCGACATGACGGCCTCGCTCCAGGGGGTTTTCCACGTGCTCAACAAGTCCATCGTGAGGCTGGCGATACCGATCGCCATCGGCACGCTCGTGCTCACCGCTTGCGGTAGTGACGACGAGAGCGGAGGCGGTGGGGACGGCTACAAGATCGCGTACCAGGGCCCGCTGTCCGGCCAGAACGTCGCGCTCGGCGAGAATATGCAGAACGGCATCCAGTTGGCGATCGACGAGGCCAACGACAGCGGTGAATACGACTTCGAGATCGAGTACGTCCCCGCCGACGACCAGGGCTCGGAGACCACCGCGACCGCCGCCGCCCAGGGCGCCATCGACGACACGGACGTGATGGCGGTCATCGGCCCCGCGTTCTCGGGTCCCGCCAACATCTCGGCGCCGCTGTACGCGCAGGCCGGCCTCGCGGCGGTCTCCACGTCGGCCACCGACCCCACGCTGACCGAGGACGGCAAGTTCGCGACGTTCCTGCGCGCCGTGCCGAACGACAACGCCCAGGGCCTGGCCATGGCCGACTTCCTCGCCACGCAGGACGGCGTCGAGAACGTCATGGTGATCAGCGACTCCACGCCGTACGGCGAGGGCCTCTCCGACGTCGCGCAGTCCGAGCTCGAGAGCGCGGACATGAACGTGCAGCGCGAGACCGTGCCCGCCGACACCGTCGACTACGGCAGCGCGGCCCGCACGGTCGTCGAGTCCGGTGTGGACGCACTCATCTACGCGGGTTACTACGAGGCGCTCGCGCCGTTCGCCACCCGCCTCCAGGAGGCCGGCTTCGACGGCATCGGGATCTCCGGCGACGGCTCGAACGACGACGAGCTGATCAACCTCGCGCAGGACGCGGTCGAGGGCTGGTACCTCACCTGCCCGTGCACGGACGCGACCGCCGACGAGGCGACCGCCGAGTTCGCCGAGCGCTACGAGGCGGCCTACGGCATCCCCCCCGGCACCTACTCCGCCGAGTCCTACGACGCGGCCAACATGATCATCGAGACGATCGCGGGTCTGGGCGGCGACGTCAACCGCGAGTCGCTGTACCAGGCGCTGGCCGACGTCGAGTACGAGGGCCTGACGAAGACCTTCTCCTTCGACGAGAACGGCGAGTTCACCAACACCGCGATCTTCATGTACCAGGTCGAGGAGGGCGCGCGCGCCTACCTCGGTGGCATCGAGGAACTGGTCGGCGGCTGAGCCCGCCGGTGCCGGAGGGCGGGGGCGTGACCCGCCCCCGCCCTCCGGGCCTCCGCTCATCGCCGCTCGTTCCCACAAGGAAGTCAGTTCCATGTCCCTTTCCGATATCTGGGACGTTCTCGTCCTGGGTGTGGTGCTCGGCTCGCTGTACGCCGTGATCGCCATTGGCTACACGCTCGTCTACGGCGTGCTCCAGCTGCTGAACTTCGCGCACAGCGAGGTCTTCATGGCCGGGGGTTTCGGGGGCGTCATCGCCCTGACCCTCTTCGAACCGGCCGTCGATCCATCCGGTATGCAATCGGTGCTCTATGTGCTCCTCGGCATTCTCGGCGGGGCGGCGCTGGGCGGGTTGGTCGCATTCGGTCTTGAAAAGGCCGCATATCTCCCCCTGCGCAGACGTCACGCCCCACGCCTGGTCTTCCTCATCACGGCGATCGGCGCCTCGTTCTTTCTCTACAACCTGGCCGGCAAGATGTTCGGGCGCTACCCGATGCCCATGCCGACGATGTACGAGAACAAGCAGGTCTTCGAGATCTTCGGCACCGCGGTCAGCGTGACCCAGCTGCTCATCCTGGTGACGGCCGTGCTGATGCTCGTGACCGTCGACTTCGTGGTGAACCGCACCAAGCTGGGCTCGGGCATCCGGGCGGTGGCGCAGGACCCGGAAGTGGCGTCCCTGATGGGCGTGGACATCGACAAGGTCGTCTCGCGGACGTTCGTCCTCGGCGGCCTGATGGGCGGCGTGGCGGGCTTCCTGTTCGGCACCAACCTCCAGGTCGAGTACACGATGGGCTTCCTGCCCGGCATCACGGCGTTCGCCGCCGCGGTCCTGGGCGGCATCGGGAACGTGCGCGGCGCCATGCTCGGCGGGCTGACGCTCGGCGTGGTCGAGTCGTTCACCGTCGAACTGTGGGGCGACGCCTGGCGCTACGTCGGCGCCTTCGTGGTCCTCGTCCTCGTGCTGATGTTCCGGCCGACCGGACTGCTGGGTGAGCGTGTGGGGAGGACGGCATGAGCGCGCAGGCTTCCGTCGAGGGACGGCCCTCCGCGGCCAGGCTCAGGCAGCCCTCGTGGTATCAGCAGCCGCGCTGGCGGCGGCTGTTCGCGCTGGTGGTCACCGCCGTCATCCTCGCGCAGGTCACCGGCGAGCAGGGCGTGCGCGGCGACGTGTTCGCCGCGCTGGAGGCCAACTTCAAGGGTGGCGCCCTGTGGGGCTGGCTCGCCCTGGCCCTCGGCGTCTGGCTGGTGCGCGAGTTCGCGCACGGCCTGATCGTGAAGTTCACCTCATCGGTCAAGGCGGAGGCGGCGCGGCCCGCCGGGAACGTCGCCGACCTGAAGCCCTCGCGCGGCTTCTCGTTCAGGCTGACCCCGGTCTGGCTCCCGGCGCTGATCGCCCGGGCCTCCCGGCTCGGCTCCGAGACGCTGCGGGGCAACAAGAACCTGCGGTTCGCCGCGATGGGCGCGCTTCTCCTCTTCCTCATCCTGCTGCCGCTGATGGTCTCCGTCTTCTGGCAGCAGGTCATGGTCGACCAGATCGGCATGTTCGTGCTGGTGGCCATCGGCCTGAACGTGGTCGTCGGCTGGGCCGGCATGCTGGACCTCGGCTTCATCGCGTTCTTCGCGATCGGGGCCTACAGCGCCGCGTTCTGGACCGGCGGACTCCCGGTCGAGCCGCCCGTCGAGCTCAACAACTTCCTGGTGATCCCGCTCGCCGTGATCACCTGCCTCATCGCGGGCGTGCTGCTGGGCGCGCCCACGCTGCGGCTGCGCGGCGACTATCTCGCCATCGTGACGCTCGGCTTCCACGAGATCGTCTACCTGACCGCGCGCAACTGGACCGACTTCACCGGCGGCACGCGCGGCGCCCAGACGGACCGCTTCTCCGTGGACCTCGGATTCTGGTCGTACGAGTGGGGCCTCGACCCGCAGCCGTACTACTGGCTGCAACTGGCGTTCGTCGTCGGCGTGCTGCTCCTGTTCATGAGGCTGGAGCACTCGCGGGTCGGCCGCGCCTGGACGGCCATCAGGGAGGACGAGGTGGCGGCGGCGGCCACGGGCGTGGACACCGTCCGCTTCAAGCTGCTCGCGTTCGCCATCGGCGCGTCCACGTCGGGCATCGCGGGCGTGATCTACGCCAGCAAGCTCGGGTTCATCAACTCCGAGATGTTCCTGGTGCTGCTGTCCGTCCTGGCGCTGTCCTACGTCGTCTTCGGCGGCATGGGCTCGATCCCGGGCGTGCTGCTCGGGACCGCCGTCCTGGTCTGGCTGCCCGAGTACCTGCGGGACACCGTGGACGCCCAGGACCGTTACATGTACCTCGGCGGGCTGCTGGTCGTGATGATGATCTACCGGCCGCAGGGCCTGCTGCCCTCGCGGCGGCGGCAGCGCGAGCTGAAGATGGCCGAGGAGGGCTCCGGGCACGCCGACGCCCTGGGCGCGCAGCCGGGAGGTGCGCAGGGATGACCACCGAGATGAAGGCGCAAGCCGCCACCACCCCGCCGGGAGACGTGCTGGATGCCTCCGGCATCACCCTGCGCTTCGGTGGCCTGACCAGTCTGGACAACGTCGCGCTGCGCATGGCGCACGGCGAGATCCTGGCGGTGATCGGGCCCAACGGCGCGGGGAAGACCTCCCTGTTCAACTCGCTGACAGGCGCGTACATCCCGCAGGAGGGGCGGATCACCTTCCGCCCCCGCTCCGGCGGCGAGCACGAGCTGCGCGGGCGCAAGCCGCACAAGGCCAGCAGGCTCGGCGTGGCGCGGACGTTCCAGAACATCCGGCTCTTCGGCGCGTTGACCGTGCTGGAGAACGTCAAGATCGCGGTCGAGACCCGGCAGAAGACCGACCCGATCTCGATCATGCTCGGCCTGCCGCACGCGCGGCGCGACGAGCGGGAGAGCGACCGCAAGGCGCACGAGGTGCTGGGGTTCGTCGACCTCGAACACCGCATGAACGAGATCGCGTCCTCGCTCAGCTACGGCGAGCAGCGACGTCTGGAGATCGCCCGCGCGCTGGCCACCGACCCGGAGCTGCTCCTGCTCGACGAGCCCGCGGCCGGCACCAACCCGACGGAGAAGCGGGACCTCGAAGGGCTGATCCGGCGGATCAACGCCGAACTGGCCGTGAGCGTGCTGCTGATCGAGCACGACATGCGGCTGGTGATGTCCGTGGCCGACCGGGTCGTGGTGCTCAACTTCGGCCGCAAGATAGCCGAGGGCAGCCCCGCCGAGGTCCAGCAGGACCCGGCGGTCATCGAGGCGTATCTGGGGGCCTCCGCCGAGGAGGAACGCGCCCTGGTCGCCGAGATGGTCGCCGAACAGGCGGAGCACGCGGAGCACGCGCAGGACGCGGGGGACGCGCGGGACGCGGAAGAGACGGAAGAGGAGGAACGGTCGTGAGCCTGGGACTGGACAAGCAGCCGGGGTCCGCGCCCGACGCCACCGGGGCCTCGCCCGCGCTGCTCGAACTGCGGGACCTGCACGTCTTCTACGGCGCGATCGAGGCGCTCAAGGGCGTCAGCCTCACCGTCGGCGAGGGCGAGGTCGTGGCGCTGCTGGGCGGCAACGGCGCGGGCAAGTCCACGACGCTGAAGACCGCCTCGGGCATGCTCGCCCCCCGCACCGGCGAGGTCTGGCTGCGCGGCGAGCGCGTGGACGGCATCAAGTCCCACGAGCTGGTGCGGTTCGGCATCGGGCACGTGCCCGAGGGCCGGCGCGTGTTCGCGCGGATGTCCGTGCTGGAGAACCTGAAGATGGGCGCGTACCGGCTGCGCCGCCCCGACCCGGAGGACATGGACCGGGTCTTCGGCCTCTTCCCGGTCCTCGCGCAGCGGCGCAAGCAGATCAGCGGCACCCTGTCCGGCGGCGAGCAGCAGATGCTCGCCATCGGCAGGGCGCTGATGGGCAAGCCGGAACTGCTGCTCCTCGACGAGCCGTCGATGGGCCTCGCCCCGCTGATCGTCCAGCAGATCTTCCAGATCCTGAAGGAGATCAACGATCAGGGCACCACGCTGCTGCTGGTCGAGCAGAACGCCTCGCAGGCGCTCCAGCTCGCCGACCGCGGCTATGTGCTGGAGACCGGCTCCGTGGTGATGGCCGACGAGGCGACCGCGCTGCTGGCCGACTCCAGGATCCGGGCCGCCTACCTCGGCGAGGTCGCGGACTGACCGCTCGGTGAACAACCGCTCCCCCGGGACCGCCCGGTCCCGGGGGAGCGCGTGTCACCCGGTGGGACCGGCCGGCGCGCCCGGGTCGCCCGTCTGCTGCTGGCCCGCCGCCGGACGCAGGGCACAGGTCAGGCGCGCGGTGCACACCCGCTTGCCGCGGTCGTCGGTGATCGCGATCTCGTAGGTGGCCGAGGTGCGCCCGGTGTGCACCGGGGTCGCGACGCCCGTGACCACGCCGGAGCGCACGGCGCGGTGGTGGGTGCAGTTGAGGTCCACGCCCATGGCGATCTTGTTCGGCCCGGCGTGCAGCATCGCGCCCACCGAGCCCAGCGTCTCGGCCAGTGCGGCGGACGCGCCGCCGTGCAGCAGCCCGTAGGGCTGGGTGTTGCCCTCGACCGGCAGCGTGCCGATCACCTTCTCCGGAGACGCCTCGGACACCGTGATGCCCATCCGGTCGCCGAGGTGCCCGGCCGAGAAGTGCTCGGCCAGATCGATGCCGAGCCCGGCCCACTGGTCCAGGATGTGGAGCGGGAAGCTGGTGGTCATGCGATCGCCCATGGAAAGCGTTCTATCAGGTCCTCTCACCGCTCGGCCGTCGGGGTGAGGCGGATCACCAGCGACTTGCTGGTCGGGGTGTTGCTCCCGTCGGCGGTCGCGTCCAGCGGCACCAGCACATTGGTCTCGGGGTAGTACGCCGCCGCGCAGCCGCGGGCGGTGGGGTAGTGGACCACGCGGAAGCCGGGCGCGGTCCGCTCGGTCCCGTCGGTCCACTCGCTGGTCAGGTCCGCGTACGCGCCGTCGTCGAAGCCCAGTTCCTTCGCGTCCTCGGGGTTCACCAGCACCACGCGCCGGCCGCCCGAGATGCCGCGGTAACGGTCGTCGAGGCCGTAGATCGTGGTGTTGTACTGGTCGTGCGAGCGCAGCGTCTGGAGCAGCAGGCGGCCCTCGGGCACGGCCGGGTACTCGACGGGCGCGGCCGTGAAGTTGGCCTTGCCGGTCGCGGTCGGGAAGTGCCTCTCGTCGCGGGGGGCGTGCGGCAGCGTGAACCCGCCGGGCCGTGCGACGCGTTCCTCGAATGCCTCGAAGCCGGGAACGACGCGGGCGATGCGGGCCCGCACGCCGCGGTAGTCCCGTTCGAACTCCTCCCAGGGCGTCGCGCTGGACTCGCCGAGCACCCGCCGGGCGAGGCGGCAGACGATGGCGGGCTCGGACAGCAACCGCGGGCCCGCGGGCCTCAGCCGGCCCCGCGAGGTGTGCACCACGCCCATCGAGTCCTCCACCGTGACGAACTGGGCGCCGCCCCCCTGGACGTCCCGCTCGGTGCGCCCGAGCGTCGGCAGGATCAGCGCCCTGGCGCCCGTGACGCAGTGCGAGCGGTTGAGCTTGGTCGAGACATGGACCGTCAGCCGCGCCCGGCGCATCGCGTCCTCGGTGACGGCCGTGTCGGGGCTGGCGGCCACGAAGTTGCCGCCCATGGCGAAGAACACCGTGGCCGCGCCGTCGCGCAGCGCGCGGATGGACTCCACCACGTCGAAGCCGGGGTCGCGCGGCGGCTCGAAGCCGAACTCCCGCCCGAGCGCGTCCAGGAAGGCCGCGTCCGGCTTCTCCGTGATGCCCATCGTGCGGTCGCCCTGGACGTTGCTGTGGCCGCGCACCGGACAGACGCCGGCGCCGGGGCGGCCGATGTTGCCGCGCAGCAGCAGGAAGTTGACGACCTCCTTGATGGTGGGGACCGCGTGCTTGTGCTGGGTAAGGCCCATCGCCCAGCAGACGATGATCCGCCGGGAGGCCAGCACCATGGCGAGCGCGCGCTCGATGTCGGTGCGCGACAGGCCGGTGGCGCGGCGCGTCTCCTCCCAGTCGGCGGCGCGGGCCACCGTGGAGAACGCCTCGAAGCCGTGGGTGTGGCGGCGGATGAACGGGGTGTCCACGGCCCCGCCGCGGTTGATGATCAGCTTGTTGAGCAGCCGGAAGAGCGCCTGGTCGCCGCCGAGTCTGATCTGGAGGAAGAGGTCGGTCAGCGGGGTGCCGCCCCCGGCGAGCCCGCGCGGCGTCTGCGGGTTCTTGAACCGCTCCAGGCCCGCCTCGGGGAGCGGGTTGACCGTGATGATCCTCGCCCCCGCCGCCTTGGCCTTCTCCAGCGAGGTGAGCATCCGGGGGTGGTTGGTGCCCGGGTTCTGGCCCGCCACGATGATCAGGTCGGCGCGGTGGAGGTCGTCGAGCAGCACGCTGCCCTTGCCCACGCCCAGCGTCTCCGTCAGCGCGGCGCCCGAGGACTCGTGGCAGAGGTTGGAGCAGTCGGGCAGGTTGTTGGTGCCGAACTCGCGGGCGAACAGCTGGTAGAGGAACGCGGCCTCGTTGCTGGTGCGGCCCGAGGTGTAGAAGACGGCCCGGTCGGGGTCCGGAAGGGCGCGCAGCTCGCCCGCGATCAGGTCGAACGCCATCTCCCAGCCGACCGGCTCGTAGCGGTCGCCGCCCTCGGGGAGGTACATGGGGTGGGTCAGCCGCCCCTGCTGGCCGAGCCAGTACCCGGAGCGGCCGGCGAGGTCCTCGACCGTGTGCTCGGCGAAGAACGCGGGGGTGACCCGGCGTAGCGTCGCCTCCTCCGCGACGGCCTTGGCGCCGTTCTCGCAGAACTCGAAGGCGTGCGGGCTGTCCGGGTCCGGCCAGGCGCACCCCGGGCAGTCGAAGCCCTCGTGCTGGTTGACGCGCAGGAGGGTCAGCGCGGTGCGCCGCACCCCCATCTGTCGCTGGGCGTTCTTCATCGCGTGCGCGATCGCGGCCGGCCCCGCGGCGGCGCTCATCGGCTCCGTGACCGAGGGCGCGTCCTGGATCGGGTCGGCGGCGGGCGGCTTTGCTGACATGCCGCTGATCGTCGCACGGGCGGAGGGGAGTGTCAGTGGTCCGTGGCAGGATCGGGAGCGTGGCTGAGAACGCATCGCAGACGACCCCCGCACCGCGCCTCCTCCTGCTGGACGGGCATTCGCTGGCGTACCGGGCATTCTTCGCGTTGCCCGCGGAGAACTTCACGACCGTCGTCGGCCAGCCGACGAACGCGATCTACGGGTTCACGTCGATGCTGGCGAACACGCTGCGCGACGAGGCGCCCACGCATCTGGCCGTCGCGTTCGACGTGTCGCGGGTGACGTGGCGCTCGGAGCGCTTCGCGGCGTACAAGGCGACGCGGTCCGCGACGCCCGACGAGTTCAAGGGCCAGGTCGAGCTGATCGGCGAGCTGCTGGACGCGATGCGCGTGCGGCGGTTCGCGGTCGACGGGTTCGAGGCCGACGACGTGATCGCCACGCTCGCCACGCGCGCGGCGGACGAGGGGTTCCAGGTCTCCATCGTCACCGGCGACCGGGACGCGTTCCAGCTGGTGAGCGACCGCGTGACCGTGCTGTACCCGACCAAGGGGGTCTCGGAGCTGACGCGCTTCACCCCGGAGAAGGTGGAGGAGAAGTACGGGCTCCCGCCGTCCAGGTACCCGGACTTCGCCGCCCTGCGCGGCGACCCCTCGGACAACCTGCCGGGCATCCCCGGCGTCGGCGAGAAGACGGCCGCCAAGTGGATCAACCAGTTCGGCTCCCTCGACGCGCTGGTCGACCGGGCGGACGAGGTCAAGGGGAAGGCCGGGGAGAACCTCCGGGCCCACCTTGAGTCCGTGACCCTCAACCGCGAGCTGACCGAGCTGTCGCGCGACGTGGACCTCGGCTGCGATCCCGAGGCGCTGGCCCGCGAGCCCTACGACGTGGCCGCCGTGACGGTGATGCTCGACGCGCTGGAGTTCCGCAACGCGAGCCTGCGCGAGCGGCTCTTCGCCGTCGACCCGGGCGCGGACCAGGAGGAGGCCGTCGAGCTGCTGGCCGGCCCCGAGGTCGCGGGCTCGGTGCTGGGCGCCGGGGAGCTGGCCGCCTGGCTCGACGCGAGCGAGGGTCCGCTCGGCCTGGTCATCGAGGACGACTGGAAGCTGGGCGCCGGCAGCGTCCACGCGGTGGCCCTGGCGACCGCGGAGGGGCCCGCGGCCTGGTTCGACCCCTCGGCGCTCGACGCCGGGGACGAGCAGGCGTTCGCGCGCTGGGCGGGCGATGCGGAGCGGCCCAAGGTCCTGCACAACGCCAAGGCCGTGCAGCGCGTGTTCGCCGAGCACGGCTGGGGGATCGCCGGGATCGTGATGGACACCGCCCTGGCGGCCTACCTGGTCCAGCCGGGCCGCCGCTCGTTCGCCCTGGACGGCCTGAGCGTCGAGTTCCTCGGCAGGGAGCTCGACCGGCCCGCGGACGCCAGCGGGCAGCTCGCGTTCGGCGCGGACGACAGGGCCCAGGCCGACACGCTGATGCGGCAGGCCAGGACCGTGGTCGACCTGGCGGGACTGCTGCGCGAGAGGCTGGCCGAGGTCGGCGCGAGCGAGCTCCTGGACGACCTGGAACTGCCCACCTCGGCCCTGCTCGCCCGCATGGAGCGCGCCGGCATCGCCGCGGACCGCTCCCACCTGGAGCGCCTGGAGCAGCAGTTCGCCGCGGCCGTGCAGCAGGCCGTGGCCGAGGCGCACGCCTCGGTGGGCCACGAGTTCAACCTCGGATCCCCCAAGCAGCTCCAGGAGGTGCTCTTCGGCGAGCTGGGGCTGCCCAAGACCAAGCGGACCAAGACCGGATACACCACGGACGCGGACGCCCTGACCTGGCTGGCGGCCCAGACCGAGCACGAGCTGCCGGTGATCATGCTGCGCCACCGCGAGCAGGCCAGGCTGCGCACCACGGTCGAGGGGCTGATCAAGTCCATCGCCCCCGACGGGCGGATCCACACCACGTTCCAGCAGACGGTGGCGGCCACCGGCCGGCTGTCCTCCACCGATCCGAACCTCCAGAACATCCCGGTCCGCATCGACGAGGGCCGCGCGATCCGCCGCGGCTTCATGGTCGGCGAGGGCTTCGAGTCGCTGCTGACCGCCGACTACAGCCAGATCGAGCTGCGGGTGATGGCCCATCTGTCCGAGGACGACGGCCTGATCGAGGCGTTCACCTCGGGCGAGGACCTGCACACGACCGTCGCCTCCCAGGTGTTCTCGGTCCCCAAGGACCAGGTGGACGCGGAGATGCGGCGCAAGATCAAGGCCATGAGCTACGGCCTGGCCTACGGCCTCTCGGCGTTCGGCCTCTCCCAGCAGCTGACCATCCCCTCCGACGAGGCCCGCAAGCTGATGGACACCTACTTCGAGCGGTTCGGCGGCGTCCGGGACTACCTCCAGCGGGCGGTGAAGGAGGCCGCGGCCACCGGCTACACCGAGACGCTCATGGGCCGCCGCCGCTATCTCCCCGACCTCACCAGCACCAACAGGCAGCGGCGCGAGACGGCGGAGCGCATGGCGCTGAACGCGCCGATCCAGGGCACGGCCGCCGACATCGTCAAGATCGCGATGCTGCGCGTGGACGAGGCGCTGACCCGGGAGGGCCTCGCCTCCCGGCTGCTCCTCCAGGTCCACGACGAGATCGTGCTGGAGGTCGCGCCGGGGGAGCGGGGGCGTGTCGAGGAGATGGTGAGGCACGAGATGGCGGGCGCGGTGCGGCTGCGCGCCCCCCTCGACGTCTCCATCGGCTCGGGCTCCACCTGGGAATCGGCCGCGCACTGACGCCGTGCGCTGACGGAAAGGCAGATTCTCTTCGCTCAACCGCCACACCGGTGACACGAGCGTGTCCTGGCCCCGAACGGACGCGTGTCGTACTGTCGTTGCGGTCATAGGGGACAGCGGTGGGACCGCAGACGGAGGGGAACGCGCGTGGGGTTGCGTATCGGCAGGATCCGTAAGGGACTTTCCGGGTCGGCGGTGGCCGCCGCCGCGATGGCGGCGCTGACCGCCTCGCAGGCACCGGAGGTGCTGGGCAGCGAGAATCCGAGCCCGCCCGAGCCGCAGGACCGCTCCTCGGCGCAGGAGGAGCCGGCCGACGTGGCCGGCCCCGAGGCGCCGCCGCAGCTGCCGTATCACACGGACCTGCCGCCACTGGACACGGCCGGACCCGGTCAGGGCGGCGGGGGCGGCGACGGCGCCGACCTCGGCCCGGCCGAGGCGGGCATCCCGGCCACCGTGCTCGACGCCTACCGCCAGGCCGAGGCCACGCTCGCCGACACCACCCCGGCGTGCAACCTGGACTGGCGCGTGCTGGCCGCCATCGGCAAGGTCGAGTCCGGCCACGCCAGGGGCGGTGACGTGGACGCCGACGGCACCACCTCGCAGCCGATCCTCGGCCCGGTCCTGAACGGCGACGGCTTCGCCCAGATCCACGACACCGACGACGGCCGGTGGGACAGCGACGCGCTGTACGACCGCGCCGTCGGACCGATGCAGTTCATCCCGTCCACCTGGGCCAACTGGGGCGCCGACGGGAACGGGGACGGCCGGTCCGACCCGAACAACGTGTACGACGCCACCCTGGCCGCGGGCGACTACCTCTGCGCCGCCGACCGGGACCTGGCCGTCTCCTCCGACCTCGACCGTGCCCTGCTCAGCTACAACCACTCGTGGGACTACGTGCGGACGGTGCGGTCCTGGCTCGACTTCTACCGCGACGAGGTCCACGAGGTGCCCGACGGCGAGGGCTCGCTGCCCGACAGCCCGGGGCCGGGCAACCCGGACCCCACCCCCGACGGGGAGGGCGGCACCCCGGGCGGGAACGGCGGCACGCCGGACGGCGATGGCGGCACGCCGTCCCCGCCCCCGCCCGCGGAAGAGGAGGGCGAGATCCGGCCCATCCCCGAGGACCCCGAGGACCCGCCGGAGGACCCCCAGGACCCGGACGACCCCTGGGAGCCGGGCGAGCCGCCGGAGTGCCCCGAGGACCCGGAGGACCCCGAGAACCCGGAGGACCCGGAGGACCCCGAGAATCCGGGCGAGGAGGAGCCGGGCGAGGAGGAGACCGAGGTTCCGGCCGAGCCCGCGCCGAGCCCGAGCCCGGCCGCTCCCACCGACCTGCTCGACCTGCTTGACCCGGCCGACCCCACCGACCCGACCGATCCCGGTGAGGACGACGGCGAGGAGGACGGCGAGGAGGACGAGGACGGCGACGGCTGCCCCGACCCGGAGGACCCCGAGGAGCCGGAGGACCCCGAGGACCCGGAAGAGCCCGGGGACCCGGGTGAGCCCGAGTCCACGCCCACCGCGACGCCGAGCGCCACGCTCACCCGCCGCGCGGGCTGACCACGGGGCACCGATCGCACCGGCGGCCGGGCGGCGATGCCGCCCGGCCGCCGCCGTGTGTGCCGCGCCCTCCGGGCCCGCCGGTGACCGGCCGGGCGCGTTCCGTGAATAGTGCCCGGACACCCGGCTGAAGTGTCAGATTTGGCCCGATAGTGCCCCTCGTGGGGCGAACCGCGCATTGACCCTGCTGGGATGCCCCCGTATGCTATAAGACGCGCTGCGGGCCTGCGCGCCTCGGACGGAGTAGGTCGCGCTCGCATCTGTTGTATGTCCCCTCGGTTGTCGAGGCGCTTCCCGGCAGGACGTGTCGGAGAGCGCTTCTCAGGCTGTCCGGCTTCGGCAGTGCGATACGGGCTCCCGGCGTAGCAGTGCCTACGAACATGTCCGTACCGGAGCCCTTTACCACATGACGAGCAGCACCGAGACCACCGCGACCACCCCGCAGGTTGCGGTCAACGACATCGGTTCCGAGGAAGCCTTCCTCGCCGCGATCGACGAGACGATCAAGTACTTCAACGACGGCGACATCGTCGACGGCGTCATCGTGAAGGTCGACCGGGACGAGGTCCTGCTCGACATCGGTTACAAGACCGAGGGCGTCATTCCCTCGCGCGAGCTGTCGATCAAGCACGACGTCGACCCGAACGAGGTCGTCGCCGTCGGTGACGAGATCGAGGCCCTGGTCCTCCAGAAGGAGGACAAGGAGGGCCGGCTGATCCTGTCCAAGAAGCGCGCTCAGTACGAGCGCGCCTGGGGCACCATCGAGAAGATCAAGGACGAGGACGGCATCGTCACCGGCACCGTGATCGAGGTCGTCAAGGGCGGCCTGATCCTGGACATCGGCCTGCGCGGCTTCCTGCCCGCGTCGCTGGTCGAGATGCGCCGGGTCCGCGACCTCCAGCCGTACGTCGGCAAGGAGCTCGAGGCCAAGATCATCGAACTCGACAAGAACCGCAACAACGTGGTTCTCTCCCGCCGTGCCTGGCTCGAGCAGACGCAGAGCGAGGTCCGCCAGACCTTCCTCACCACCCTCCAGAAGGGCCAGGTGCGCTCCGGCGTCGTCTCCTCCATCGTCAACTTCGGTGCCTTCGTGGACCTGGGTGGCGTGGACGGCCTCGTGCACGTGTCCGAGCTCTCCTGGAAGCACATCGACCACCCGTCCGAGGTCGTGGAGGTCGGCCAGGAGGTCACGGTCGAGGTCCTGGACGTCGACATGGACCGCGAGCGCGTCTCCCTGTCGCTGAAGGCGACCCAGGAAGACCCGTGGCAGCAGTTCGCCAGGACCCACCAGATCGGCCAGGTCGTCCCCGGCAAGGTCACCAAGCTGGTTCCGTTCGGCGCGTTCGTCCGGGTGGACGAGGGCATCGAGGGCCTGGTCCACATCTCCGAGCTGGCCGAGCGCCACGTGGAGATCCCGGAGCAGGTCGTCCAGGTCAACGACGAGATCTTCGTCAAGGTCATCGACATCGACCTGGAGCGTCGCCGGATCAGTCTCTCGCTCAAGCAGGCGAACGAGAACTTCGGCGCCGACCCGATGGCGGTCGAGTTCGACCCGACCCTGTACGGCATGGCGGCGTCCTACGACGACCAGGGCAACTACATCTACCCCGAGGGCTTCGACCCGGAGGCCAACGACTGGCTGCCCGGGTACGAGAAGCAGCGTGAGGAGTGGGAGCGCCAGTACGCCGACGCGCAGCAGCGCTTCGAGCAGCACCAGGCGCAGGTCATCAAGTCCCGCGAGGCGGACGCGCAGGCCGAGGCCGAGGCGTCCGGCCCGAGTGGCGGTGCCCCGCAGTCCGGTGGTTCGGGCGGCGGTTCCTACTCGTCGCCGCAGACCGAGGACTCGGGCGCGCTGGCTTCCGACGAGGCGCTTGCCGCGCTCCGGGAGAAGCTGGCGGGCGGCCAGAGCTGAGCCGATGGCCGGCCGCTGAGGCGGAGTCGATCTGACGGCCGGGCCCCGCTCCCTTCACGGGAGCGGGGCCCGGCCGTTCGGCTTTCCCGCCGGGCGTGCGCCGGCGGGAATGCGCGTCAGGTACGGTGCGTTGTCCTCTGCATACGCGAGACAGCGGAAGGGGTGCGGTGACAGTGCGCGATCCGCAGGAGTTGTACGCATGGGACCCCGACGGGCTGGCCCTCGTCGACGAGGCGATGGGCGGCGCGCACAGCGCGGGTCCCGTCCTCATCTACCACTTGGAAGGCTTCATCGACGCGGGTGAGACCGGCGGTCAGCTCATCGAGCAGCTGCTCGACGGCCGGCCCGCGACGACGGTGGCGCGCTTCGACCACGACCGGCTGGTGGACTACCGGGCCAGGCGCCCGGCCATGACCTTCCGCCGCGACCGCTGGACGCGTTACGAGACGCCCGAGCTGGCCGTGCGCCTGGTCCAGGACGCGACGCACCAGCCGTTCCTGATCCTCTCCGGGCCCGAGCCCGACGTGGAGTGGGATGCGTTCACCGAGGCGGTGATCCAGATCGCCGGGCGGCTCAGGGTGCGGCTGGGCACGACGTTCCACGGCATCCCCATGGGCGTTCCGCACACCCGCCCGGTCGGGCTCACCCCCCATGGCAACCGGGCCGACCTCGTTCCCGGCCACGGCGGCGTGTTCGACGAGGCGCAGGTGCCGGGCAGCGCGGCGGCGCTGGTGGAGCTGCGGCTGATCGAGGCGGGCTTCGACGTGTTCGGCGTGGCCGCGCACGTTCCGCACTACATCGCCCGCTCGCGGTACCCGGACGCGGCGCTCGTGGTTCTGGAGGCGATCACCGCCGCCACCGGACTCGTGCTGCCCGACGCGGCGCACGCGTTGCGCAGCCGTGCCCTCACGACGCAGAACGAGATCGAACGGGAGCTGGCCGAGGGCGACTCGGAGCTGGTCGCCGTGGTCCGCGGCCTGGAGCAGCAGTACGACGCGATCGCCGGCGTGGCCACGCGCGGCAGCCTGGTCGCCGAGGCGGCCGAGCTGCCGTCCGCGGACGAGCTGGGCGAGGTCTTCGAGCGCTTCCTGGCGGAGCACGAGGACGACGACGGCGACCGGTAGCCTGCGTCCATGCTCAACGTGGGACTGACCGGCGGCATCGGCGCGGGCAAGAGCGAGGCGGTACGGCTCCTCGCCGCGCACGGGGCGGTCGTGGTGGACGCGGACCGGATCGCCCGCGAGGTGGTCGAGCCGGGCACGCCGGGGCTCGCCGCGGTGGTGGCCGCGTTCGGCGAGGAGATCCTGACGGCGGAGGGCCGCCTCGACCGTGAGCGGCTGGGGCGCATCGTCTTCGCCGACCGCGAGCGGCTCCAGCGGCTCAACGCCCTCGTGCACCCGCTGGTCGCCAGGCGTTCCGCCGAGGTGAGCGCCGCGGCGCCCCCCGACGCCGTCGTGGTGCACGACGTGCCGCTGCTCGCCGAGAACGGGCTGGCCGACCGGTACGAGGTGGTGGTCGTCGTGGACGCGAGCGAGGCCGCCCGCCTGGACCGGCTCACCCGGCTGCGCGGCATGAGCGAGGAGGACGCCCGCTCCCGGATGGCGGCCCAGGCCACGCGCGAAGCCCGCCTGGCCGTCGCCGACCTCGTCCTCGACAACGACGGCACGGTCGAGGAGCTCGCCGCCCAGGTCGACGAGGTGTGGCGGCGGCTGACCGAACGCGCCGCCCGGCGGGGGTAGTTCGCCGCGCGGTGTCCGGCATGGTGCCTTCGTGAGTGAAACGTTTCGGAAATGCTCGACGAGGTGTGGCCGAAACGTGTCGTTGCGACGATCCCTGGCGCCAAGGGCGAAAGGGGATTGACCATGTCACAGGGACGAGGGGCCAGCAGACGCGACTTCCTCCGCGCGGTCGGGGTCAGCGGCGGCGCGGGGACCATGCTCGCCACCATGGGCGCGCTCGGCCTCGCGCCCACCGCCGAGGCCGCCTCGGCGCCGGCGTTCCGCGCTCCGCGGCACAGCGACTTCTCGCTCACCGGCCGCGCCGCCGCGAGCGTGGTCGTGGTGGGTGGCGGGATCGCGGGACTGACCGCCGCCTACGAGCTCGGGAAGGCGGGCTACGACTGCACCGTTCTGGAGGCCCGCGACCGCGCGGGCGGGCGGAACTTCACGGTCCGCGGCGGCGACACCACCCGTGACGTGCTCGGCCACCGGCAGACGGCCCGTTTCTCCGAGGGCCAGTACCTCAACGCGGGGCCGGCGCGCATCGCGCAGTGGATGCTCACCATGGACTACTGCCGTGAACTGGGCGTGCCCGTGGAGGTGTTCACCAACAGCAACGCCAGCGCCTATCTCTTCAACGCCTCCGCGGGCATGACCGCACCCGTGCGCCACCGCACCGCCAAGGCCGACGTCTACGGCTATGTGGCGGAACTGCTGGCCAAGGCCACCGACGGGGGCGCGCTGGACGCCGAGCTGACGGGTGAGGACCGGGAGCGGCTGCTGTCGTTCCTGGAGGGCTTCGGCTCCCTCGGCGGCCGGGTGGACGGCGATCCGGCCGCCAGCTGGCGGTACACCGGCGGGGATCGCCGCGGCTACGCGGTGGACCCCGGCGCGGCGGGGACGCCGGGCACCGTCCTGGGCGGGGTGCCGGACGTCTCGGAGGTCCTCTCCTCGGGGGTCGGCCAGTACTTCTCCTTCGAGTTCGGCTACGACCAGGCGATGCTGATGTTCCAGCCGGTCGGCGGCATGGACCGGATACCCGCCGCCCTGACCCGGGCCATCGGCTCCCGCCGGGTGCTGACCGGTGCGCAGGCCACCGAGATCACCGACCGCTCCGACGGCGTCACCGTCACCTACCGGACCGGGGGGCGCACGCGGCAGCTGCACGCCGACTACTGCATCGCCGCGCTCCCGCCGAACATCCTCGCCACCACCCGCCACAACCTGGGCGCACGCGTACAGAGTGCGCTGGAGGCGTGCTCCCCCGTCTCGGCCGGGAAGATCGGCCTGGAGTACCGCAACCGCTGGTGGGAGACGGATCACCGCATCTACGGCGGCATCACCGAGACGGACCTCGACCTCAGCCACATCTGGTACCCCTCGCACGGCTTCCACGAGCGGCGCGGCGTCATCGTGGGCTACTACAACACCGGTGCGAACGCCGACGCCTACGCGGCGCTGACGCCCCGGGAGCGCGAGGCGAGGGCGGTGTCCCACGGGGAGCGGATCCACGGCGCCAAGTACCGCACGGAGCTGGCCTCCTCGTTCTCGCACCACTGGCGGCAGACGCCGTTCGTGGAGGCCGCGTGGCACCGCATGCCCGGCGGCGCCGACGCGGAGGTCTTCGCCCCGCTGAACGCCCCGGCCGGACGGGTCCACTTCGCGGGCGACCACCTCAGCCACGCCATCGCCTGGCAGCACGGCGCGTTCTGCTCGGCCCGCAAGGCGGTGACGGAGCTCCACGAGCGGGTGCTCGCCTAGGCACGGGGTGGCGGTGGCGGTGGGGGTGGCCGTGCTGGGTGGCCGGGTGCGGCGTTTTCCGTGGGCGGGCGCCGGGCTACCGTTGAGACATGACTCTCGAAGCCGCTCTCGCGCTCGTCTCCACCGCCGCCGGGGGTGCCGCCACCGAGGCGGGGCGGGTCGCCTGGGACTCCCTGATGTCCCTCACCCGCCGCGTCGTGGGGCGTGGCGAGCCGGAGGCGGTGGATCCCGCGGACGCGACGGCCGTGCGGGAGCTGACCGAGCGGATCAGCACCCGGGCCGCCGCGGACGAGGGGTTCGCCGACGACCTGCGGGGGTGGGCCGAGGAGCACCGGGCGGCGCTGACGGTGACCCAGACCCGCGTGGAGAACGTCATCTCCGGTCAGGCCCAGGTGCAGAACGTGATCCAGACGGGCACGATCCAGGGCGACATCAGGTTCGGCGGCTAGTCCTGCCGGCCGGGGCTCATGCCGACGGCCCTCTTGGCCCTGCGCACCAGCCGGAACGGGGTGTCGGCGATGCGGCGGAGGCGGGGGAAGCGTTCGCGCTGCCGCGACGAGGCACGGTCCAGCTCCTCCGCCAGGTGCACCGACCGCTTGTCGATGTCGAGTTCCGACAGCATCCGGTCGACTTCCGCCAGCAGTGAGCCGTGCAACTGCCACTGCTGCGGGTGTTCCTGGACACGTTCGAGCAGAAGGTGGGCCACATGCTCGCGGCTGACCCGGGCGGCGTCCAGCTCGACCGCCAGGAACGCCTCGGCCTCGTCCGCGGCCGTGGACACCTGGCTGGTGATCAGTGTCGCGAAGCTGTCCACGGCGCCGGCGAGGTTGGCGAGCAGCTCGCGCAGGGCGGGGGCCACCTCCTCCGGGAACAGCGGCTCGTCGGTGCGGCGGCTGGCGAGGTCGCGCATCGTCTCGGTCAGGGTGCGCAGGATGACCGCGCACACCTCCAGCGTGTCGAGGCCGGTGCGCAGCACGATGCGGGTGACCAGCGGCTCCTTCACCCTCGGGTTGAACCGCAGGCTCTCCTCCGCCTGGATGATCGAGGCGTCCACCTGGGCGATGTCCTGGTCGAGGCGCCTGGCCTCGCTGAGCTTGGCGGAGACGCGCTGGACCGGGCTGCGGCGTTCCTCCGCCTCCTCGCTGAGATTCCGCAGCAGCTCGCGCATCCGCCGCGCCTGGTCCTCGATGTCGTGCCCCGCGGATCCGACCCAGACGGGCGGGACGAAGATGATGTTGAACAGGAGGCCGACCACCGCGCCGATCACCGTTTCGGCCACCCGGTCGATGGCGGTCTCGGCGACCCCCTGGGTCACGCCGAGCACCAGCATCGCGCTGATCGCGACCTCGGGGACGAACTCGCTGACCCGGACCAGATGCCCGATCGTCAGCGAGATCAGGATCAGCAGCCCCAGACTCCACCAGCTCAGGCCGACCAGGGCGCTGAAGCCGGTGGCGATCAGTACGCCCGCGATCACGGAGTTCACCCGGCGCACGCCGGTGGTGATGGTGGCGTAGAGGGTGACCTGCACGACCAGCAGCGCGGTCAGCGGCGCCAGCAGGGGGGCGGTGACGTCCGTCAGCCAGAGTGCGACGACATAGGAGATGGTCGCGGCGGCGGCGGACCGGATGGTCTGGACGACGACGGGCTCGCTGCGCCGTTTGGCGAGATGGACAAGCTGCTCGGGCACGTCCGGCACGCGCCGCCCCTTTCACTCCGTTGTCACGCGAAAGCTCCTCATTCGTGAAAAAGATGTCACTCCGCGCGTGAATCGGGGGTGAAGCGCGACACGTCTGCGCGTCCGCCGGCCAGGTTCGGGCACGTTCCGCGCCCCCGCGGGGGCCGCGGGGGTGGCCGTGCCCGGCGGCGGCTCATGCCGCCGGGGGTCTCCTGTCCACCCGGAGGGCGGGTTGCTCGGCCAGCCCCATCAGGGTGAGCATCTCGCTCTGGACCTCCGGGGTGAACAGCTCCTGCTCCCCCGAGGCGAGGCCGAGGTGGGGCGCCCCGCCTCCCGTCCCGGGTCCCGAACCGGTTCCCGCCCCCGCCCTCGCGGCGCGGCAGGCGTTGAACGCCCGCATCAACACGATGAACTGACCCGGCGACAGGCGCCTTTGCAGCGCCTCCACATGCAGCTCCAGTTGTGCCCGTTCTGTATCTCTGTCCATGCGTTCTATCGTGCGGCGCCCCGAGCGCGGAGGGAAGGTGGCCTCCGCCGGCCACGAATGCGCTGGCCGCCGGCGGGCGGGGGCGGCTACGGTGCGGGTGTGGCGAAGCTCAATCAGATCATCGCAGTGGAGAAGGGCGTCAAGTCCAAGGCGCAGCAGGACCTGGCGGGCGTGCAGCACGGGCTGACCAAGCCGGCGCTGCTCGCGGGAATCTCGCGGACGTACCAGCCGAAGGACGAGGAGGGCGAGCAGTTGCCGCCCGAGTCCACGCGCGTGCAGGTCAAGGCGGAGGACGTGCTCCGCGAGACCGCGAAGACGCTCACGCGGCTGTTCGACGTGACCGCCACCAAGGACTGGGCGAACCGGACCGCCTGCGCGGACATCACCGTGGACGGCGAGACGCTGCTGCGCGAGGTGCCGGTCTCCTACCTTCTCTTCCTGGAGAAGCAGCTCGGCGAGCTCGGCGGCTTCCTGCGGCGGCTGCCGGTGCTGGACGCGGCGGAGTCGTGGAGCCAGGACCCCTCCACCGACTGGTGGAAGACGGAGGCGGTTCGGACGGTGAGGACCAGGAAGGTGCCGCGCAACCACGTGAAGGCGGAGGCGACCGAGAATCACCCGGCTCAGGTCGAGGTGTACTACGAGGACATACCGGTCGGGTACTGGACGACCGTCAAGTTCTCCGGGGCGCTGCCCGCCCGCCGGGTGAACGAGCTGCTGGAGCGGCTGGAGAAGCTCCAGCAGGCCGTGAAGTTCGCCCGGGAGGAGGCCAACGGCGCCGAGGTCACCGACCGGCGCGTCGGCGAGGCCGTCTTCGGCTACCTGTTCCGGTAGCCTTGCCAACTCCCCGGCGGCGCGCGGCGCGTGCGGCCGGGGTGCGCCAGAGGAGCGCAAGCTGACGCTGAAGCTCGTCGTCAGGGATCGATCAATCTCAGACTCTCGCTCCAGACTCAGCAACGCCGCCGCACTGTCCGGGCGTCCGGGCGAGGGCTGAGGCGTCGAGATTGCCGGTTCGACTCCGGCCCGCCGCGCCCCGTGCGGCGGTGGCTCAAAGGCAGAGCGCGACGCCCTGAAACTGACCCCCTGCCCACAACCGCCGGGAATGCGGCAACTTCCCGGGGCCCGGGGGCAGGCTACGCCCCCGGGTCCTCCCTCATCCCTGCCTTCTCATGCGTGTGTTCTCATGCGTGGCCTCTCATACGTTGGCCCCCGTGCGCGGGCCTCACTCGCAGGCGACCCCGTCCCCGTCCCGGTCCAGGTGCCGACCGTAGCCGGGGTCCCCGGCCAGGACGGGGGCGGCGCCGGCCGCGCGGGCGGCGGCGCAGTTCTCGTAGTACGCCGTCTCGGGGGCGTCGGGCGGGTCCTCGCCGCCGCCGCCCGCGTCGTCCCCGCCGCCTCCGCCGTCGTCCCCGCCCGGGTCGGCGACCGGGGGAGCGGTGACCGTGGCCGTGACGGTGACCGTCTCGGTGACGGTGGGCTCCGGCTCCGGCTCGGGCTCGGGCGCGGCGGTGACGGTCGCGGTCACCGTCGCCGTCGGCGCCGCGGACGGCTCCCCGCCGTCCTCGTCCTCCGCCGCCCCGCCCGAGGCGCCGATGCCCACGCCGAGGAACGCGGCGACGAGCAGCGCGGGGATGACGAAGCGCTTGCGACCCCAGCGTGGTCCCTGTGGTGTCATCGTGTCTCCCTCTCCTTGAAGAGGGGTAAGTGTGGTGCAGTTGTGTGTCTGATCGTCAGGTTTTCTGGAAATTGGTGCCGGTGGGGCGGGTGGGAGGCCTGTCTCTTATAACCATCTG
>NZ_LAVK01000072.1 GCF_001083795.1 Streptomyces sp. SBT349
CCCCCGCACAGCCGGCCGCCGGCCACCCCCGGCCGGGGGACGCCCCAACCGCCCAACCGCCGCCAGGCCCTGCGGCTCGGACTCGGAGCCGGGGCGGTGGCCGTCGCGAGCGCAGGTGTCGCCGCACTGCTGCGTTCCGAGGGCGAGCGGGGAAGCGGCGCGTCCGGGCCCGGCGCGTCCACCACCGGATCCTCTTCTCCGGCCGCCGACCGGGGATGGACGATCGAGCTCAACTTCTCCCAGCCCGTCACCCCGGTGGTGGCCGAAGAGGTGCTGTATGCCATCGACTACGACGGGCTCCACGCCGTGGAGCCGTCCAGCGGCGACAGGTTGTGGACCGGGTCCATCGAGCGGGCCGGTTCCCTGGCGGCGTCCGGCTCACAGGTGTTCGTGGGGTGCGACGACGGGACGGTGTACGCCTTCGACGGAGGCGCGCGGCCCCGCTGGAACTTCAGGTCCGGCAAAGAACGCAGCACGACGGTCCGGGCGCATGGCGAGGCGGTGTGTCTCGTCACCGACGGGGTCCTGTACTGCCTGGACGCCGCCACCGGTGCCAAGAGGTGGGAGTCCGACAGGGAGTGGCAGGACTACACGCTGACGGCGACCGGCGACACCGCCTACGTCGGCACCGTGGACTTGGAGCTGTACGCCCTCCGCCTGGACGACGGCGACCAGCGGTGGACGCGTCCCCCGGACGGCTTCCTGCCAGGACCGCCCGCGGTGGACGCGTCCACGGGTCTCCTCTACCTCGTCGCCCAGGACAACGCCGTGGCCCTCGGCATGGACGACGGCAGCGAAAGGTGGACCTCCCCGATCCGGGACGGTGGGGATGGGTGGGAGACCCCGTCACCGGCCGTGCTGGTCGGCGACACGGTCTACGTCGGCGGGGCCGACCGGCTGGTGTACGCGCTGAACGCGGCCGACGGCGAGCGGAAGTGGGCCGTCGGCGACCGGGAGGGGACCATCCCGGCCGTCGCCGACGGACGGGTCTACGTCGCCGACCGCGAAGAACACTTCCCGACCGTCCTGGCACTGGACGCCGAGGACGGCTCCGAGGTGTGGAGCATGCCCCCCGGTGAACGGGTGGGGCTCACCGCATACGGCAACCACCCCGTCGTCCACGACGGCTTGGTCTACGTGGCCACGCCGGCCCAACTGCTCGCCCTCGACGCGGCCACCGGCACGTACCCGACATAGGCCCGTCACCATTCGGCGCCTGCTCGGCCGGGTGGACCCCACCGGATGGCCACGGCCTTCCCCGCCGACAGCGGACCGGCGCACCGAGCCGTTCGCCGCCTGAGAACTCCCAACGGAACGAGTTGTGGCCGGCGTTGAGGAGCCGATCTGCCGTTGAGTGCTCCGAGCCCAGAGGCCGCACGTCGTCGTGGTCGGCGCAGTAGAGGTGTGACCATTTCTCTTGGCGTTTCCACTGTGTCACGGCCCTCTCCCTCCAGACCGGGAGGGCTCCGGGAGCAGCGCCGCCAGAGGAAGGATGTGCAGCTGCGAACACGCCTCTCAGGGTGGGAGCTCTGCCCAGGTCGCACGCGTCGCAGGCTCTGTGGCCACCGTCGCTCACCGTGGTTCCCCGCCCGTTCTGGCACGCATCTGGCACGGTACGGGTGCCGAGTTGGCCAGCGAGGCAGTCAGAGATCAGCGAAGGGCGGGATGATTCGGACGATGGCGATGAGCTTGATTCGCGGTACGGGAAGAGCGAAGAACCAGCCGTCCGCGAGAAGGGGGATGCGGCGAAGTCCGCCCGGGCCACCGTGACTCGGGCCGACGCCGATATCGGTGACGTCGACGCCGACCTCAGCGAGGGCTACCAGTTCGTCGGCCAGTCGCTCAACCTCGGTGACAACATGGGGAGGGAGCCCCGCGATGACGTGTTCGGCGTCGGGGTCGTACTCCCACCGCCACTGTTCTTTGTCGCTCACAGAAGGCCCGGCCCGCGCTCAACGCCCGCCTCGGCAACGGCTGTGTCGATGATGCCGCCGATCTCGGCGGCGATGGCACGGGCCTCGGTCAGGTCGTCGGTCTCGGCGGCACGTGCCTCCAGCACCCGCAGACGGGCCGCGCGGTCCGGGGCACGCTCGACCGCGACATACACGGCCCACTGACCGACGAAGCGGCGCATGGGCGCGGCGCTGACCTGTTCACGGGCTTGCCGGAGGGCAGCGGCGCGTTCGGCGTCGAACGTGGGAAGCGCCCCCGGAGCGACGAGCGCGAGAGCGGCCCGCAGCTCCTCAGGGGTGCTGGCGGGCTGCGGGATCCGAGGCACGCCGGCGGAGGAGTCCGATGCGGTCGTCATGGGAGCGATCTCTCCTTCGCGCTGCCGATGCTGCTGCCGCCAGCGTGTCCGATAAGCCCCGAAATCTCAAGCGCGGGGTCAGCCGGTCGCGGAGGCGGTGTCCTGGCCGGTTCACGCCCTTGTGACAAGCGCTCGTCGCGGTCACCGACGAAATTAAGGGGGAGTGAGGGCCCGTTCACCAAGGCAGGACTGCCGGTGCGGCTTGTCATAGTGATCGTTCTGGTTGTGATGGCGGCCCTGATCATTGACTGACTGACCGAGGTCGTTCAAGCCTGCCGCCGTCCCGCCCCTGACCCGCAGAGATCGTCATACTGGCGACTCCGCGGGCCACTGAACGTACCCGCCGCTGACCGCTGATTCCCGCCCGATCTGGTGCGGCCATGGCCGACGAGGCTGGAAAGAACCGAGACCCCGTTGACTCGCATGAGGTTCGGTTGGGGAGCCTGTCAGCCTCGATGGCGTTCCGCAGGTCAGCGGTGTGGGTCGGTTGGTGTCGCGTGGCCTGAAAGGGGTTCGGGGAGCGGCTCGGCTCCCGGATGGCTCCCAGCGCCGGTGCTCCCCGCTGAGCACCTGCCGCGTGTCCCAAGTCCTTCCTACGCCTGACCCGACAGGTCGTTCACCAGAAGATCGAGGGTGACCTCCTCATGGAGCGCGATCCCGAGAGCGGTCATGGCATGGGCGAGCCCCGGGTCCCAGGCTGCGCTGACGGGCTGGCCGTCGAGCTGCAGCTGAGGGATCCCCTCGGCTTGGCTGCGAGCGGCCAGGTGCTCGTAGTCCTCGGCGCCCATGCGCCATGGCTGGGCTCCGTATCGGCGGATGATCCGGTTCGCCAGAGCGATGCCCGGCCAGTCGAAATCGCCGTGGTAGGCGAAACGGCAGTCGGTGGCGGCGAGGGCGTCGAGAAGTGTGAGGACCACCGTGGCGGCGCTGCCGGACGTGCACACCAAGGGCCGGACGCAGGCCGCGTCCGCCGCCGCTTCCACCACGCGCGGATTCTCACAGATGTGGACGACTGCTCCGGCAGGTAGTCGCAGCCGCAGGTCGTGCAGATCGCGCGGCGTGAGGTGGGCTTCGGCGTGATGGTCGGCTCGCTGCCTCAGGGCATACTCCCGCCAGCCTCCACCGACGGGCCGCAGCCCGTAGGTCAGCACCGTGCTGGAGACCTCGTCCGGTGTGACGGACACAAGCCGCCACAGTGCGCGCCGACCGGCCGCGTCGCCGGGGAACTCGGTGCCGTGGGCGAGGGCGATGCCGCGTTGGACGAGGCGTGCGAGCCAGGTGCCGTCGTCCAGGCCGTGTGCGGATCCGGTGGTTGTGGCGGCGAGTTCTCCCCGGCCTCGGGCGCCGCCCCGTTCCGGGCCGAGCAGCACGGTGAGGACCTGGACTGCCTGTTGGAGCGTTCCTACCGCTGTTTCGGGTGTCACTCCTCTTGGCGCGCCGGCACGGCGGAGCAGGTCGTACCACTGTCGGATCCAGTCCTGGCCGGCGAGCGGAGAGGCGTCCAGCGCCGCGGCGAGCGACGACCAGACGTGCTCGCGCCGTGCCGCGATGCCCGCGCGGAGGGCACGGCGGTCGGTGAGCGACGGGCCCAGTTCCTCCAGGGTCTGCCTGAGCCCGAGTCCGGCCGCCGAGGCACGCAGTCGGGCGTCGAGCGCATCGAGGTGAACGGTGACGGTGGCACCTGTGAAAGGTTTGCCCAGCAGGAGCGACAGGTCGTTGCGTTCTTGGGCGCTCACCGAGGTCAGCCGGAGCGAACCGGTGGCCTGCACACCATTGCCTTCCAGGCGCTTGCGCACCGCCTCCCAGAGCCGGGCGAGCCCAGGACCGGCCAGCCAGTCCCGTGTCGCCGCGGGCAGCTTGCTCATACGGACACCAGACGCCGGTGTCGGCCGTTCCAGGTGTAGTGCAGGGTGGCCACCCCGCGCACATGGGGGTCACGGAGGCACTCGTACATGTGCAGGGACGGGACTTCCGGCCAGTTCCCCATGAGCCGCTCACTGGTGAGGACGAAGTCGAGGTCGAGATCGACGAGGATCCTTCCCAGCCGCCCGTGGGTGGGTTCGTCGACCTTGGCGAAGGCGTCGTCGAGCAGGATCAGCCGCGGCGCGTGGGGTGCCGACTCGGCGAGGCTGGTGAAGTGGGCGGCAGCCGCGGCGAAGAGCACGAGGTAGGAGAGCACTCGCTGTTCGCCCTGGCTGAGTCCGGTGCGGCCGGTCAGTTTCCGCCTGCGTCCCGGGGCGGCGTCCTCGACCACGAAGGTGTGGAAGCGGAACCAGTCGCGGTAGTCCAGTGCGGTTCGCAGATGGGCGGCGTAACCGGCTGAGGGATCGGCTCGTCGGGCATCCTCGATCCGCCGTTGCAGCACCTCGCGGAGTTGCTCGGTCTGCTCACGTGTGCGCAGGCTCGACGGACTGCGCAGCAGCTCGACGGCCGCCCGCACGTCCGCGTCCACGTCCTCGTCCAGCTTCCACAGCAGTTCCACGCCGAGACCGTGGGAGGTGCGTACGGTCCGCAGAGTGTCGTTGAGAGCCGCGACCAGGTTCGCCGCGGTGATGACCTGGGCCGAGAGGTGGTCACCGAGCTCGCCGGTCAGGAACCGCTGGAAGACCTCACGTTCGCGCTCGGTGAGCCGTCCGCGGGCCTCTGACGCCTGGACGGCGATCCGCTCGCCCACGGCCGCGACGTCGTGGGAACCGTGGTCATCGATCAGGCGGCACACCTTGATGCCATCGCGTTCGTCCAGTTGCGCGTCGTAGCCGCCGGCCAATTGGTCGCGCAGGTCGGTGTGCCTGTTGAGCAGAGTGCTGTCCGACACTTCGTCTTTCGGGCGGCCGAGGGCCTGTTGTACCGCGTCGGTCAGTGTCCGCAGTGCTCGCAGACGGCTGCGGACGTCCGAGCCGGGATCGTCCGCCACGTCCTCGGGCAGTGAGGATCGGTCCAGCCCGGCGCCGCGCACCACCTCAGGCCGGCCGAGTGCGCCGCGAAGGGCACCGCCGGTTGCGATGACCGCCGTCTCCTGGTCGGCCAGGTCCTCGCGCAGGCGCTTCTCCTCCTCTTCCGCGCGCACGCGCAGGTCGTGGAGGTCGTTCCGGACTCGTTGTGCCGCCGGGACGGCCTGGGCGGCGTGCGCGATGCGCTGTCTGGCTCCTCGCTCGCGGGTGAGGATCTCTTCCTCGGTCGCCCCGATGGCCTTCTCGCGGGTGCGCAGGTCCTGTTGCGCGGTACGCAGCCCGGTGAGGCGGAGCCGGTAGTTCTCCTCCGCGGCCAGGCGGTCCTTGCGGGCGCGTTCGTACCGCTCGGCATCGGCGTGATGGGCGCCGAGCCGCTCGCCCGTGCCGCCGACCGCCCTGCGAAGACGCCCGATGCCGGTGAGAAGGGCAGCCAGTGCCGTACGTACCCGTTCCAGGTCCCCGGGATCGCTGGGCAGGTCATGGGCGGTGGCGGTAGCCGCCGCCTCGGCGCGTGCGGCTACGGCGAGAGCGCGGGCCTCCTCGGCCGACCGGGCCGCGCGGGTCGCCTTGGCGGTCAGGTCACGCAGTGTCCTCTCGTCCGACTCGACCCTGCTCCAGGCACCGGCGAGACCTCGTGGCCGCGGGAAGCCCTGCTCCGCGAGCCTGAGGGCCCGGCGCCGGGCATCGGCCTCGGCCAGTTCGTGACGGGCGTCGGCCAACCGCCGTTCCGTCTGCGCGAGCCGCTCCTCCAGCTCGGCCAGGATGCGCCGCCGGGTCTCGGCGCGTAGGGCGGCTCCCACGTACTCGGCGTCACTCTTGTGGTGCCGGCCGCTGAGGATGCCCAGACGCCAGCTACCGTCGTAGTACACCGCGTCATGAGCGGTCGTTTCCTCGGCCGGTGCGAGCGCGATGGCGGTCAGCAGGTGTTCCACCTGCTCGGACGTGACCCCGCAGCCCGGCCGGGGTGCTGGGCGCAGGGCCGAGGCGAGGGTCGGCCCGTCCGGCAGTGCGAGGCCGGGACGCAGCAGAGTGTCACGGGTGCCGGGATCGACAACCGCGCCGTCCGCGCCGACCCACGCGTCCAGGATCCCGCTGGCTTCAAGCGCCGCTTCGAGACCGGCCCGGTCGGTGGGCGCCAAGTCGTCCGTGAAATCCACCAGCCGGTAGAAGGATTCGCCGCTGCCCGGTGCTCTTTCGGCGATGCGGTGGTAAGGGGCCGGCGGCTCGGGATCGGTACGTCGCTCCCAGTCCTGCTTCTGACTCGACAGGCGGCCGAGTTCCTCGTCGAGCCGGCCGACGGTGAGTGCGAGGGCGTCGCGGCGCTCGGTGAGTTCCTCTCCGTACGGCTCCAGTGCGGCATGGGCGGCCTGCCACGCCTGGCTGTCGATATCGGGCGGGAGCGTACGGTCCGCGAACGGGGCATCGACGGAGTTCTCGCAGGCGACCGCCGTGTGGACGGCATCCAGCGGCGGGCAGTCGGCCCCGACGGCGGTCCGCGTGCGTGCTACCCACTCGGCGACCCGGCGGGCATAGGCACCGCTCTCCTCGGCGACCCTCTCCCGGCCGGCGTCGAGACGGCCGGCGGCCTCTTCCGCCTCGTCCTCCAGTCGTTCCCGCTCAGTGTCGGCCTGCACCGCCCGGCTTCGGGCCTCCTCGGCCCGCGCGGTGAGACGCGTCACCTCCTGGACCATCCGGGCCCGGTTCTTCACGACCGTCTCGGCATCCTCCAGCTGTCCCCGCCAGGACCGCAGTCCGTCCCGCACCGCGGCCGTGTCCACGCGGACGGCCGATGGCTGCTGCACGGTGCACGTCGCCCCGTCCGGAGCGGTCAGCTCCGTCTCGACGGCCTGGGAGCGGACCGTGCGGGGCAGGGCGACTGCCTCGCCGAGATGGCCGGTGGGAAGCCTGGCCTTCTCCGCCTGCGTCAGCAGTTCCCGGTGTTCGGTGCCCAGTTCGGCGAGTCGGCTCCCGAGGTGTTCGACACCGTCGGCAAGCCGCTCGGCCGTGCCCTCCTCTGCGCCGTGTGCGTTGCTGAGGGTGGTGAAGGCGGCCACGGCGGCGGTGTGCAGAGCCTCGACCGTGCTGCGGCGTTCCGACAGTTCGTGCAGGCTGCGGTAGGCGTGGCCGGCGTGCAGGGCGGCGAGGTCGGTCCGGGCGGCTTCTTCCTCTTCGCGCAGGGTCTCCAGCCGGGCTTCCGACTCCTCCTCCTGCGTCCTCAGCTCGCTGGTCCGCTGTGCGGCGTCTCCAGCCGCCCGGCGTCGCCGCGCGAGGACCTCCAGCTCGCGGCTCACTGCCTGGGCGAAGGTCCGCAGGACTCCGGACAGGTAGCCGCGGTAACTGGTGAGGAAAGCGCGCAACGCCGCATCGGTGCGCTCCAGACGGCCGAGTTCGTCGCGTACGGCGTCGAGGTCGTGCAGGTTGCGCGCGACCTTCTCGACCACGTCCTCGTCCAGTCCCGGCAGGGTCTCGCTCAGCAGGGATGCCAGTCCCCCATGCTCGATGCGGTCCCCGACCGTGGGCCGCCGCAGCCGGTGGAGGAGCTGGGTGAGATTGCGGTAGCGGGTCGCATCGGTGATGCCGAACAGTTCCCGGGCCACCCGCGAGCGGTGGAGGACCGCGCGGTCGGTGATGTTGTCCGAGCCGATGATCTCCTTGAGCCGGTCGACCGGCAGGGGCTTTCCGCCTTCGACCAGGTGCAGGTCCTCACCGACGCGCAGCGAAGTGACGAAGAACGTCGGCAGCGCCTTCTGCGTCGACTTCGAGGCGCGGATGGCGGCGCCGAGTGTGAGGTGGCGGTAGTCGCCGCCGTCGGTCGTGCCCCGGAACTCCACCCATAGGTAGCCGAGCCGGTTGGTCTGCTCGAACCCGTCCAGCATCAGCCAGGAGAGGGTGGTCCTGCCGGTGCCCGTCGCGTCCAGTGCCCGTGAGTCGCCGTCCAGCAGATACGGGAGCAGCATCTCCAGGGCCTTGGACTTGCCCGCGCCGTTCTTGCCGCGCAGGAGTAGCCGTCCGTCCCCGAAGGCGAACTCCTGCTCGTCGTACTGCCAGACGTTCTGGATGCCCGCCCGGTGCAGCCGGAAGCGGGTGCCGTCGGTCGTCGCGAGGCGGGAACGCGGGAGCGGAACGAGGCCACGCGCATCGGTGGTCACAGCGGCAACTCCTCCTGGGCGTCGGTGCTCATTCGGGCCGCGGTGGCCGGGCGCACGGTCACGTGGGTGGCGTAGCGTGCCGCCGCGGCCAGCAGCACCCAGCCGTCACCGCCGGGCCGTGCCTCACGGACATCGGTCACGGTGCGCCCTTCGGGTGCCTCTTCGGCGTACCGCTCCGGCAGGCCATATCCCTCGGCACGCAGCCGGCCGGTCCGGGCCATCAGCCGCATGCGGACCAGCAGGTCCAGAACGGCCTCCCGCAGGGCGGGAACGTCCTCCAGATAACCGCGCTGCCAGTTGCTGCGCCGCCCGTACTCGGCGACCAGTTCCGCCAGCAGCTCGTCCACGAGGCCGTCCGGGACAGCCACGCCGATGACGAGCGTTCCTCCGGTCGCTGGGTGTCCGGGCTCGTGCGGTCGAAGCCGCTCCACGAGCCGTTCCACCAGCAGCAGCGCGGCCTGCGCGACCGTCCCCGTGCCCGGCAGGTGCAGATCCGTCAGCTCGTCATCGGGATCCACCAACGCCACTCCCTCGGCGCGGATCTCCATCTCCAGGCCCAGAAGTTCGGAGAACGCCTGCGCTTCCCGGCGCTGCCGGGTGCGCAACCAGTCGCGTTCGGCGTCGGTCAGCTCGTCGAGGTGGACGACGGGTGTCTCGACGAGCATCCGGCGCACATAGGTGCGAGGTCCGCCGAACCCCGGGTCCGCCGCCCGTCGGACCAGGTCGGCACCGTCCCGGGCCTGGGCGAGCGGGCCGGCGACGACGGCGCGGGCCAGCTCGCGGTCCACTGTGATCAGGGCCTCTCCGCCCGCGTCCTGCGCCAGCGCCGCCACATGGCCCTCGGTCTCGACGAGGACGCCCCACTCGACCAACAGGCGCAGAGCCGCTACCAAGGTCCGCTTCCCGGCCGCCCTGCCCGTCTCCTCCAGCTCGATCTCCGCGTCGGCCGCGGCGGCCCTGATGTCGGCCACCAGCTGTGACAGCAGCAGCTGTTCGGGAGCGGTCACCAGTACGGACAGGGCGAGCGCGAGGCAGGCGTACGTGTGCGGGCTGAACGGGGTGCCGGTGGAGCGCTCCAGCCGGTTGCCCGTGCCTGTCCCCAGCCCCGCCTTGAACAGCCGGGCGTAGGAGCTGTCGACCAGCAGGCGGTAGCCGAGCACCTGCTGGAACCGCTTGCTCAGCCAGTCGGCGTGCCTGCGGATCAGCGGGAAGAGGTCGGAGTGCGGGCCGTCCGAGGTGACCAGCGGATGGGCGAGCAGCAGCCGGGCGGCGCTGCGGCGTTCGGCCGCCAGGGCGACATCGTGTGTCGAGGGGAGGGTCATGACACGCTCACCTCCGCATCGCTGTCGTCCGCGTCAGCGGAGGCACGGCCGACGTCCAGCTCCAGGTCGTCCAGCAGCAGGTCGCCGTCGACCGAGTGCAAGGCGCACCGCGTGCCGGCCCTGCGTCGCACGGTGAGCCGGATGTCCAGTTCAGCGTCCTCACTGTGCGCTTGGCCGAGGTCGAATCCCGTCACGCCGTCCCCGTACGTGCCGGCGCGACGCCGGAGCTGCGCGTTCCCGAGTGCGGTGGCCAGCAGCTCCAGGAGCAGACCGAGCGCTGCGGAGGTGAGCCGCACCTCGGCGAACCGGCCCGAGGCGCTGCGCAGTTCGTCCGCCGCCGCTGCCCTGGCCGCCACCCGCTCACGGGCGGCCTTCCGCAGCCGCTGCTTCTGAACGGAGTGGTCCTCCACCGAGGACGTCCGGCCCCGCTGGGCACGGCTGCCCCTTTCCCGCAGGGCCACCGGCACCTCGACCACCGGGCCGGTCCACCAGCTCGTGTACGCGGGCACCACCTCGTCGGTGGCCGGGGGTATGCCCAGATGGCGGGCGGCGTAGAGCCCGAAGGCGGCGACGGCGATGTCGTGCGCGTCCTGCGGCGCCGCTTCGTCGAACCACCGGGCCAGCCGCAGCAGGTCTTTGCGCCGGGACATCTCCCCGGTGGCCGAGCGCAGCATCCGCTTGGCGTTGGCGAGCAGGGACTGCAACGCACGGAGGGTGGCGTCCCGCAGTTGATCGACCTGGCTGCCCTGCCCGTCGATGTCGCTGAACCAGCCGCGCAGGCCCTCCCAGTCCGCGAGCTCGCGCCCACGGCTGCGCTGGACCCGCGTCTCCGGTCGGCCGTCGCCCTGCGGTGACAGCCCGGGCAGACCCTGTGCGTGGGCGGCGAGCCGGGCCAGCAGACCCGGAACGTGCGGCCACAGCGTGTCCAGTGCCGCCGAGATCCGGGGTGCGCGGAACGCCACGTCCTCCGTGATCGCCTCGACGTAGTCGAGGAGCAGCTCTTTGAAGCCCTGGTACTCGGCGCTGTCCAGGTCGTACCGGGCCAGCACCTGGCCGAGGTAGGCGTAGAAGTCCCGGACGGAGTCCGCGAACTCGGTGAACTGCACGAACAACGTGCTGACCCGCTCCAGCCCGTCCTGCGGTTCGATGCCGCCGAGCGCGGTCACGAGCTCGGCCAACTCCCTGAGCCCGCGCTCGACCAGGGCGAGCAGCTCGCTGCTCACCTCGCGGGCGGCGTCGGCCTCGGCCAGGACGCCGTCGGCGTCCCGCTGGATGCGCTCGCCCAGCTTCGACAACTGGTAGCGCGAGCGGGACCGCTGGTACTCGCTGATGCTGGACGCCTTCACGGTGTGGCTGCTGCGCAGCAGGTTGCCCCACCGCACCAGCTGTTCCAGCCGGACCGTCAGGGTGTCGGCGTCGAGCCCGGCGGCCGGGCCGCTGGCCTGGCGCAGCTTCGCCAGGACGTCCGATACGGCGAGGTCCGCCAGCAGGGTTCCGCAGAAGACGCGCATGATCGCGAGGTGCTCCAGTCGCTCGGGCGCGCTGAGGTAGGTGTACGCGTCCAGCCGCTGGCGCACCTCACTCGCTGCGCCGGGTGCGGGTGCCTCCATGCCTGCGAGGCTACGCGGGGCATCAGGCCGCCGCCGGAGTGTGCCCAAAAATGCCACGGACGCGTGCCAGGCAACGGCTCGGTCCGCGCCAACGAACCGGGCTCGGCCGCTTCCGCCGGCGACGTTCTCCCAGCCCGGTGTGGGGAAGCCCCTGGCAGCACTGGGAAGACCGGATGGACCGGCCCACCCCTTCGCGCGGAAGCTCCGAGGTGGCCCTCAGCCGAGGACGCCAATGGTGCGGGCGGGGCAGTCGTCGGAGGAGGCGGCCGTGATCTACCAGCACTCGGACCGTGAGCGTCAGCGTGAGGTGGCCCAGGGGATCGACGCTCGGCTTCGGGCACAGCGGGAGCGGGCGACGAGAATCGAACTCGCGCTCTGAGCTTGGGAATCACCGGCTACTCGCACGTGTCCGCGCTGGTCAGCTGCTCCTGGTGGCGTCGGCCTCGACCCGTGGGCGGCATCGTCTTGTGCCGCTCCTTGCCGTGGTTCACCGTCTTTACTGGTGCAGCAGTGGAGCGAGGAGGTAGGGAACGCAGGTCTCTCCGATGGGCGCGGTTGGGCGAACAGTGCAGCTGATTTCGGCGATGAGCAGCGACAGCCCACGAGGTTTCCAAATGTCGGGCGCCGGGCTCTCGGCCTCAGTTACCAGGCGGGTACCTCTTGGCTACTGGGTCCCGGACCAGGGAGACGCAGGCGCTCGTCGCTCGCCCCGACGGGGTGGATGTCTGTTGGGGCTCGGGCGAGGCTGAGCTTGAGCGTCGTCCTCCAGAAGCACATGGGGTAGATCTGGAGCCGCCGTCCTTGGTGGGCGTGACGAACCCGCAGCTGAGGTGTGGATGCGGTCCCTCACAAGCACCCGACGAACATCACGTACTGCATCACCGCACCAGTATCCGAAGTAGTCGGCTCCAGCGGCCATCTCCTTCGGGAATCACTGGCGACGCGGTCCAGGCTGGTCAGGGAGTCGCCTGTGCGTCTGGATCAGTGGCCGCGGTTGCCCAAGTTCCTGGATTCCATGGACCTGAGCGCTGATGACGACAGTCTTCTGAGACTCTGCACATGAGTGCAGCAGTGGACGTAAGATGACATTCACTTCGCATCCCCAGGGGGGCCCAATGAGGACTGGCGGCCGTGGATCGAACTTCAGTATCGGTGGGGAGCAGGCGGAGGCTGACCCGCTACTCCTGGAAGCCTTCTATGAGTCAGATGATTATCTGACAATTGCATCCAAGGAAGATCGGCGCTGCTTTGTGATCGCTAGGACGGGGAGCGGCAAGTCGGCAGCGCTTCAGCGACTTGAAGAGGAAAATACTGATCATGTCGTTAGGGTTTCCCCCGAAGATCTGTCCTTGAATTACATCACCAACCTCGGTGTCATGCGCCATCTGGATGAGCTTGAAGTGAGTCTTGATCCCCTCTTTATCGCCCTATGGAAGCATGTCCTCCTCGTGGAGTTAATCCGTCACAGATACAAGGTCGATTCTTATTCGGCTAAAATGACTTTTTTGAGCACACTCCGAGAGAAAATTAAGCGCGACCCCGGGAAAAAGTCGCCTTGGAATACCTTGAGGAATTCCAGGATCGCTTTTGGGTTGAAGCGGATGAGCGTGTTCGAGAAATCACCGAGAAATTCGAAGAGAAGATAAACAAGGAAGCAAAGGGAACTCTGGGATTCACCAACTGGCAGGCTATGGCCGCTAGCGCTACGGTTGGCGGCACCTTGGCAGATACCTTCTCCACTGAAACGCGGCGCGAGCTAACCGATCGTTTCCAGAGAATCGTTAACGAAACTCAGATAGCGCGCCTCAATAAAATGCTGAAGGTGCTGGACGAAGATATTCTGGAAAGTCAGCAAAATTTCACCTACGTGGTGATCGATGACCTTGATCGAGACTGGGTAGATGAGAAGGTCGCAAATGATCTTATTCGGTGCCTCTTTAGGGCGGTGCTGGACTTGCAACGAGTGCGAAACCTTAAGGTCATCGTAGCTCTCCGGACTAATATCTTCGAAAACTTGGATTTCGGGAACAGGACCGGCGGACAGGAGGAGAAGTTCCGATCGCTTTCTCTGCACATGCGCTGGGGGTCTGCGGAGTTGCGCAATTTGGTCGGCAGTCGTTTGCGTATCGCATCGACCAAGCAAGGGGTCGCAGCGGGTTCGCTCTCTGACGTACTGCCGCGGACGAATCCTACCCGTGGTGACGCTTTTGACTACATGCTCGAGCGTACGCTGATGCGCCCTAGGGATATCATTGCGTTCGTCAATGAGGCGTTCGCCGCATCTCAGGGAGAAAAGGTTACGTGGGAGCATATCAAGAACGCCGAGGATTCCTATTCCTATAAGCGGCTGCTGGCTCTCAGGGATGAATGGAAGACGTCCTACCCGGATATCAATCGCATTTTCGCGGTCTTCAGTGGCGCCGTGATCCCGATGTCGCGGGAATCATTCACTAGGCGTGTCGATGACGCTGCCCTTCTGCTTGCGGATCCCGATTTTCGTGGTAACGAATGGCTGAGTTACGCGACGACCTCCATGTGGAGTAATCCTGCTGGGGAATGGGCTGACTGGTACGGGCCGCTCGTTTATTTGCTCTACGGCATTGGATTCATTGGCTGTGCAACTGGCGAACAAGGCGTGACTCGCTACGTTCAGCAATTTCCCGACTTTGCTGAACGGGTCAGCAATATCGAGGCGACCACCAGTTTTATGATTCATCCAACCTTTCAGGCCGTCTTGGATATCAGGCTTGACGGTCTTCGTCATCGATGAATTTGTGCTCGACGTGTCCCGATAGCCGACATCTACGTGAGAGGCTTATGCGCCCCATCTTTAACCGCTCGGGGCACGTATGTGCTTGGTTGCGAGACGACTCGGTTTTTTGTCATAATGGCGCGGCAATTGCTTTCCTGCATCAAACCGACGTGATTAGTTACCGAGGTAATTATCTCGGTAGTTTCTCGCGTGGTTACTTTCGAGACCGGCGGGGCGCGCCTGTGGCTTGGATGGAGCATGCAACGGGAGGCCCGGTGCTGCTCATTCCTGCTCCGCTTCCCGATCCCCCTGTTCCGGACATTATCCCTGAGCGGCCATCTCTTCCCGTAAGTCCGGTGCGTTCAGTCGATTCGTTGTTGTGGTCCCGCCTGACCTGGGATAATTTTCTCGATACCTAGCTGCGTGGTGTCAGTGGGGCTATGGGGCAGGAGCTGGCTTGGTGCGAGGGATCGGGGTCCTGATGCTGGCTGGCGGATCGAGCAGGCTCTGGACCCACCTGCAAGTGCCCGGTGTAACCCTCGATCTTTGAGGCGCGCCCCAGGCGGGCTGCGCGAAGCCGCGGAACCGGCTGTCCCAGCCACGAAGGTGCCTGTCCACGGCAATCATGTTCCTGTCTGTGCTGGTACGCGGCCGACGGGCCTGAGCCAGAGCGGGGCGGAGACAGGAGGGGCGTGGAGGTCGAGGCCATTCACTTTGAGCAGGCGGCAGCGGCTCACATCCAGCCAGTTCAGCGACGCATCTTCGGGTGAGCGAAGATCCCCCGGCCGGCCAGGCCGGGTTGTTTCTTGGGCGTCGGAGCTCGGCGTGCAGGTCGGTGGGGTCGGTCAGGTGGAAGCGGATGACCGATCCTTCGGTGAACCTGTCGCTGCCGACGCCGATCATCGAACAGGTGTCGCTCCAGTAGTCGTCACCGGGCTCCGCTCATCCTCCGACGAGGTGAGCCACCGGTGCGACCATGAACTCTTCTGCGATGAGTTGGACTCCTCCAGACGTCCCACATTCAGGCCGACTCCGCCAGGTACGCGGACGCGCGGCGGTCCAGCTCGACCGCGGCCGGGACGTTGCGTCGCCGAATGGGAGAGAGAGCCCGGCGCATGTCCACGGCGGTGCGGCGGGTGCGGGCGGAGTGGATTCCGTCCATGACGTCCAGGGCACGCGACCAGGTCTCACACGCCTCCTCGATGGCGCCTTGGCGGGCCTGGATGGAAGCCAACTCGCCGAGGGTCACCGCGTGCACCCGGGCGAATGCGGTCGAGTTCCGGGCGCGCACGCTGTGGCGGAACTCGCGCGCGGCGCCGCGCAGGTCCCCGAAGTCCCGCAGGGCATAGGCTCGTTGATAGGTGAGATCTGCCTCGCCGAAGATGAACAGCCGGTCGGGCTCCTCGGCATTCGACCGATCAGCGGCAAGATCCGTCTCCGCGCGGACCAGCGCCACGGCAGCGGCCTTGTGCTGTCCGACCGCGGCGTGGCCGCGCGCCAACTGTGCGCCGAACATGGCGCGTTCACGGAAGCTTGCCAGCGAGTACCGCTTGCCTTCCATGGCTGCCTCGATCAAGTTCACGGCCTGCGGACCGTGCCCGAGGTCGACAGCCTGGTAAGCCATGCCGCGGAGCACGTGACCGGCCATGGGAGGGTTGTCCGCTTCCTCGGCGAGCTTGAGAGCGGTGGCGAAGTACCGCTGGGCGACGGCGTGCTCGAAGTTGTCGAATGCCGTCCAACCTGCCAGGTAGGCCAGTTCACTCGCCGCGGAGAACAGGTCCCTGCGGACTTGGTCGTCGGTGAAGCGGCCGTTGAGATAGGTACTGACGTCGGTGATGAGATACTGCACCACCGCCGTTCGGGCATGGCCGCCCCCGTGACGTTGGTCGATGCGGGAGAAGGCCGCGACCATCTCGCGGACGGCCTCCAGGTCCCGGCGGCCGACCTTGCGGCGGCCGGTGACCGAGCGGTCGGGACCATGTCCCGCCTGCTGCTTCCACCAGGTCGGGCTCGGCAGTGTCAGCGCGGCGACGGAGTACGCGGCAGTTGAGAGAGCCCTTCGGCGTTCCACGTTCAAGTCAAGTCTCCCCAACTCGTTCAGCTCTTTCAGCGCATCTGCACGCCAATCGAGCGTACGGTCGAGTGGCGGTGCGGGCAGCCCAATCTCCTCCGCGTTTATCGGACGACCCAGGTGCCGGGACAGTGCCTCGACGATGAAGAGGACCGTTTCCTCGGCCGGCGCCGCTCCCGCGACCCACTGCGCGACGCTTGCCCTACTCGTCCGCAGAACGGTCCCGGTCTCCGCGGCGACCGCCCGAACCCGTGCCGCCAGGGCCTCGTACGTCACTCCGCCGGCCTTCAGCGTGGCCTTCAGCAGGGCGTTCGGAGTCCCGTTCTTCCCACCTGGCTTGCCCATCAAGCACCCCTCGGTGTCGGCCTGCGTTCCAACATAGTCGTCACGTTGGGGAGTTGGCTAAACACGCTTAACGCATCGCACCGCGCCGCACCCTGGGCGTCGACTCCCAGGACTCGTTGACTGGTGAGGCAGCGCTTCGGCGCCCGTTTCGGAACCCCGGCGTTCAGGAACGGACGTTGCCCACCCCCATCGACGGACGCGCGGGATCAACCATGATTGCAACGGCCAGTCTCACCGAACAGACCCGCTATGCCCGAACATTGCCCTGTCTGGCGCAGAGCGTCGGCGAAGCTCGTGAGGCTGTCCGCGCCGCGCTGTCCGCTTGGGGACTGAGCGAGCTCGCCGACGTAGGCACGCTGCTCGTCACCGAGCTGGTGGCCAACAGCGTTCAGCACACGCCCTGCCGCTTTATCCGAGTCATCGTCAGTCGCCGGGACGAGATCTTGGTTCGTATCAGCGTGGTGGACAGGTCGCACGACCTGCCCGTCCCCCGAGCCGCCGACGTCAACGACGCCGCGGGACGGGGCCTGGCCCTGATCGAGACGCTGACTCACCGGTGGGGCACCGAGACGAAGAACTGGGGGAAGGCCGTCTGGGGCGAGCTGCGCAGTGAGGTCGGCCAGTGACCACCCGGCCCACGCCCTGGATCGGCGACGAAGTACACGACGAGGATGCAGGCCGCGACGGCATCGTGACGGACGTGCGTGACGGCATCTACGTCCTGCGCCCACCCCTGGGGACCACGGAGTGGACCTCCGCGCACCCGCATCGCCTGACCGTGGTCGTGCCGCGCGAACAGCGGCAGGAGACCATCTTGGGAGACCCATGTTCCACCTGACCGTGGCGCTGCTCGATGACGACGCGCTGATTCTCGATCCCCGACCGGAGTTGTGCGTGCGACTGGCGGTCGACGGGATACTCCCCGACCCGACGGGCCGCAGGCCGCCTGATCGCCTGGAGCTCAGGCTGTCCTCCAGAGCTCTTGCCGACCTGGATGCGCAGATCCACGGGATACGGAACCAACTGCTTGTCCGAGGTCGCGAGCGGGCGGAACGGGCATTGGGCCAGGAGCAGTCACGGGCGGCCGAAGCGGCCGTCAACAACGCTCGCGTCGACACCGGCACCATCGCACGCGTCGCGGTCGCACTCAACGAGCACCAGGCGCCGCCGGGCGTCGTCGCCTGATCGCGCCGGGCGGTGCCCCTCTCAACCGCCGGACCCGCAGCCCCGCCTCCTGAAGTCGTGTCGCCGCCCCCGAGCGTCGGCCGGATGGCAGGAGGCGGCCGAGCGACACACCCGAGTGAAGCACGCCGCCCTCTGGAAACGGGCGCGTTCTGCCTGTCCCGTCCTCAACCACATCGAGAAGGAGAAGGTACGTGCACAACGCTGATGATTTCACCCATCCCCCTGCCCGCCGGTACGCCGGCCTCGCGCTGATCCGGAACACGGGGGGCGACGTGCTGTTCGTGGAGAAGGCATACAAGGAGGGACTCGAACGTCTGGGCCTGCCCGGCGGGAGCGCCAGGCAGGGTGAGTCGGCCGCGGCTGCCGCTCAGCGTGAGGTGGAGGAGGAGCTGGGCCTCAAGCTGATTCCCGGGCGCGTCCTGACCGTTCACTACATGCCGGCCAGTGGGTTGGTGCGGGAGGGGACGAACCTCGTCTTCGACTTCAAGGTCATCGAGAAGGACACCGCCTTCACGTTGCCCGAGAACGAACTCGTCGGCGTCCACTGGCTCGCGCCCTCGACGATCCTGAGCCGGGTCGCCCCGTACAACGCCTGGCGTGTGCACGCGGCGCTTGAATCCGTCCAGGGGGGCGATGTGCAGTACCTCGTCGGCCACCCCACGTTCCCGATGGCCGAACTGGTCGCCTGACGCCCCAACCCCTATCACTCCCACGCCGCCGAGGAGTGCACCCTGAACGGCCGTTCTTTTTCTGGGCGTTCCGCCCTCGGCGGCGTGGGGTGCAGACACGAGAGATGACGAGAACAAGGAGCCATGAAGGAACTTCGCTTCTTCGAGGTGTGCGCGACTCCCTTCGGTACCCACTGGCTGAATCCCGACATGCTCACGGGATTCACCGTCCGGAGAATGGCGGACCACCCGGGCGAGGAGGACGAGGGGAATGTGGCATTCACCGCTGAACTCCACATCCACCAGGCCACGTATCACCTGCTCGACTCGGAGGGGAATAAGCAGTTCTGGAAGACCTTCGAAGAAGCCAAGGAAGCTGTCGACAGCCTTCTGGAATCGGCTTCGCTGACCACGCCACTCGGTATGCGCGAGCCCCAGCTCGGGGACGTCTACCAGATCCTCGACCACGAATGGGAGGTCGTCGAGCGGGTTCCCGGGCCCCAACCCGCCGCCCGGATCAGGCGGCTCCTGCACATTCATGATCCGCTGCTCGCGAGGGCGGTCACCGGGGAGTGCGCGCCGATCATGGAGCTCACCATGCCCTTCGGCTACTTCAAGTACCACGATCTCGTGCGCGAGAAGAGGACGACGAAGGCGTAGACCCGGCACCGACACGTCGCCACCCGAATCCTCACCGCTTGCCAGGCGCATGAGTTCTGTCCTTCTGGCGGGCGGTGAGGCCGCCTCGACACTGAAACGAACACGAAGAAGAAGGCGCAGAATGTCCAGGACCCGCCTGCCATGCCCGATAACGCTCGATGACCTCACGGAACGCTACGTCGAGGGAAGACAATCGATGGCCCAGCTCGCAAGGGACTTGGGTACGTCTGAGTACCACGTGAAGGAGTGGCTGAAGCGTGCGCGGGTGAAGCGTCGCGGCAGGGCGGAGGCCAACAGGATCAGCGGGCCCATCCGAAAGCACAGCCGGACCCACAGATAGGAGGATACGTGCTGACTCCACCGACCTTTCGGACGTTCGAGGGGGCGTATCTGACCGTGCTGGAACACGTTTCCAGCCAGTTCCAGTACCGCAACGCTCCCCGGGGCAATACCGCTCACGAGTGCGTCGGAATGGCCTTCCGGATCTCCGAGCCCCGTGAGCGCTTCCCGTACATGGCGTCGCGCCGGGTCAATCCAGTCTTCCACTTCGCCGAGGCGCTGTGGTATCTGGCCGGGCGAAGCGACCTGGCGATGATCGCCCACTACTCGCCCCGGATGCGGACTTTCTCCCGCGACGGGGCGACCATCGCCTCCGCGTACGGTGCCCGCCTCTTCACCCCGCTCCCCTGCAGCCCGGTCTCGCAGTTCGACCGCGTTCTGAGACTGCTGCAAGACGAGCAGGACACGAAGCGCGCGGTCCTCCAGATCTTCAGTCCTTACGAACTCGACGTGCCGGCGAACCCCGATGTTTCCTGCGTCGTGGCGCTGCATCTCTTCGCCCGCGAGGGCCGGCTGCACATGGTCTGCTACATGCGGGCCAACGACGCCAACCGCGGCCTGATCGCCGACATCTTCTCCTTCACCCTCATCCAGGAGTACGCCGCCGTCCTGCTGGGTCTGGACCTGGGCAGCTACACCCACCACATCGGCTCGATGCACATCAACGACCGGGACATGCCCCAGGTGAAGCGCATCCTGGACGAGGCCGCCACTCGCCCGAGCGCCCCGATCGACGGCTTCCCGTTCCCCGCCATGCCGACCGACACCACAGCCGAGACCATCGCCGCCGTCCTGGAGCACGAGGAAGCCTTACGCCTCAACCAGGTCCGGTACCGGCCCGAGGACATCGCGACCCTCGACCTGCCCCACTACTGGCAGCAGGCCGTGCTCCTGTTCGAGGTGCACCGCCAGCTCACCCACGCCCCGGGCGGCTCGATCACGGAGGCCGCGGTGAACGCGCTCGACCCCGGACTGCGCTGGCTGGTGGCCCACAAATGGCCCGCCCGCGTACCCGCCCGCGTCAGGCCACGGCGATGAAGCACGCGCCCGAGGTCCGCGGTGGCGTGCTGGGCGGCGTGGACTGGAAGTGCTGGAGCGTCGTTCTCCTCAAGCCGGACTGCGTCCGCCGAGGACTGGCCGACGCGGTGCTCGACCGCCTCGCTCCCCACGCCGAGATCCGGGACCGCCGGGATGTCACCGTGGCGGACTGGCAGGTCTTCGTCCACTACTGGGATCTCCTGGTCGACGCCGACTGGTTCGACCTCGACATCCCCGGCTGCCTGCGCTCCATGTACGTGGGCCACACGGTGACCGTCGCCCTCGCGCACGGCCCCACCGGTCTCGCACACCGCCTGCGCGCACTGCTCGGGCACTTCGACCCCTCCGAGGCACCCCCGGGCTCCATCCGCGGCGACCTCGGGACCGACAGCCTGACGGCCGCCCGCGCCGAAGGCCGCCTGGTCGAAAACCTCGTCCACACCTCAGACGACGCCGAGGCCGCATGCCGCGACTTCGGCATCTGGTACGGCGCCAACCACCACCGGCTCCTCACCGAGCCCTCGCTGCCCGAACCCAGGAGGACCCCCTCATGACGACCGCGCGCCGCACCCTGCCGTTACTCACCCCGCGGCAGATCGCCGGCCTGAAGCCGGGACTGGCCGACGTGATCGAGTACCGCAAATCCGGACTGTCCCTCAACCACATCGTCGGCTGCCCGCTGGACTGCGGCTACTGCGTCCGGCACCTCTTCGACAACTTCGACATGAAGGTGCCCCGCGCGCTCATGACCGACCACGAGGCCGTCGAACAGCTCGTCAACCACCCGTACTTCCGGCCGCACATTACGCCCATCCAGCTCTTCAACCGGGCCACCGACCCGATGCTGGCCAACGTCAAGCCCCACACGTTCAACGTGCTGGGCCACCTGGACGGGCAAGGACTGACCAACCACGTGCTGGTGATCACCCGCTGGCGCGTCAACGCCGAGGACTGCGCGATCCTCAACAGCTTCCGCAACATCAAGCTGACCATCCTCGTCACCCACTCGGGGATCGACGACGAACGGATCGAGCCCGTCGACTCCGCCATCGCCGCCGAGAGCCTGCGCACCCTGCACCAGAACGCCGACCGCTACCGAACCGTCCTGTACTGGCGGCCCATCGTCCCTGGCCTCAACGACTCCGACTCCCACGTGCAACGCGCCCGGGAACTGTCCGAACACGCCCACGCGACGGTGTTCACCGGACTGTTCTTCCGCAACGAGATCGCCGCCTACTACCAGGCACACGGGCTCCCGATGCCCTACCCGGACACCGCACGGCGCAAGATCCTCCCCGAGCTGGCCGAACGGCGCATCCTCGACGCCTTCCACCGTCCGGAGGCCACCGACGCACCCTGGGGCGAGCTGTTCCGCAAGACGTCCTGCGCGGTCGCCTACGCCCACGGCGAGCCCGACTACAACGGCCACTACGGCATCCGTGAGCTGTGCACCATCTGCCCCGCCGGCCAGCTTGAACTCTGCGCCTCCACCTGGAAGGCCCCCAGCGCGGCCGAGGCCACCGACGCGGCACGGGCCCTGGGTGCCGTTGGCGACATCGAGGTCACCGAACGCGCCATCATGGTCGAGGGCCTGGACGAACCGCCGCGCTACTACCTCCAGCACGGCTTCGGCTACCAGGTCCACGACCGAGCCAAACCCCACCACTACCGCCGGCACGGCCGCGCGGACATCGGCTGGCCGACCCAGGAGATACCCACACCGTGAACTACGAGTCATGGCCCCGGCTGCTGGTCGTCGACGTCGAGGGCAACGGAGCGACACCGCCCGACCTCGTGGAAGTCGCCACCCTCCCCGTCGTCGCCGGAACCCTCGACACCAGCGCAGCCGGGGCCTGGCTCATCCGCCCGCCCGTCCCCGTCACCCCGTTCGCCACCCGCGTCCACAAACTCAACAACACCGACCTCGCCACCTGCCCGCCCTGGACCGCAGTGGCCGGCGAGGTCGGCACGACGCTGGACGGCGCCTGGATCTGCGCCCACAACGCCGGCGTCGAGTACAACGTCCTGCGCCGCCACCTGCCCGACTGGAAACCGGCCGGAGTCCTCGACACCCTCCGCCTGGCCCGAGCCACCTACCGCGACGCCCCCAAGCACAACCTCGACACCCTGATCGACCACCTCAACCTCGACCTCACCCAAGCCCCCGGCCACCGACACCGAGCCCCGTATGACGCCTACGCCGCCGCCCTCGTGCTCCTGACCGCGGCGGAGAACTATCCCAGCTGGGACGCCCTGGCCACGGCCGCAGTCCCGCCCGGCTTCCCCGGCACCCCGGAACCCGAAGCGCCACCGACCCTTTGGTGAACGAACGTGAATGCGCCGGATACACGTTCATTGCGGTCGGTGGTCGCCCTCAGCTTCGTCAGCGCCTCCGGCTCGTGCCAGTGGTCTGTGGTGGGTTGGCAACGCGCTCCTGGGCGGTGTGAGGGATCCTGCTCTTGGCGCGCTGCTGCTGTTCGGTCTGTTGGTCGCGGAGGCGCCAGAGGAGTTGGGCGGCGGGGTTGTCGGCTTCGGTGAGTTCCCTTGTGTCGTTGTTGGTGGTGAGTAGTGCTTCTGGCTTGGTGCCTGTGAGTTGGGCGAGGTGGAGGGTGGTGGCCAGGGCGGGCCAGGTGGGGTCGGTGGTGATGCGGTCGGCCGCAACGGGGAGCAGGGCGCGGATGCGGCTCTCCCAGTGGGTGGTGATGCGTGGGTCCGTTCCCTGGGCTGCGATGTCAGCGAGGGGTGCGGCAGCGGTGTGGTGGTAGGCGGCCCGGAGGTGGATGAGGGTCTGGCGGGCGGCCTGCTCCTGCTGTTGGTGGTGGCGGGCCTGGTGCCAGCGGGTGATGGTGATGACCGCCGCAATGGCGGCGCCGAGTAGCCATGCGCCTGTTTCGCCGGTGGCGGGGGTGCGGGTGAGCTGGTAGGCGAGTTCGCGTAGTGCCCGGCCCTCCTGGTAGTTGGCCTCCTTCCGGGTGCGGGTGGCGCGTTCGAAGGTGGCTGCTGCCTGGCGGAGCCCGTCGCGGCCGGGTGTGGGAGCGGTCTGGGCGGCGGCGTCGAGGAGGGTGCCGAAGGCGTGAATGTGGTCGGTGGCGGCCTGCTCGTCCATCTGGTCGAGGGTGGCGGGGAGTGTGTCGATGGTGCGTGCGGCGTGGCGCCAGGGGTCGTCGGGGCGGTAGCCGGTGGTGAAGTGTTCGGCGGCGTGGAGCCGGTTGAGGATTTTGGGGAGGGAGAGGTCGGGGGCGAGCCTGCTGCCGGAGTACCACACGGGCTGTTCGCCGTTGGCGGGCTGGTGGGCGAAGGTGATGCCGCGGATGTCGCCGGAGGGTTTGCGGGCGATGTCGGCGATGACGCCTTGGGCGGCGAGGTGGGTGACGAGTTCGTCGACGGTTGCGGAGGCGGCCAGGGCTCGGCGTACGACGGTGCGCAGCCGGGTGCTTTCTGCGGTCTGTACCGTGCGGTGGGCCTTGAAGTGCTCGCGGTGGCCGGGGCGCTTGGCGGCGGTGCCGTCGCCTCGTTTGAGGCGGCGCAGGCCGAGGTCGGCTTCGATGCGGTCGACTTCACGGCGCATGACCTGGATGTACTTGCGTGGCAGGTCGGGGGCGCGTCCGTCTTGGCGGACGAGGGTGACCAGGAGGTGGATGTGGTCATCGGCGTGCCGGACGGCGATCCAGCGGCTCGCCTGGTCGTCGCCCTCGGGCGCGAGGCGCGCGGCGTGGAGGACGCGGCGGGCGACGCTGGCCCATTCGTCGTCGGTGAGGTGCCGGTCACCGGGTGCGGCTCGCAAGGGTATGTGGAGGTATTTCACCTCCGGTCGTAGGCGTTTGGGCAGGGCTTTGATCGGGATGTCGAGGCGAGCTGCGAGTGTGCCGACGGTGTGGCGTTCGGGGTAGCGGCCGGGGTCGGGGGCGTAGCCGTTCCAGGAGGCGACCAGGTGCGGGTCGGTGTGTTCGTTGTGGCGGCCGGGCCCGAAGAGGTAGCGGACGGTCTTGTAGGCGAAGTCGCGGACCTGGATGGGCTTGACGATCACTTCGCTTCCCGCAGCAGCCGCACCGCGACGTCCTCCACGGCGTCGATGGCGTCTTCCAGACGTGCCAGGAGGCGTAGGTGTGTCTGGTGGAGTTGTCCGCCTTGGTGGAGGTGGCGAGTCTCCTGGTTGAGCAGGTTCCCGACCCGGGACAACGCGGTCGTGGTCTCGCCGAGTTGTTGGATGCCGGCGCGGAAGTCGGTGACGGCGGCGCGGGGGTCGTCGTGGCCGGCGGCCAGCACCGTCGCCAGGGCGGTGAAGGTACCGGGCTTGCAGTGGTTGGCTTTGGCGGCGGCGGTGATCGCGGCCCACTCGGTGTCGCTGAATCGCGGGTGGGTGCGGTGCTTGCGCTGCTCGGGTTCGCGTTTGCGTCGCCGCACCCGTTCGCGGAACGACTCCGTCTCCGGCACCCCCGGGCCGGAGATCGTGGCGGCCTCACCGGCGGCTGGCCCTGCCCCCTCCGGGGCAGGGCGGGGGGAAGGATTCCTTACCCCCCTACTTGCTCCGCCGCTAGCGGTGGTGGTCACCCTCTGCTGATCGATGGGGAGTTCGTCGTGCGGGTCTCGCATGGTCCTTCTCTCCGAGGCATGTTGCTGGTTGGGCGGTGACTCGTCCCCACCCGTCGCATGCCTGGTCAGGACAGGTACGGGTCGAGTGGTGATGTCGGGTCGACCCGTTGCGGGCATGGGACCCGTCCCGGCGCTGAGCTGCGCGGGGACGGGTGGGACGGTTCGAGTCGGGTCAGGCTCGGGTGCCGGTGGGGGCGTGATCGAGTTCGGTCTGCAAGCGGCGGGTGATCTCGGTCAGGCGGTCCTTGCCGATGGAGTGGCCGTTGGCCCGGATTGCCGCTTCGACGTTGAGGCGGGAGACGCGCCCCTGGCGTCCTTTGGGGGCGGTGCGGCCGATGGCGAGGAGCTCGTCCATGGTGGCGCTGGGCTGCCGCCCCTTGGACTTGGCGGAAGAGTCCGAGGCATCCGCCACATCGGCGGCGCCTTCCGCCACATCATCGGCGGGGACCTCCGGCGTGGCTTCTCGCCTGTCGGGCTCGGTGTCGGTATGGGCGGGTTGTTGGCGGTTCTCGGTACTGTGGCGAGCAACCCCCAGTTGACTGTGGCGGGTTGTGGGGTGGCGGCGGATGACGAGGTAGAGGTGGACGGCTCCGGCGAGGGCCAGTGGGGCGATGGCGGAGAGTGCGCCGACGGTGAGGTCGTCCAGGTGCAGGCGGTTGCTGTGGCGGGTTTGCTGGTTGAGGCGGACGGCGTGGAGGGCGTTGGCCCAGATGCTGGTGGCGGTGGCGAGGCCGACGAGCGCCCAGACGTACAGGCGGGAGTGGAGGGGGGCGGTGCGCAGGATGATCAGGGCGCCGACGCCGATGGCGATGAACCCGTCTATCACGAGGGGGAAGGCGTAGGTGAGCGGTCCGCGGATGTGGATGGCGACGGCCATCTGGCGCAGGGCGTCGTAGGAGATGGCGAAGCCGACCGTGCCGAGCAGGGCGATCCCGAGGCGGATCGCGGTGGTTCCCGGTATGTCGGCGATGGCGGTGGGCGAGGACATGTGGAGGCGCTCCGGGTGGGGATGGCGGCGTGCTCGCAGCCCTCCTTCAACGACGCGTTCCTCAAGATCTACGCCGAGCAGCGCGGCGAGCAGATGTACACCGAGGACGGCATCGGCGCCTCGGCCGGGACGCTGACGGACTCCCTCATGCTGCCG
>NZ_LAVK01000073.1 GCF_001083795.1 Streptomyces sp. SBT349
GGCGACGGCGACGACGACTGGACCGTGCGCTGGGAGTCGGCCGTGGCCCACCCGCGTCTCGCGGAAGGGCAGACGCTGGTCCTCACCGTGGAGGACGCCGAGCGCGCCCCCGTTCTGGCCGCCGGGGGTGAGGAGTTGGCGGGGCCCTCGACCGTGTGGGACGTGAGCATATGGCCCGCCCGGCTCAGCGACCCCGACGCGGCGTACGCGGCGCTCGACGACCTGGACGCGGGGATAGACACCGGTGCGCTGCGCGACCGGGTGGCCGCGTCGGACCCGGACCAGGCGGTGCCGGTGGTCACGCTCAGGGACGCCGTCTTCCAGGAGCACGCCGAGGCGCTCGGGGCCGTCGCGGGGCTCCAGTTCCAGGAGGACACGCGCCCGCTGGCCCACGCGGCGCGGCCCCTGGTGGGCGGGCTCGACCCGGAGACGGGCGCCGGGGCCTCGGGGCTCCAGGAGCGGTACGACGAGCAGCTCGCCGGTGCCTCGGCCGCCGCCGTGGTCATAGCCGACCGGGAGTCGGGCGACGCCGTCGAGACCCTGCACGAGCGCGAGGGGGGCGAGCCGGGCACGCCCGTGGAGACCACCATCGACCTGGCCGTCCAGCGGGCGGCCGAGGCGGCGCTCGACGACCTGGGCCGGGACGGCTCCATCGTCGCCGTCCAGCCCTCCACGGGGAACGTCCTGGCCGCCGCGGACTGGCCGGCCGACGGGTTCAACCGGTCGCTCCAGGGGCAGTTGGCCCCCGGCTCCACCTTCAAGGTGATCACCGCCGCCGCGCTGCTCGAAGGCGGTACCGGCATGGACGACACCCTGGGCTGCCCGCGGTACGCCACCGTGGAGGGCCAGCGGTTCGAGAACCAGGGCGAGTTCGAGCTCGGACCCGACACGACGCTGCGCGAGGCGTTCACCGAGTCGTGCAACACGGCGTTCATCGACAACCTCGACCGGTTCGGGAACGACACCCTCTCCGTCACCGCCCAGGCGTTCGGCGTGGGCGCGGTGTGGGACGTGGGCGCGGTCACCTTCGACGGGGCCGTGCCGGTCGCGCAGTCGCCGAACCAGCTGGCCGCCTCGCTCATAGGCCAGGACCAGGTGCAGGCCAGCCCGCTGGTGATGGCCTCGGTGGCGGCCACCGTCGCCGAGGGCACGTTCCGGCAGCCGGTGCTGGTGCCCGACGCGGTTCAGGAGCGGCAGGAGGCGGCGGGCGAGCTGGGCGCGGAGACGGTCGACGCGCTGCGCACGATGATGCGGGAGACCGTGACGGACGGCTCGGCCTCGGCGCTCGACGGGCTCGCGGGCACGCCGCACGGCAAGACGGGGACCGCCGAGTTCCGCGACGAGGAGGGCGAACTGTCCACCAACGCCTGGATGATCGGCTACCTCGGCGAGCGCGACCTGGCCTTCGCGGTGATGCTGGAGGACGGCGGCTCGGGCGGCAGGGACGCGGGTCCGCTCGCGGCGGACTTCCTGCGGGCCCTGTAGGCGCCGGCCGCCGCCACCAGGGCCGCGGCGCAGGCGGCGGTGGGGGGCAGCCAGAAGGCGAGGGCCGCGCCTCCGGCGTCGGCGAGCGCGCCGCCGCCCGCCGAGCCGAGGGCTATGCCGCCCAGGAGCGCCGCGACCGCCAGCGTCATGGCCTCGTTCAGGCGGCCCGCCGGGGCCGTGTCCTGGACCAGGGTCATGCCGGTGACCATCGACGGGGCGGTGGCCATCCCGGCGATCAGCAGGGCGGGGGCCAGCAGGGCCAGCGACCCGGCCCCGGCGGCGAGCGCGGGCAGCGTCATCAGCGCCGCCATGGCCGCGGTGCACGCGGCGAAGCGCGGGCGGGCGGAGCCCCGCACGGCCACCAGCCCGAACAGCAGCCCCGCCACCGCGGAGCCCGCCGCCTGGGCGCCGAGCACGGGACCGGCCCAGGCGCGTCGCCCCTGCTCGTCGGCGAACGCGATGGTCACCACCTCCAGTGCGCCGAACACCGCCCCCGCGCAGACGAACGCCGCCAGCAGCGGCACCGCGCCCCGCGTCCGCAGCGGGCCCGGCCCGGTCGGCGCGCCCGCGTCCGCCACCGGCGGCTCGGTGGCGCGCTGGGCGGCGAACGCCGCCGTCCCGCCGAGCAGGAGCACCGCCGCCACCAGCGTGCCCGCCTCGGGGAAGAGCGCGGTGCACAGCAGCGCGGCGAGCACGGGCCCGCCCATGAAGCACAGTTCGTCCATGGCCTGTTCGAGCGCGTTGGCGGTGTGCCGGGCAGAGGTCGCCTCCGGGGTCCCCGAGCGGAAGCGGTGCGCCCAGCGGGCCCGGGACATGCCGCCGGTGTTGGGCGTGGCGGCCGTCGGCAGCACGCAGACGAAGTACGTCCACACCGGCGCCCCGGCCGCCACGCAGACCAGCAGGGCCAGGTGGCCGCAGGCCGCGATCGCCGCGGCGGGCAGGGCGACGCGCCGCTGCCCGCGCCGGTCCACCAGCCGGGCGACGAGCGGCGCGCCGACGGTCGACGCGGCGAGCCCGGTCGCCACCACGGCCCCGGCCAGGGCGTACGAGCCGTGGCGCGCGGTGACCATCAGCACGGCGGCCACCCCGAACATGGCCATCGGCAGCCGGGCCAGGAGCCCCGGCAGGGTGAACGCGAGGGCGTCCGGCTCGGCGAGCAGCCGCGCGTAGGAGGAACGGGCCGGGGAGCGTGCGGGGGAGTGCGGCATGGCGCTCACCCTCCCGGGGGCGCCGCCCCGGCGTCCAACACCTGATCAGGGCACATTCACGCGGATCCGTTGTCAATCGACGCCTCGGGCGAGAATGGTTCCCGTGGCCCATGACACGGAACCGCGACTGCTGCGTGCCTTCGTGGCCGTCGCCGAGGACCTGCACTTCACCCGCGCCGCCGCCCGGCTGTTCGTGGCCCAGCAGGCGCTCAGCCGCGACATCGGGCGCCTGGAGCGCGCGTGGGGCGTGTCCCTGTTCACGCGCGACACCCGGCATGTGGCGCTCACGGCCGAGGGCGAGCGGCTGCTGCCCCGGGTCCGCCGGGTGCTGGCGGCCCACGACGAGCTGGGTGACGCGGTCGCCGCGCGCGGGGACCGGCCGCTGGTGGTGGACACCGCGGCCCCCGTCTCCACCGGCCGGCGCGTGCTGGCCGCGGCGCGGGAGGCCGCGCCGGACGTCGAGTTCGTGGCGCGTTTCCACAGCGGCCTGGTCAGGGCCGCCGCCGAGGTGGCGGCCGGGCGCCTCGACGTCTCGTTCGGCCGGGTCGCCGGGCTGCCGCCCGCGCTGCGCGCCGGGCTCGGCCACGCCCTGATCCGTTACGAGCGGGCGGCCGTTCTGCTGCCCGCGGAGCATCCGCTGGCCGCGCGCGACGAGGTGGAGCTGCGGGCGCTGGCGGGGGAGAGCCTGTACGCGGCGGCGGGCAACGAGGAGACGGCCGAGTGGACCGACTACGCCCGCGCGCTGTTCGCCGGGCGCGGGATCGGCGTGGCCGCGCCGTTCCCGAAGATCGAGGGCGACGCGGAGTTCGGCCGGGTGGTCCGGAAGCGCGGCTGGTCCGTGCTGGCGGGCGAGGTGTTCGCCGTGGTGCCCGGGATGGTGCTGCGCCCGCTCACCGGGCCCGTGCCGTTGATCCCCGTCTCGATGGTCTGGCGGCGCGGCCTGAGCCATCCCGGGCTCGCCGCGCTCACCGCCGCGGCCCGCCGCCTGGCCGTGGCCGAGCGCTGGCTGGAGCGCCCCGCCGGCGCCTGGCTGCCCGCCGCCGGCCGTGACCTGCCGCTTCTCGGCGGCGTCTGCCCCGGCGGTTCGGAGGGCCCGGCGTAGACTAGATGCATGCGTATGTATATAGCTGGCGCCGGCGGCGGGACCCCGCGATGACCGCGCCGCCGCCCGGGGTGCCGAACCCGCGGGGAGAGGCCCTGGTGACCGAGCTCCGCTGGGTGCACGACATGATCCGCCGCGACCTCGGGGTCGTGGAGCGGCTGGCGGACCGGGTGGCCGCCGGGCTGCCGGCGGACGAGGTCAGGGCGGGGCTCAGGTCGCTGGCCGCGCAGGGTCCGCTCTGGCAGCTGAAGATCAACTGCCTGCGGTACTGCCGCTTCGTCCACGGCCACCACGGCCTCGAATCCTCGATGCTCTTCCCCGCGCTGCGCCGCGGCAACCCGGCGCTCGGCCCGGTGATCGACCGCCTGGAGGCCGATCACCGCCGGGTCTCGGGGCTGCTCGACGAGGTCGAGGCCGCCGCCGGCGGTCTCGGCGGGCCGGACGAACCGGCGGTCCGGGGGCGGCTCGTCGCCGCGCTCAAGGGGCTCGCCGCCGAACTGCTCCCGCACCTGGAGTACGAGGAGGAGAACATCTCCGCGACCCTGGCCACCCTCACCGGGCTCCCGGGGTAGCGGGTGGACCACACCGCGGCCTCCTGCGCCCGTGCCTTCACCGCGCTCGCCGACGCGCACGCCCGGATCAGCGAGGAGCTGGGCGCCGCGCTCTCCGCCTCCTGCGGCCTCGCGGTCAACGAGTTCGAGGTCCTCGTCCGCCTGGGCGACGCGCCGCCACCGGGGCTGCGCGTCAAGGAGCTCGCGCCGGCCGTCCGGCTCACCCAGCCGTCCCTGAGCAGACTCGTCGCCCGGCTCGCGGGGCAGGGCCTGGTCACCCGCGCGGGCGCGCCCGACGACGGGCGCGGCGTGCTCGTCACCCTCGCCCCCGCCGGGCGGGCCGCGCTGGACCGGGCCGTGCCGGTGCAGGTGCGGGTCGTGCGCGAGCTGTTGCTCGACCGGCTCACCCCCGAGGAACAGGACCTCCTCGCCCGCGCCCTGGCCCGCATCGCGGAACGCTGACCAGGCACGTACGACGAACACGACGAACACGACGGCCCGAACGACACGAACGACCCGAGCGACACGAACCCCGGAGCACACCATGACCGCCCCCCTCCCCCCGCGCCCCGTCGCGTTCGGCCTCAACGTCGATCCGCACGTCGCCGGCCTGCCCGCCGCCGGCCGGATCGCCGCGCTCGCCGACACCGCGGGCCTGGAGTACGTCGGCGTCCAGGACCACCCCTACCAGGCCGACTTCGTGGACACCTTCACGCTGATCACGTGGCTCGCCGCCGCCACCGAGTCGGTGCGGTTCCTCCCCAACGTGGCCAATCTGCCGCTGCGCCCCCCGGCGATGCTGGCCAAGCAGGCCGCCTCGATCGACCTGCTCTCCGGCGGCCGGTTCGAACTGGGCCTGGGCGCGGGCGGATTCCCCGACGCCATCGCCGGGATGGGCGGCCCCCGCCGGTCCACCGGCGAGGCGCGGGCGGCGCTCGGCGAGGCCATCGACATCATCCGCGCCGCCTGGGCGGGCGCCCCCTACGCCCATGACGGCGCCCACTATTCCGTGCCCGCCGCCCGCCCGGGACCGCGCCCCGCGCACGAGATCGGCGTCTGGCTCGGCGTGGTCGGGCCGAGGGCCCTGCGCCTGCTCGGCGCCACGGCGGACGGCTGGTCGGTCTCCAGCCCCTATGTCCCGCCCGAGCGGCTCCCCGGGCTGAACGCGGCCATCGACGGCGCGGCCAGGGAGGCGGGCCGCGACCCCGGCCGCATCGTCCGCCTCTACAACCTCATGGGCACCATCACCCCGGCGGCGGAGGACCGGTTCAACGGCCCCGTGGCGCACTGGGTGGACACGCTGACCGGCCTGTACACCGACCACGGCATGAACGCCTTCGTGTTCTGGCCGAGCCGCGACCGGGAGCGGCAGTCCCACGTCTTCGCCGAGGAGGTGGTCCCGGCCGTCCGCGAACGGCTCGCCGCGGCCCGTTGATCCGGGCCCCGGGCACAGGCGGCCCCGGGCGGCGCGAGGCGCCGGGTCAGGACAGCCAGCCGCGCGAGGCCGCCTGCACTCCGGCCTGGAAGCGGTTGGTCGCGTCGAGCCGCGCCATCAGCTGGGCGACGAGCCTGCTCACCGACCGCTGGGCCAGGCCGAGCCGGTCGGCGATCTCCTCGTTGCTCCGCCCGGCGGCCAGCATCAGCAGCGCCTCCCGCTCAAGTCCCGAGGGCTCGGGCCCCCGTTCCACCTCCACCTCGGTGAACTCCACGCCCTCGTCCCAGCAGTGGTCGAACAGCTGGCACAGGAAGCCCACCACCGTCGGGTCCCTGACCAGCGCGGCGCCTGACGCCGTGTCGCCGGGGTTGAGCGGGAGCACCGCGCAGACGCGGTCGTAGATCTGGAGGCGGGAGGGGAGCACGCCGACGCTGCGCACCCGCGCGCCGGCCGCGTTGATCCGTTCCGCGTAGGACACGGTGGGCCGGTGCCGGCGCGCGCTGTGCTGGAACAGCGACCGGATCCGCACCCCGCGCCCCAGCAGCTCCAGGTCGAGGGGCGTCGCCGCGCTGATGGCCGCCTCGGGCTGCCCGCCGCCCGGTACCAGCGCGTCGAGCGAGGAGACGCAGGTGCGCGCCAGGTCGTCGATGACGGCGCGGATGTTGTCGATGCCGCGGACCACCTCGACGCTGCTGCCCGCGGAACGCAGGGAGCGCGCCTCCAGATAGTCGCCGGAGAGCGAGTGCAGCCGCTCCCGCGTCGCGGCCATGGCGATGCGGCGGTGGAGAACGTCCTGTTCCAGGGGCGCGAGCAGCGCGTCGGCGGCGCTCTCCGGGCTGATCGCGACCCAGCCGCCGCCGGGCGACTGCTGGAGGAGCCCCAGGTCGGCCAGCCGTTCCTCGGCCGCCGAGACCTCCGCGGCGGTCACCCCCGCCCGCGCCGCCAACTGGCTGACGAGATCGGTCGGATGGGTCACGCGCAGCTGGTAGACCCGTACCGTGACCGCGTCGATCTCGTCGTCGATCGAGTGGGACAACGTCCCTGCCCTTCTGGTCGAGAACGGAGCCGGGGTGCCATGTGTACCGTGCGCGCCGGAGTGCCGTGCGCACCGGTGGTGCTGGATGGAACGAGAGTGCTGTGTGGACCGTGTGTGCGGGGTGGAGCGGATGTGCGGGGTGGAGCGGATGTGCCGCGGGTGACGACCGTCAGGAGAGCCAGCCGTTGAGCGCGGCGCGCGTGCCCGCCTGGAACCGGCTGTCCGCGTCCAGGCGGTCCATCAGCCGCGCGACCACCCGGCTGACCGAGCGGGGCGAGACGCCGAGTTGGTGCGCTATGGCCTCGTCCTTCTTACCCGCCGCCATCAGCAGGAGCACATCCCGCTCCACGCCGACCGGCTCCGAGCCCGTCTTCCGCTCCGCTTCGGAGAATTCCAGCGCCCTGTCCCAGTAGTGCTCGAAGAGCTGCTGGAGGAAGCTCAGTACCGCGGGGTCGCGGATCAGCGCGACGCCCGCCGCCGTGTCGCCGGGGTCGATGGGGAGCACGGCACAACTGTGATCGTAGATCAGCACGCGGGCCGGGAGCACGCTGGTGATCCGTACCTGCGCACCCGCCCCGACCAGCGTCTCCGCGTACTGCACGGTCGGCCAGTGCCCGCGCGCCGTCTGCTGGTACAGCTGCCGCACCTTGGCGCCGCGCTCCAGGGTCTCCAGGTCCAGCGGGGTGGCGGCGCGCACCGCCTCCTCCGGCACTCGGCCGGGGAGCATCGCGTCCAGGGCCGTCATGCAGGTGCGCGCCAGGTCGTCCAGCACGGCGCGGATGTTGTCGATGCCCTCGACCACCTCGACGCTGCTCTTCGCCGACCGCAGGCTGCGCGCCTCCAGGTAGTCGCCGGAGAGCGAGTGCAGGCGCGCCCGGGTGGTGGCCATGGCGATGCGGCGCTGGAGGATGTCCGCTTCCAGGGGGGCGAGCAGGGCGTCGGCGGCGCTCTCGGGGCTGATCGCGACCCGGCCGCCGCCGGGCGAGGACCGCAGGAGGCCGAGGGCGAAGAGCCGTGACTCCGCGTCCTTCACTTCTTCGGCGTTCAGGCCGGACCGTGCCGCGATCTGTTCCACCGAGTCCGTGGGATGGATCACACGGAGGCGGTAGACTCTGGTGGCCGCTGCGTCTATTTCGCCGGATTCGTGCACGCTCTTCTTCCTTGAACGACATCGGCCAGCCCCTGGCGTCAACCTGACAGGCGAGATGATGCCACAGCGACGCTATCGACTTCCTCGTGAAAGCTCGTGAGCATGATGGGGGTCACCATGCCACTCATGTTCGCCTCTGTGGACACGGAAGAGGGAAACTGTGAAGAAGTTCGCTCTGAGTGTTGTCGCCGCACTCGTGATCGCGGCCGCCTCGACCGGATTCGCCGCCGCCCAGCTGTCGGGCTCCGCGGACGAGAGCACCGCTGCCGCGGCCTCGACCGGCAACGTGTGGTGGTGACCCGGAACACCGAGCGACACCCCCGCTGACAGCCCATCCGATGCCCTCGCAGCCGTCCGGGCAACGCCCCCAGGATTAAAGGATTGAGGAGGCGGCACCATGGCGCCCCAGACTCCTCTGGCGGTCCTGCTCAGCCCGCGGCCCGCCGAGGTCGAAGCGGCCCGCCGTATCGGCGCGCGCACGCTGGTGCTGTCACCCGACCTGGCCCTCCCCGACGTTCGGGAGGCTGCCGCGGCGGCCGACTTGGCCCTCACGGTCGACTGGGGGGACCACCCCCGGTTGATGATGGCCATCGGGCACCTCGCCAACCTCTCGGACCGGGTCTCGGTGTTCGGGTTCGCGGAGCCGAGCGCACTGGTCGCCGCACGGGCGAACGAGGCGCTGCGCTTCCCGGGCAACCCCCATGCAGCCGTCGCGTACCTCACCGACAAGGCTGCCCTGCGCGGCAAGGTCAACCAGCTCACCGGTGCCCCCGTCCGGTTCGAGCACTGCGACCGCGCCTCGCACCTCGCAGCCGTCGCCGAACGCGTCGGCTTCCCGTGCGTGGCCAAGCCGCGTACCGGGTTCGGCGGCCAGGACGTCCATCTGCTGCGCGCCGCGGCGGACGCGGCGCTCCTGGCCGCCGATCTTCCTCCCGAACCCGCGCTGATCGTCGAGGAGTTCCTCGAAGGGCCCGAGTACAGCGTGGAGGCGCACTCCCAGGCCGGAGTGCACACCATCCTGGCCGTGACCAGGAAGCACACCACCGGCACCCCCGGGTGGCCGGAGACCGGCTACGACCTGCCGGCGGATCTCGACGAGGAAACCACCGAGCGGATCCACGAGTTGGTCCAGGCCACGCTCAACACCGCGGGGCAGCGCAGCGGTCCCTCCCAGACCGAGGTCATCCTCACCGGGAGCGGCCCCCGGCTGGTCGAGTCGCACGCCCACCCGGGCAGCGCGCACATCAGCGACCTGCTGCTGTCCGCCGGGACCGACATCCCGGCTCTGACGATCGCCACCGTGCTCGGACTTCCCGCTCCGGCCCCGGCTCCGGCCGACCGGTTCGTGGGGATCCGTTTCCTGCGGCTGCCGCCCGGCCTTCTCGAAGGCGTGGACGGCTTTCAGGAGGCGCGGGGACTGCCGGGCGTGACCCGGGTGGAGATCGGCGTCCCCATCGGCAGCCATGTTCCGGAGACCACCAGCCGGGTCGCCGGACATGGCTTCGTCACCGCTGTCGCCGACGGCCCTCAGGAGTTGGAGGCCGTGCTCCGGAAGGCCATGGACACTCTGCGTCCGGTGGTGGTAGCCCCGTCCTCGAAGGAGGAGGAGCACACTGCCGCCTGACCTGTTCCCCGCGTTGGTCCCCCCGGGGACCCCGGCCCCACGGACAGATCTGCTCCTTCCCTTCCACGGCGTGCTGGCCCAGCCGCTGGGCCGCGCCAGCTACTACGTGCTCGAACGGCGCGACGCGGCGGGCGAGATCCAGCAGCGCGGCGTCATCGGATCGCTCAGCCTGGACGGCGTCGAGACCGGGCACGTGCTGCGCCGGCAGCAGGTCGGCGAGTCCGACGTGCGGCTCCAGGCGCGGCTGCTGCGGCGGCGCGGCGGCTCCATCGAGCCGCTGCTGCTGGCGGCGCCCGACCTCAGCCCGTTCTCGCCGTGCATCGACCAGACCGTCAAGGGCACCGCCGACCAGGAGTTGGCCACGCCCGAGGGCGGCGTTCAGCGCCTGTGGGCCTGCGACGCCTCCTGGACGGCCGACCCGCCGGCGCTCGCGCCCGTGCTGCTGGCCGACGGGCACCACCGCCTGGAGGCGGCGCGGCGCCTGCACCGGGCCCACCCGGGAGCGGTGACCGACCGGCTGCTCGCGCTCGTCGTCGACCACCGGCGCTATCCGCTCACGCTCAACGCGACGCACCGGGTGGTGCCGGGGCTCGACATCGAGCGCGCGGTGCGGACGGCGGCCGGAATCGCCCGGGTCAACGCGTACCCGCCGGGCGCCAAGCCCGTGCCCCGGCCCGGAACGTTCCTGCTGACCGGCGGCGGCCAGGCGTGGGGCCTCTCGGAGATCTCGCCGGTGGCCATGGCCGGGCGGCTGCGCTCGGTGCCGCCCGAGTGGGTCGAACTGCCCGCGGCCATCAGCGACCACGTGCTCATCCCGGCGCTCTGCGAGGACCAGGGCATCGCGCCGGCGCCGCGGTACACCAGCGGCTACCCGGACCCGGGCGAGGTGGGGCTGATCCTGCCGCCGCCGACCTGGGACCAGATCTGGGCGGGCGCGGCGAGCGGCGCCGGGATGCCCGCCAAGAGCACCAGTCTGGGGCCCGCGCCGGTGCCCGGCCGGTGGGAGCGCTGACGCGACGCGGGCGCCGGTCCCGGCGGTCCGGGGTGGCGCCGCCCCGGGCGCTCACGGCGGGGGCGCGGGCCGGGTGAGGGCGAGGTTTCGTCCGCGTCACCTGGTGGCACGGGACGGAAACGCGGCCTGCCTACCGTCGAGCGGGACGGCTTCCCGATCACCGAAGGAGGCGCCATGCCATCCGCCAAGCCCGCCGCCGCCCGCCGAGGGGGGCGCTGGATCGAGACCTGGGACCCGGAGGACGAGCGGTTCTGGCGAGAGACGGGTGAACGTGTCGCCCGGCGGAACCTGGTCTTCTCCGTCCTCGCCGAGCACATCGGCTTCTCCATCTGGACGCTGTGGTCCGTGCTCGTGCTGTTCATGGGCCCCGAGTACGGGGTGGACGCGGCCGGCAAGTTCTTCCTGGTCTCGGTGGCCACCCTGGTCGGCGCGATCGCGCGCGTGCCCTACACCTTCGCCGTGGCGCGGTTCGGCGGCCGGAACTGGACGGCCGTCTCCGCCTCGCTGCTGCTGCTGCCGACCGCCGCCGCCTGGGCGGTGATGGAGCCGGGCACGTCGTACACCACGTTCATGCTGGTCGCGGTCCTCACCGGCGTCGGCGGCGGGAACTTCGCCTCCTCGATGACCAACATCAACTCCTTCTTCCCGCTGCGCCGCAAGGGCTGGGCGCTCGGCCTCAACGCGGGCGGCGGCAACATCGGGGTCCCGGTGGTCCAGCTGGTCGGCCTGCTCGTCATCGCCACCGCGGGCGAGGGCAGCCCGCGCGTGCTGCTGGCCGTCTACGCCCCGCTGATCGTGCTGGCCACCGTCCTGGCCTGGCGCCACATGGACAACCTCGCCCCGGTCACCAACGACACCGGCGCCGCCCGCGACTCGGTCACCGACGGCCACACCTGGATCATGTCGTTCCTCTACATCGGCACCTTCGGCTCGTTCATCGGCTACAGCTTCGCCTTCGGCCTCGTGCTCCAGAACGAGTTCGACCGCACCCCGCTCCAGGCCGCCGCGGTGACCTTCATCGGGCCGCTGCTGGGGTCGCTGATCAGGCCGCTCGGCGGCTCCTGGGCCGACCGCTGGGGCGGCGCGCGGATCACCCTGTTCACCTTCGCGGGCATGGCCGTGGCCACCGGCGTCGTGATCGCCGCCTCGGTCGGCGAGTCGCTGCCGGTCTTCCTCGTCGGCTTCATCGGCCTGTTCGTCCTGAGCGGCCTGGGCAACGGCTCGACCTACAAGATGATCCCCGGCATCTACCACGCCAAGGCGCTGGCCCGGGGGCTGTCGGGCGAGGCCGCCGCCGCATACGGCCGCCGCCTCTCCGGCGCGGCCATCGGCCTGATCGGTGCGGTCGGCGCGCTGGGCGGCCTCGGCATCAACCTCGCCTTCCGCCAGTCGTTCCTCTCGACGGGCTCGGGCACCGCGGCCTTCGCCGCGTTCCTCGCCTTCTACGCCGCGTGCTCGTTCGTCACCTGGTTCGTATACCTGCGTCACTCGTCCGGGGCCCGGGGCGGCGCCGCGGCGCCGGCGCGCGGCCTCGGGGGCGACAGCGCGGAGGCTCCGGCGTACGCGGGCGTGTGAGCGCCGGGGGACGCGGGGCGCTTAACGTCGGGGAAACCGGTGGGAACCAGGGCCGTCATGCCGCGTTGACAGGCTCGGTACCAGAGAACGACGACCGACGGGCGGAACGGATGTGCGGAGCTGACACGGCGGGGGCGCCGGCCGGGCGGCGGGAGATCAGGCCACTCGACGGGTTCACCGTGGGCGTCACCGCCGCGCGGCGCGCCGACGAGCTGATCGCGCTGCTGAAGCGGAGGGGCGCGGAAGTGCTGCACGCGCCCGCGCTGCGCATCGTGCCCCTCTCCGACGACGACCAGCTGCTCGACGCCACCCGGGCGCTGGTCACCCGGGCACCCGACGTGGTCGTGGCCACCACCGCCATCGGCTTCCGCGGCTGGGTGGAGGCGGCCGACGGCTGGGGCATCGGCGAGGAGCTGCTGCGCACCCTGGGGGGCACCCGGCTGCTGGCCCGCGGCCCCAAGGTGCGCGGCGCCGTGCGCGCGGCGGGGCTCACGGAGGAGTGGTTCCCGGCCTCGGAGTCCATGGCCGAGGTCCTCCAGCGCCTTCTGGACGAGGGGGTGCACGGCGCGCGCGTCGCGCTCCAGCTGCACGGCGAGCCCCTGCCCGGGTTCATCGAGGCGCTGCGGGAGGCGGGCGCCGAGGTCGTGGAGGTCCCCGTCTACCGGTGGATGCCGCCCGAGGACCTCGGCCCCGTCGACCGGCTCATCGACACGACCGTGGCCGGCGGCCTGGACGCCGTCACGTTCACCAGCGCCCCCGCCGCCGCCTCCCTGCTGCGCCGCGCGGAGGAACGCGGCCTGCTCGACCCGCTGCTCGCCGGCCTCCGCCGCCGGGTGCTGGCCGCCTGCGTCGGCCCCGTGACCGCGCTGCCGCTCCAGGCCCACGACGTGCCCACGCGCCGCCCCGAGCGCTACCGGCTCGGCCCGCTCGTCCAACTGCTCTGCGAGGAACTGCCCAGCCGCGTCGAGCCGTTGATGGTGGCCCGCAGACGCCTGGAGATCCGCGGCCACGCCGTGGTGGTCGACGGGCGGCTGCGGCCCGTCCCGCCGGCGGGCATGGCGCTCCTGCGGGCGCTGGCCCGCAGGCCGGGCTGGGTGGTGCCGCGCGCCGAGCTGCTGCGCGCGCTGCCCGGCGCGGGCCGCGACGAGCACGCCGTGGAGACCGCCATGGCCCGCCTGCGCGGCGCGCTCGGCGCGCCCGCGCTGATCCAGACCGTGGTCAAACGCGGCTACCGGCTCGCCCTCGACCCGGCGCTCGACGGGCGGAAGTACGGGGATTGAGGAGCACCGGGCCCCAAACCCCCGCAATGCGCCGGCTCACGCACCCCCGCACGCGCCGAGTGGTGCCCTGACCCGCGCGAACGCCGCAGAAGTCGCGTACGGTGGACCGCTGCCTCGGCGTGAGCGAGAAGGGGGCCCGGGCATTGGACATTCGGGAACGGGAGATCCGTGACGAGCAGCGGCATCTGGACGCGGTCTACCGGCGGCTGACGGAGAAGATCCACGAGGCCGAGTACCTCATGGCCGACGCCGCCCGCCGCGTCCAGGTGGGCACCCCGGGGGCGCTCGCCGAGCGGGACGCCCAGGTCTTCCGCGCCGGTCTCCATCTCGCCCGGCTGAACAGCGAGTTCGAGGACTTCCTCTTCGGCCGTATCGACCTGCTCGCGGGCAAGGACGGCGAACGCGGCCCCGACGGCGCCATCACCTCCGTCGAGCCCGCCGACGACGCCGTGACGGAGACCGGGGACGGCGGGCGCACCGCGGAGATCGCGGAGACGCTCCACATCGGCCGCCTCGGCGTCCTGGACGCCGACTACGTCCCGCTGGTCATCGACTGGCGCGCCCCGGCCGCCGCGCCGTTCTACCGCGCCACGCCCGTCGCCCCCGGCCGGGTGGTGCGCCGCCGCGTCATCCGCAGCAAGGGGCGCCGCGTGCTCGGCGTCGAGGACGACCTGCTCCGCCCCGAGCTGCGCGCCCTGCGGGACGGCGCCGAGCTGCCGGTGGTCGGCGACGGCGCGCTGATGGCCGCCCTGGGCCGCACCCGCGGCCACCGCATGACCGACATCGTCGCCTCCATCCAGGCCGAGCAGGACGAGGTCATCCGCGCCCCCGCCGTCTCGGTCACCGAGGTCACCGGCGGCCCCGGCACCGGCAAGACCGCCGTCGCCCTGCACCGCGCCGCCTACCTGCTCTACCAGGACCGGCGCCGTTACGCGGGCGGCATCCTCGTGGTCAGCCCGACCCCGCTGCTCGTCTCCTACACCGAGGGCGTGCTGCCCTCGCTCGGCGAGGAGGGCCAGGTGGCCATCCGCGCGCTGGGCGACCTGGTGGACGGCGTGACCGCCGACTCCTACGACGACCAGGCGGTCGCCCGCGTCAAGGGCTCGGCCGCCATGGCGCGCGTGCTGCCCCGCGCGGCGCGCGGAGTGCTGGAGGCGCCGGGGGCGCCCGCGCGGCTGCGCGTGGTGGCGTTCGGCCGCCGGGTCGAGCTGGACGGCGAGACCCTCGCCCGGGTGCGGCAGCAGACCCTCGGCGGCACCGCCCCGGTCAACCTGCTGCGCCCCCGCGCCAGGCGGCTGCTGCTCGACGCCCTGTGGCAGGAGTCGGGCGCGCCCTCGCGCTACCCGGACCCGGCGCTGGCCGCCGAGGCGCGGGAGGCGTTCACCGAGGACGTCGGCACCGAGGACGCGTTCATCGACTTCCTCGGTGCCTGGTGGCCCGAGGTCACCCCGCTCCAGGTGCTCGCGGCCATGACCGACGAGCAGCGGCTCGGCCGCTGGGCGCGGCGGCTGCTGCGCCCGCGGGAGGTGCGGCAGCTGGCCCGCTCGCTGCGCAGGATCACCCCGGAGGGCACGGGCCTCTCGGCGCACGACGTGGCGCTGCTCGACGAGCTGCGGACCCTGCTCGGCTCCCCGCCCCGGCCCGCCCGCTCCCGCGAGGCCGACCCGCTGGACCAGCTCACCGGGCTCGCGGAGGTGACCACCTACGCCGATCGTGCCGCCACGCGCCGGAACGCGGCGGAGCGCGAGGGGGAGCGCGCCGACTACGCGCACATCATCGTGGACGAGGCCCAGGACCTCACCCCCATGCAGTGGCGCATGGTCGGGCGGCGCGGCAGGCAGGGGACCTGGACCGTGGTGGGGGACCCCGCGCAGAGCTCCTGGCCCGCGCCGGAGGAGGCGGCGGCCGAGAGGGACGCCGCCCTGGGCACCAGGCCCCGCCGCAGGTTCGAGCTGACCGTCAACTACCGCAACCCCGCGGAGATCGCTCGTGTTGCGGATGGCGTTCTCCAGCGCGCGGCCCCCGGCACGCGCCCCCCGCGCGCGGTGCGCGAGACCGGCGTCGCGCCCCGTTTCGCGACCGTGTCCCGGGGCGGCTCCCTCGACGACGCGGTGCGCGCCGAGGCCGCGCGCCTGCTGGCCGAGGTGCCGGGCACGGTCGGCGTCGTGGTCGCCATGGGCCGCCGGGCGGAGGCGGCGGGCTGGCTGGCCGGGGAGGTCGCGGACGGGCGCCTGGTGGTGCTGGGCAGCCTGGAGGTCAAGGGGCTGGAGTACGACGCCACCCTGGTGGTCGCCCCGGGCGAGATCGCGGGGGAGTCGCCGGCCGGGCTGCGGGTGCTCTACGTGGCCCTCACCCGGGCCACGCAGCGGCTCACGGTGCTCTCCACGCCCGGTGACCGGCAGGACGGCGAGAAGGGCGGCGAGGCCGCTCCCGACGGGCTCCCCGCCCTGCTGGTGGCGCCCTGACCAGCGGTTTGGCGACCGGTTGACCCCGAGCGTGAGTGCGGTAGCCTGGGTGAGGCACCGGCCCGTTCCATGCCCCCGGGCCCAACCATTGTCGCCACGAGCGACCACTTGCCGCGAGGCGAGCTGGCGGGTCGGTGCCCTCGACTTCCGGACGTGCCGCGTTCCTCTCGGCGCCCCGTTCTCCCCGCCGTCTCGGCGGCGTCCCCCCGCGCATCCTGTTACGGTCATATCGGTCGGCCGTCCCGGCTTTCACCGGGGACCCAGCTCTCGTAGGGTGACAGCGACTTGGGGGGCGGCAACAGGAAAGTGAAGGAAGTCGACCCATGGCAACGGCGCCCAGTGTCTCCTACTCGATGACGGTCAGGCTCGAAGTCCCGGCCAGTGGCACGGCGGTGAGCCAGCTCACGACCGTGGTCGAGTCCTCGGGGGGCTCGGTCACCGGCCTCGACGTCACGGCCTCGGGCCACGAGAAGCTGCGCATCGACGTCACCATCGCGGCGAGTTCCACCGCGCACGCGGACGAGATCGTCCAGAAGCTCCGCGGCATCGAGGGCGTGGCCCTCGGCAAGGTCTCCGACCGTACGTTCCTCATGCACCTCGGCGGCAAGATCGAGATGAGTTCGAAGCATCCGATTCGCAATCGCGATGATTTGTCCATGATTTACACCCCCGGCGTCGCCCGGGTGTGCACGCAGATCGCCGCCCACCCCGAGGACGCGCGGCGGCTGACGATCAAGCGCAACAGCGTCGCCGTGGTCACCGACGGCTCCGCGGTGCTCGGCCTCGGCAACATCGGCCCCCAGGCCGCGCTTCCGGTGATGGAGGGCAAGGCCGCGCTGTTCAAGCGGTTCGCCGGGATCGACGCCTGGCCGCTGTGCCTGGACACCCAGGACACCGACGCCATCGTGGAGATCGTCAGGGCGATCGCCCCCGGCTTCGCCGGGATCAACCTGGAGGACATCTCCGCGCCGCGCTGCTTCGAGATCGAGGCGAGGCTGCGCGAGGCCCTGGACATCCCCGTCTTCCACGACGACCAGCACGGCACGGCGATCGTCGTCCTGGCCGCCCTGCACAACGCGTTGCGCGTCGTCGGCAAGGAACTGGGCGCGGTCCGCGTGGTGATGTCGGGCGCGGGCGCGGCCGGCACCGCCATCCTCAAACTGCTGATCGAGGCGGGCGTCAAGCACGCCGTCGTCTCCGACATCCACGGCGTGGTCCACGCGGGCCGCGCCGATCTGGTGGGCGCCGACGGCGATTCACCGCTGCGCTGGATCGCGGACAACACCAACCCCGAGGGCGTCCACGGCACTCTGAAGGAGGCCGTCGTGGGCGCGGACGTCTTCATCGGCGTCTCGGCCCCCGACGTGCTCGACGCGGCGGACGTCGCCGCCATGGCGGACCGGGCCATTGTCTTCGCGCTCGCGAATCCGGACCCGGAGATCGACCCGGCCATCGCGCGGCAGACCGCCGCCGTGGTCGCCACCGGCCGTTCGGACTTCCCCAACCAGATCAACAACGTGCTGGTCTTCCCCGGTGTGTTCCGCGGCCTGCTCGACGCCCAGTCCCGCACCGTGAACCACGCCATGATGCTCGCCGCCGCCCGCGCGCTCGCCGACGTCGTCGGCCTCGACGAGCTCAACGCCAACTACATCGTGCCCAGCGTCTTCAACGAGAGGGTGTCGGGCGCCGTGGCCGGCGCGGTCCGCGAAGCCGCGCAAGGCGTCTTCGGCGCGTAGGCGAGTCGGTTGCCGCTGCCGCGCGGGTGACCCTTAGGGTGACCGGGAGGCACAGCCTCGGGAACGTCACCGGCGAGACGAGCAGCGCTCTTCGTGTGACCCCCGCCGGTGCCGGATTGGCCTTCCCGCCACTGGTGGGGGCAGGATGCGTATCCGGGCGAGGGGTTTACGGCAGGCAGACCCGGGTCCGGGCACTGTCAGTGGGCCCTGGCAGCATCGGCCTCGATCTCACGCCTCATTGGCAAGATGAACACGGGAGTACGAAATATGAACCGCAGTGAGCTGGTGGCCGCTCTTTCCGAGCGCGCCGAGGTGACTCGGAAGGACGCCGACGCGGTGCTGGCGGCCCTGGCCGAGACCATCGGGGAGGTCGTTGCCAAGGGGGACGAAAAGGTCACCATTCCCGGCTTCCTGACCGTCGAGCGGACCCACCGCGCCGCCCGTACGGCGCGCAACCCGCAGACCGGCGAGCCCATCCAGATCCCCGCCGGGTACAGCGTCAAGGTGTCGGCGGGCTCCAAGCTGAAGGAAGCCGCCAAGGGCAAGTGACGGCCCCATGAGCGCGACAAGAGGTGGCCCCCCGCCCGGGGGGCCACCTCTTCGCATGCCATGAGCCGTTCCCTTCCGGGAACGGGCCCGCTACGGGTGTTCGACCTTGGCGCCCAGATCGTCCAGCTTTCGCACGAAGTTCTCGTATCCGCGGTTGATCAGGTCGATGCCGTGCACCCGCGACGTGCCCTGCGCCGCCAGCGCCGCGATCAGATACGAGAAGCCGCCGCGCAGGTCCGGGATCACCAGATCGGCGCCCTGGAGCGTGGTCGGCCCCGAGACCACCGCGGAGTGCAGGAAGTTGCGCTGGCCGAAGCGGCACGGCGTCCCGCCCAGGCACTCCCGGTAGAGCTGGATCCGCGCGCCCATCTGGTTGAGCGCCTCGGTGAACCCGAGCCGCGACTCGTACACCGTCTCGTGGACGATCGACAGACCCGACGCCTGGGTCAGGGCCACCACCAACGGCTGCTGCCAGTCGGTCTGGAAGCCCGGGTGCACGTCGGTCTCCAGCGCGATGGCGTTCAACGGGCCGCCCGGGTGCCAGAAGCGGATCCCCGCGTCGTCAACCTCGAACGCGCCACCCACCTTCCGGAACACGTTGAGGAACGTCATCATCTCGCGCTGGCTCGCCCCCCGCGCGTAGACGCTGCCCTTGGTCGCCAGCGCCGCGCTCGCCCACGAGGCGGCCTCCAGGCGGTCGGGCAGCGCGCTGTGGGTGTAGCCGGTCAGCCGGTCCACGCCGGTGATCCTGATGGTGCGGTCGGTGTCCATCGAGATGATCGCGCCCATCTTCTGGAGCACGCAGATCAGATCCTCGATCTCCGGCTCCACCGCGGCGTTCGACAGCTCCGTCAGTCCCTCGGCCAGCACCGCGGTCAGCAGCACCTGCTCCGTCGAGCCCACCGACGGGTAGGGCAGCTTGATCCGGCAGCCGCGCAGGCCCCGCGGCGCCTCCAGGTACTGGCCGTCGTCGCGCTTCTCGATCACCGCGCCGAACTGCCGCAGCACGTCGAAGTGGAAGTCCACGGGCCTGCCGCCGATGTCACAGCCCCCCAGGCCGGGGATGAACGCGTGCCCGAGGCGGTGCAGCAGCGGCCCGCAGAAGAGGATGGGGATCCGCGAGGAACCGGCGTGCGCGTCGATGTCCGCGACGTTCGCGCGCTCCACGCGCGAGGGGTCGAGCACCAGCTCGCCCTCCTCCCCGCCGCCGCGGACCGTCACCCCGTGCAGCTGCAACAGCCCCCGCACCACCCGCACATCGCGGATCTCCGGCACGTTCCGCAGGCGGCTCGGGGTCTCGCCGAGCAGCGCCGCGACCATCGCCTTGGGCACCAGGTTCTTCGCCCCGCGGATGCGGATCTCGCCCTCGAGCGGGGTGCCGCCGTGAACAAGCAGTACGTCGTCGTTCATGGAACTCACGATCTGAACGTAGGGAGCGTGAAGGCCACCGGAATCGTAGTGCGCGCTCCCCGGCGGCCCCCCGGGGCGGGCCCGGGACACCACTCCCCAGTACCCGGAGGGATGCGGAATCATGGCCTCATGACCGAGGCGTCCTCGCTCACCGGGCAGCTGCTGGTTGCCGCCCCGGCGCTGTCCGATCCCAACTTCGACCGCTCGGTGGTCCTGCTCCTCGACCACGACCGCGAGGGGGCCCTCGGGGTGGTCCTCAACCGCCCGACCCCCGTCGGCGTGTCCGAGGTGCTGGAGCCGTGGGCGGCGCTCGCCGGGGAGCCCGGGGTCGTCTTCCAGGGCGGCCCGGTCGCGCTCGACGCGGCGCTCGCGCTGGCCGTGGTGCCGGGCGTGGGCCCGCTGGGCTGGCGCCGGGTCCACGGCTCCATCGGCCTCGTCGACCTGGAGGCGCCGCCGGAGGTGCTGGCCGCCGAGCTGGGCAGCCTGCGGATCTTCGCCGGGTACGCCGGGTGGGGCCCCGAGCAGCTGGAACGCGAGCTGGACGAGGGCGCCTGGTACGTCGTCGAGTCCGAGCCGGGCGACGTCTCGGTGCCCGAGCCCGAGCGCCTGTGGCGCGCCGTGCTGCGCCGGCAGCACGGCAGCCTGGCGCTGCTCGCGACCTACCCGGACGACCCGTCGCTCAACTAGCCGCTCAACGGGGCGTGCCGTCCGCGCGATCTCCTCGCGCCCGCGCCTCCCCGGGGCCCCTCGGGTCCCGGGAGCGCCCCCGTGTTCGAGCCGTGATGCACCGTGTCCGGCAACGCGGGCCGAGCCTCGAAGATCGCCCCGGCAGGGCCTAGGCTTGGTGCCCATGAGCACTCTTGAGCCCGAGCGCGGAACGGGGACCGGCACTCTCGTCGAGCCCACGCCGCAGACGAGTCACGGCGATGGCGACCATGAGCGCTTCGCCCACTATGTCCAGAAGGACAAGATCATGGCGAGCGCGCTGGACGGCACCCCCGTCGTCGCGCTCTGTGGCAAGGTCTGGGTGCCGGGCCGCGACCCCAAGAAGTATCCGGTCTGCCCCATGTGCAAGGAGATCTACGAGTCCATGGGCTCGTTCGGCGGCGGCGGTGGCAAGGACGGCGGCAAGGGCGGCGGCGGCAAGAAGTAACGCCGCGTATGCCCTGATCGTGTGAGATGCCGCGGTGCTCGTCCGGTGCCCGAGGGCGCAGGCGGACGGCCGGGCCACCCCGGCGTCTGCCGGGCTGGAAAATATGCCAGAGTGGCCACGTCCCGGCTCCCAGCACGTACCGTACGGCTCGGCAGCCGGGACGACCGGAAAGGGGCAGCTGGATTGAGCACCCACGCACCGCACGCACCACAGACGGCCCAGCTCGTCGCGCTCCCGGCCACACTGGACGAGGCGGTCGCCGCCCTGGCCGAGGTCCCCGCCGCGGTCCCCGTCGCCGGAGGCACCGACCTGATGGCGGGCGTCAACGCCGGGCTGCTGCGCCCGGCGGCCCTGGTCGGGCTCGGGCGTCTGGCCGAGCTGCGTGGCTGGGCCTACCAGGACGGGCACGCGCTGCTCGGCGCGTGCCTGACCCACGCGAGGATGAGCCGCCCCGACTTCGCCGCCCTCATCCCCGCGCTGGCCGCCGCCGCCCGTTCCGCCGGGCCGCCGCAGGTGCGCAACGCCGGGACCCTCGGCGGGAACATCATCACCGCCGCCGCCTCGGGCGACACCCTCCCCGTGCTGGCCGCGCTGGACGCCACGCTGCTGGTCGCGGGCCCCGACGGCGAGGGCCGCCAGATCCCCGTCAGCCACCTGCTGGCCGGGCGCGACCGGCTGCGCCCCGGCGAACTGCTGGCCCATGTACGGGTGCCGCTGCTGCACGCGCCGCAGACGTTCCTCAAGGCCACCAGCCGCACCGGCCCGGCCCGCGCCCTCGCCTCGGTCTCCGTGGTGCTCGACCCGGTCCGCCGCGAGGTGCGCTGCGCGGTCGGCGCCGTGGCCCCCATGCCGCTGCGCCCGCTGGACGCCGAGCGCTGGGTCGCCTCGCTGGTGGACTGGGACGGGGAGCGCGGCCTCGCCCCCGAGGCGCTGGCCGCGTTCGGCGACTACGTCGGCATGGCCTGCATCCCCGATCCCCCGCCTCCGGAAGACGGCGGCGAACCTGCCCAACTCCCCCCCGCCGTCCTGCATATGAGGCGTACCGTGGCAACACTGGCCCGCCGTGGACTCGGAAGGGCGCTTCGATGAGCGACGAGCAGCAGCCTGAGGAGAACGCCCAGGGCCCGATGCCGGGCTGGGGCGGGGAGTACGACGCGGAGGCGACCGCGTTCATAGAGCTGCCGGGCGGCTACCCGCGGGAGTCGGGGAGCGAGCCGCTCGCCGCCCCCGGCCACGGGTACCAGCCGCCGGAGATCGGCGGGCCCGCCTCGCCGCCCGCCACCACCGAGGCCACCACCGACCCGGGCGAGACCGGGCAGTGGACCATGCCGTTCTCCTGGGGCACCCCGGACGGGACCGACGCGGGCGACCAGGCCGGGGGCGGAGGCGGCCCCTCGCGGGTCGCGGCCATGGGCCAGGGCGCCGCGGCGCTGGCCGGCGGCCGTCGCCGCCTCGGCGAGGGCCCTCCCGGGCAGGAGCCCGGCCCGGGACCGCACGAGACCAGCCCCTGGCCGCCCGAGCGGGGCGGCGAGGCGAGCCCCCCGGCTCCGTGGTCCTCGCCCCAGGGCGGCGAGCCGCACCCCGCCGAGCCGGGCCCCGCGACCAGGCCCCCGGCGCCCGAGGCCGCGGTGTCCGCCACGGCCCTCGACGTCGCCGACGCCCCGGGCGGCAAGGGCGCCAAGGGCGTGAAGGGCGGCGCCCAGGGAGGCAGGGGTGCCCAGGGCGGCGACGAGGCCGACGGCAGCCGCAGCGAGCACCCCGAGATCTCCTACGTCCTGCGCGTCAACGGTGCCGACCGCCCCGTCTCCGAAGCGTGGATCGGCGAGTCCCTGCTCTACGTCCTGCGCGAACGGCTCGGGCTCGCCGGGGCGAAGGACGGCTGTTCCCAGGGCGAGTGCGGCGCCTGCTCGGTCCAGGTCGACGGCCGGCTGGTGGCGGCCTGCCTGGTCCCCGCCGGCACCGCCGCGGGCAGCGAGATCCGCACCGTCGAGGGGCTGGGTACCGACGGCGCCCCCTCCGACGTGCAGCGCGCCCTGGCCGCCTCCGACGTGCAGTGCGGCTTCTGCTTGCCCGGCATGGCCATGACCGTGTCGGACCTGCTGGAGGGCAACCACTCGCCCACCGACCTCGAAACCCGCCAGGCCCTCTGCGGCAACCTGTGCCGTTGCTCCGGCTACCGGGGCGTGCTCGACGCGGTGCGCGCCGTCGTCGACGAGCGCGCCGCCCGTGCCGAGGCCCAGGGCGCGCAGGACCAGCCGGCGCGCATCCCCCACCAGGCCGGGCCCCCGGCAGGAGGCATGTGATGACATACCAGGCCGGCGACGCGGCGGCCGTCACCGTGGTCGGCGCCCAGGCGGGTGGCGGCGCTCCGGTCAGGGACACCCCGCACGGCCTCGGCGCCTCCGTGGCGGCCGTCGACGCGGACGCCAAGGTGCTCGGCACCCATCCGTACACCGCCGACCTGTGGGCCGAGGGCCTGCTCTGGGCCGCCGTCCTGCGCTCCCCGCACCCGCACGCGCGCGTCAAGCGCATCGACACCGCCGAGGCGGCCCGGATGCCGGGGGTGCGGTCCGTGGTCACCCACGAGGAGGTGGCCGGCGAGGGCGGCCTCGGCAGGACCGTGCAGGACCGGCCCGCGCTCGCCTCCGAGCGGGTGCGGTACCACGGGGAGCCCGTCGCGGCCGTGGCCGCCGACCACCCCGAGACCGCCAGGCTGGCCGCCGCCGCCGTCGTGGTCGAGTACGAGGTGCTCGACGCGGTGACCGACCCGGAGAAGGCGTTCGAGGCCGAGCCGCTGCACCCCGACGGGAACCTGATCCGCCACATCCCGCTGCGCCACGGCGACCCGGCGGCCACCGGCGAGGTGGTCGTGGAGGGCCTGTACCGCATCGGCCGCCAGGACCCCGCGCCGATCGGCGTCGAGTCGGGCCTCGCCGTGCCGCGCCACGACGGCGGCGTCGAGGTCTACACGGCCAGCACCGACCCGCACGGCGACCGCGACCGGCTCGCGGCCTGCCTCGGCCTGACGCAGGAGCAGGTCAAGGTGTATGTGACGGGCGTCCCCGGCGCCCTGGGCGACCGCGAGGACCTGGGCTTCCAGCTCCCGCTCGCGCTGCTGGCCATCCGCACGGGGAACCCGGTCAAGCTCGCCGCGACCCGCGAGGAGTCCTTCCTCGGGCACGGCCACCGCCACCCCACGCTGCTGCGCTACCGGCACCACGCCGACCGCGAGGGGAAGCTCGTCAAGGTCGAGGCCCAGGTGCTCATGGACGCCGGGGCCTACGCGGACGACTCGGCGGAGGCGCTGGCCGCGGCCGTCTCGTTCGCCGCCGGGCCCTATGTCGTGCCGAACGCGGTGGTCGACGGCTGGGTGGTGCGGACGAACAACCCGCCCTCGGGCTATGTGCGCGGCGAGGGCGCGTTGCAGGTGTGCGCCGCCTACGAGGGGCAGATGGACAAGCTGGCCGCCCAGCTCGGGATCGACCCGGCCGAGCTGCGCGCCCGCAACGTGCTGGCCACGGGCGACCTGCTGCCCACCGGCCAGACCGTGACCTGCCCGGCGCCCGTCGCCGAGCTGCTGGCCGCCGTCCGCGAGGCGCCGCTGCCCGCGCTGCCGAAGGACGGCCCGGTCGAGGACTGGCTGCTGCCCGGCGGCCCCGACGGCCCCGCCGACCCGGGCTCCGTGCGGCGCGGCGTGGGGTACGCGCTGGGCATGGTGCACATGCTCGGCGCCGAGGGAACGGACGAGGTGTCCACGGCCACGGTCAAGGTCGAGGGCACGACGGCCACGGTCCTGTGCGCCGCCGTGGAGACCGGGCAGGGCTTCGCGACGCTGGCGCGGCAGATCGTCCAGGACGTGCTCGGCGTGGACGAGGTGCAGGTGGCGCCCGTCGACACCGACCAGCCGCCGGCCGGACCCGGCTGCCGGGGGAGGAACACCTGGGTCTCGGGCGGCGCGGTCGAGCGGGCCGCGAAGATGGTCCGCACCCAGCTCCTCCAGCCGCTGGCCGCCACGTTCGGGATGTCCGCGGAGCTGCTGTCGATCGCCGACGGGAAGATCACCTCCTACGACGGGGTGCTGAGCACCACCGTGGCCGAGGCGCTGGAGGGCAAGGAGCTGTGGGCGACCGCGCAGTGCCGCCCGCACCCCACCGAGCCGCTGAACGAGACGGGCCAGGGGGACGCGTTCGTCGGCCTGGCCTTCGCCGCGATCCGCGCGGTGGTGGACGTGGACGTGGAGCTGGGCTCGGTCCGCGTGGTGGAGATGGCGGTCGCGCAGGACGTCGGCCGCGTGCTCAACCCGCGGCAGCTGCGGGCCCGCATCGAGGCCGGGGTCACCCAGGGCATCGGCGCCGCGCTCACCGAGCACCTGCGGGTGGTCCGCGGGATGGTGCGCCGCCCCGACCTCGCGGGGTACGCGCTGCCGACCGCGCTGGACGCGCCCGACGTGCGGATCGTGCGGCTGGTGGAGGAACGGGACGTGGTGGCGCCGTTCGGCGCCAAGGCGGCCGGCTCGGTGCCGCTGGTCGTGGCGCCCGCGGCGGTGGCCGCGGCGGTCCGCGCGGCCACGGGCCGCCCGGTGAACCGGCTGCCGATCCGTCCGCAGGCCGCGGTGGGGGCCTCGTAGGGCGGGGTCGCGCGGGGCGGTCGCCGGCCGGCCTACGACCAAGGGCGGAGCGGGTCCCGGGTTCCGGTCCATAGGCGTGGCGCCGGTTCGCTCCTTACGGTGTCACCATGACCGACGCCGAGACTGACACCGATGCCGCCTCCCCTCCCTCACCGCCGTCGGCCGCGACCACGACCGAATCGGCCGGCGGCGGGCGCGGGGGCGTGCTGGGCCCCGCGTACCGGGCGCTGACGCTGGGCTGTGTCAGCACGATCCTGCTGATCGCGTTCGAGGCCATGGCGGTCGGCACGGCGATGCCCGCCGCCGCCGAGGCGCTGGACGGGCTGGCGCTGTACGCCTTCGCCTTCTCGGCGTTCTTCACCACCAGCCTGCTGGGCATGGTGGTCTCCGGGCAGTGGTGCGACCGGCGCGGACCCCTGGGCCCCGTGGTGGCGGGCATATCCGCGTTCTCGGCGGGGCTGCTGCTGTCCGGCACCGCTCTCTTTTACACATCTCCGAGGCCCACAGACTAAGGCGCATCTCGTATTCCGTCTTTTGCTTGAAAAAAAAAAAACATC
>NZ_LAVK01000074.1 GCF_001083795.1 Streptomyces sp. SBT349
CCGCCCCCGGTGTCCGCGGCCCCTCCGCGGCGTCCTCGGGCGACGGCATGAGCGCGGACTCCGGATCCTCCGCCGCGAGGGCCGTCAGCCGCACCCCCGTGTCCATGAACTCCGGATCCACATGGTGCACCGCCCGGTAGAGCGGGATCGCCGCCGCGCTGCGCCCGCTGCCCTCCCGCGCCCGGGCCAGCCAGTACCGCAGCTCCTTGCGCTGCGGCTGCTCGCTGCGGCACCGCATCAGCGCCGCCGTCAGCAGCGGCTCCGCCTGGTCGAACATGTCCAGCCGCACCCGCGCCATCCCGGCGAACAGGCCCGCCTCCACGCCGAGATGGGGGTCGTCGGTCAGCGAGGCGGTGAACCGGTAGAGCCCCTCCCAGTCCTTCGACAGATAGCAGCGGCAGGCGTGCAGGAAGCGCGCGTACGGGTCGGATTCCGGCGCGGGGCACTCGGCCAGCGCGCGGTCGAGCTCGGCCATCCGCCGCCCGTCGAGCAACTGCGAGGCGTGCGCCAGCAGCAGGTCCCGCGGCGTCTCCAGCACCGGCTGCACCCACCACCCCAGCCAGTACCAGGAGCTCAACGGGCGGCCGTGCCGCGTGCGTTGCTCGCCGAAACGCGTGCGGTTGCGGTACATGTGGCGCAACGCGGCCGGCACGTCGCTGCGCAGCGCGTGCAGCCCCAGCCAGGCGTCCGCCATCCCCGGGTCCTCGCGTACCGCCGCCCGGAACTCCTCCTCCGCCTCCGGGTACGCCGCCGCGGTGTAGGCGTCCACGCCGCGCAGCCACGCCAGATCGGCCCCGGTGTCAGGACGGTGCGGATCGCGCAGCACGCGAGCGCCAGAATTCATGACGACCCCCACAACGGGCTTCCGCCGCCTGTCCCCCGCACGGGGAGGGCCGCTTCAGCGGGCACGGTAGTGACCACCCCCCGGCTCCATCAGGATATCCGCAAAGGGCTCGGAGGGATCTTCGGCGAAGTGCCGCGCCTCCGCCGCCCGCCACTCGCGCCAGAACGCGTCGAGGCCGGGTCCGTCCCGGTGGAGCCCGCGCTGCCACGCCGTGGCGGCGGGCACCGCGAGCCAGACCAGGCAGGCCAGCCAGGGGCGCACGTCCCGCCTCCCCGCGCCGACGCCCTCGATCAGCACCACCGGGGCCGGCTCGAAGACCGCCGTGCCGCTGAAGGCCCGCCGTTCCCAGTCGTAGACCGGGTACCGCGCCGGCCGCCCCTCGGCCAGCGGGCGCAGCACCAGCCGGGTCAGCGGCCCGGTCCAGCCGAAGAACGCGTCGTGCGTGGCGAAGTCGTCGAGGCGCACCACGGGCGCGCCGCCGAGCGCGGCCGAGAGCCGGTCGGCCAGCGTGGACTTGCCCGAGCCGGCGTGGCCGTCGATCCCGATCAGCCGGGTCCCCCCGCAGGAGGGAGGCAGCGCCCGCAGCCTGGCCGGCAGCCCGGCGAGCCCGTCGTCGTCGGCGGAGATCATCGCGGTCACCCTCACGTCGTCACTGGTAGACACCAATATTGTTTCCGCGCGTTCCCGGTCACTTACTGGTCGTCAGCATCGTGACCGGAGATAGTGGTTGCCTGCCGTGCCAGCCCCCACCCGGCGCACGCCGGACACGACCGGGAGACGCATACGTGACCTCGACGCCCCGCCGCACCGTACTCGCCGCCGCCGTCGCCGCCGCGGTCGGCTCCACCGCCTCGTACTCCGCCTCCGCCTCCTCCGCGTCGGCGGACGGCGGCGGCGCCGGCGCCCGCCGGCGGCCCTCGCGCCCCTCCGCCGCGTCGACCGTGGACAACGCCGTCTGGACCTCCGCCGCCGACTGGAACGCCGGCCACGGCGACGGCATCACCGTGCTCACCGGCGCCAGGCCCGGCATCACCATCGGCGAGCCCGTCGGCACCGTCGAGTACGCCGACCCGCACACCGGCACCACCACCGGCTGGGAGTACGCCACCTGGCTCTCCCCCGACCACGAGGCCGCCACGCCCGCCGGCGAGTTGATCGCCTCCTGGAACGCCGACACCCCCGCCGGGACCTGGCTGCGCATCGAGATGATCGGCATCTACACGGACGGGTCCCACACCCCCTGGTACACGCTGGGCATCTGGGCCGCGGGCGACGCCGACATCCGCCGGACCTCGGTGGACGACCAGGGCGACGGCACGAGCAGCATCTGGACCGACACCTTCGCCATCGACGACACCGACGGCGATGTGCGCCTGGCCTCCTACCAGTTGAGGCTGACCCTGCACCGCGCCCCGGGCAGCGCGGCCACGCCCACCGTGTGGCGGCTGGGCGCGATGACCTCCGACGTGCCCGCCCGGTTCGAGGTGCCCGCGACGGCCCCCGGACCCGGCGCGGGCGTCGAGCTGACCGTTCCCCCGTACTCGCAGAACGTGCACATCGGCCGTTACCCCGAGTACGACAACGGCGGCGAGGCATGGTGCAGCCCCACCTCCTCGCAGATGATCATCGAGTCCTGGGGCCGGCGCCCCACCCCCGAGCAACTGGAGTGGGTCAACCCGGACTACGACGACCCGCAGGTCTGCCACGCGGCGCGTCACACCTTCGACTACCAGTACAACGGGTGCGGCAACTGGCCGTTCAACGCGGCCTACGCCGCCACCTACCAGGACATCCAGTCCGTCGTCACCCGGATCGCCACCCTCACCGACGCCGAGCGCCTGGTCGCGGCCGGGATCCCGCTGATCACCTCGCAGTCCTTCTACGAGGCCGAGCTCGACGGCGCGGGCTACGGCACCTCGGGGCATCTGATGACGGTCATCGGCTTCACCGAGGACGGCGACGTCATCGCCAACGACCCGGCCAGCGACAGCAACGACGTGGTCCGCCGGGTCTATCCCAGACGGCAGTTCGAGAACATCTGGCTCCGCACCCAGCGGTACAACGAAGCCGGCGGGGTCAGCAGCGGCACCGGCGGCGTCTGCTACCTGTACTTCCCCACGAACCTGACCGCGGCGCAGCGGAACGCGCTCGCCTCCGTGGGAATCCGCTGACGACGCGCGGACGCGCGGCCCCGGCCACCCGGCCGGAGCCGCGTTCCGCGCGCGGCAGGCGGCCCCGCCGCGGGACGGCGGGACCGGGGCGACGCGCCGGGTGACCACCCTCATCCGCGGCGCGCCCACCGGTCGGCGCCGTCATGATCGAACCCCCGGGTCCCGGCCACCCACCCCTCGGCCGTAACCTCGGCATGGAGCCCGTCGTTCTGCACACGACGTCCCTCGTCCCGGAAGGCAGCCCGACCTCGGTCGACTCCGACGGTTCGGGGTGTGGTTCCTGAACCCCATCCGAAACACCAGGCCGCCGCGACCCGGCGGCTCTGACGTGTGACCCCCGACCACCCCAGGGAGGAAACGCGATGATCATCCTCGACGGGGCCCGCCCGGTGCGGCGCCCCCTGCCCACCCCGGAATCCCGCGATCTGCTGGCGCTCGTCCGCGACTTGACCCAGCGCGAGATCCGGCCCCTGGCCGCGGCGGAGGAAGGGGCGGGGACCTTCCCCCGCGCCCTCTTCGCGCGGCTCTCCGCCGCCGGGCTGCTGTCGCTGCCCTTCGCCGAGGAGTACGGCGGAGGCGACCAGCCCTACGAGGTCTACCTCCAGGTCCTCGAAGAGCTCGCCTCGGCCCGGCTCACCGTGGGGCTCGGCGTCAGCGTCCACACGCTCGCCTGCCACGCCCTGGCCCGGTTCGGCACCGAGAAGCAGCGCGCCGAGCACCTGCCCGGCATGCTCGTCGGCGGGCAACTGGGCGCCTACTGCCTGTCCGAGCCCGGCTCCGGCTCCGACGCGGCGTCCCTGCGCACCCGTGCCGTCCGCGCGGGCGACGACTGGGTGATCACCGGCACCAAGGCGTGGATCACGCACGGCGGCGTCGCGGACTTCTACACCGTGCTGGCGCGCACCGGCGAGGAAGGGCCCCGCGGCATCACCGCGTTCCTGGTGCCGGGCGACGCGCCGGGGCTGTCCGCCGCCGCGCCGGAGCGCAAGATGGGCCTGACCGGATCGCCCACCGCCCAGGTGCACGTGGACGGGGTGCGCGTTCCGGACGCGCGCCGCGTCGGGGCGGAGGGGGAGGGCTTCCGGATCGCCATGGACGCCCTGGACGCGGGCCGCCTCGGCATGGCGGCCTGCGCGATCGGCGTGGCCCAGGCGGCACTTGACGAGGCCCTGGCCTTCACCGCGGCGCGCGAGCAGTTCGGGCGCCCCGTCGCGGACTTCCAGGGGCTGCGGTTCATGCTCGCCGACATGGCCACGGGGATCGAGGCCGGGAGGGCCCTCTATCTCGCCGCCGCCCGGCTGCGCGACGCGGGCGAGCCGTATGCCCAACAGGCCGCGATGGCCAAGCTGTTCTGCTCCGACACGGCGATGCGGGTCACCGTCGACGCGGTGCAGGCGCTCGGAGGGTACGGCTACACCGCCGACTTCCCGGCGGAGCGGTACCTGAGAGAGGCGAAGGCCCTTCAGATCGTCGAGGGGACCAACCAGATCCAGCGGACGGTCATCGCCCGCCACCTGGTGGAGACGCCCTAGACGGCGGTCGGTCAAGCGGCCTGGCGCATGCCGGCGCCGGACGCCGCGGCGTGCGAGAAGGGCTGGAGCCGCCAGTCGAGGCCCTCGGGCAGGGCCCCCGGCGCCGTGGCGTCACCACCGTCCGGAGCGTCGGGGACGCGCGCGGCGCCGGTGCCGGAGACGGTCCGGCCCGAGCCGGGACACAGCGTCAGTCCGAACGGGTTCCACGGGGTGGGGCAGAGAGCGTGCTGAGGCATCTCCTCGTCCGGCCCGGCCAGGGCGATCGGCCGCGCGCAGTCGGGGCAGACGACCCGGACCACGTCGGCGTCCCCCTCCTCGTCGGCGAACTCGGCCTCCATGTCGGACTCGACGCCGAACACGTCGGTTCCGGCATGCTTGAGTGGCTTCGCAGTGCGCATAAACATCCCCCTTGGACGGCACAATGGCGTTGGCCACAGCAACCAATGCCCGCCGCGATCAACGAATAATCGTGAACGGGAAACGGACACGGACGCGTGTTTGTGTCGTTCGTCACATAACCGTTGCCCTACCGTGCCCGGTCCGCTCCACCCCGGCGCACCCGTCACGGCGACGCCATTCCGGGTAGGTTACGGGCCGTGGAGGAACTGGACCGGCGCATCGTGGAACTGCTCGTCACCGACGGGCGGATGAGCTACACCGACCTGGGCAAGGCCACCGGCCTGTCCACCTCGGCCGTGCACCAGCGGGTGCGTCGCCTCGAACAGCGCGGCATCATCCGCGGTTACGCCGCCATCGTCGCGCCCGAGGCCGTGGGGCTGTCGCTCACCGCGTTCATCTCGGTGAAGCCGTTCGACCCCAGCGCTCCCGACGACATCGCCGACCGGCTGGCCGGAGTGCCCGAGATCGAGGCGTGCCACAGCGTCGCCGGCGACGAGAACTACATCCTCAAGGTGCGCGTCGCCACCCCCGCCCAGCTGGAGCACCTGCTCAGCCGCATCCGCACGCTGGCCGGCGTCTCCACCCGCACCACGGTCGTCCTCTCCACCCCCTACGAGTCCCGCCCGCCCCGCGTCTGAGCGCGGGGCGCCTCCGGAGCGCGGGGCCCGTCGTCCGCTCTCCCGCCGGGCCGGGAGACTGGCCCCCATGACCGTACGCACCACCCCGGGCGATCCGCCCCGCACCGTGCTCCTGCGCCGCGGCGAGGTCCACACCCCCGCCGACCCGTTCGCCACGGCCATGGCCGTCACCGGCGACCGCGTCGCCTGGGTCGGCTCCGAGTCCGCCGCCGACGCGCTCGCGCCCGGCGCCGACGAGGTCGTCGACCTGGACGGCGCCCTCGTCACCCCCGCGTTCACCGACGCGCATGTGCACACCACGGCAACGGGCCTGGCGCTGACCGGACTCGACCTCGCCGGGGCCCCCTCCCTGGCCCGGGCGCTCGCGCGGGTCACGGAACACGCCGCCGCGGCGGAGGCCGGGGGCGTTCTCACCGGCCACGGCTGGGACACCACCGACTGGCCGGAGCGGCGCGCACCCACCCGGGCGGAGCTCGACGCCGCCGCCGGGGGGCGCCCGCTCTACCTCACCCGGGTCGACGCCCACTCCGCGCTGGCCACCACCGCCCTGCTGGACCTGGTCCCCGGCGTGCGGGCGCTGCCCGGGTACCACCCGACGGGCCCGCTCACCGACGCCGCCCACCACGCCGTCCGCCGCGCCGCCGACGAGGCCGTGACCCCCACTCGGCGCGCCGCGGCGCAACGGGCCGCCCGCGCCCGCGCCGCGTCCCTCGGCATCGGGTCCTTCCACGAGTGCGGGGGGCCCGACATCTCCAGCGAGGAGGACCTGACCCGGCTCCTCGCCCGCGCCGCCGCCGAGCCCGGCCCCCGGGTCTTCGGCTACTGGGGCGAACTCGTCACGTCCGCGAAGGAGGCCGAGCGCGTCAGGGACCTCGGCGCGGTCGGCGCGGGAGGCGACCTGTTCGCCGACGGCTCCCTGGGCTCGCACACCGCGCATCTGTGCCACCCCTACGCCGACCACCCCGACGCCGGGCACGCCGGCTCCGCGCATCTCACCGCCCGGGACGTGGCGGCACACGTCGCCGCCTGCACCGAGGCCGGGCTCCAGGCGGGCTTCCACGCCATCGGCGACGCGGCCCTCGCCGCCGTCACCGAGGGCGTCGCCGCCGCGGCGGAACGGGTGGGCGACGCCCGGGTGCGGGCCCTGCGCCACCGCGTCGAGCACGCCGAGATGCTCACCGACGAGACGGTCGCCGCGTTCGCCGCGCACGCCCTGACCGCCTCGGTGCAGCCGGCGTTCGACGCGGCGTGGGGCGGCGAGGAGGGCATGTACGCCCGGCGGCTCGGCGCCGCGCGCGCCCGCACGCTCAACCCGTTCGCCCGCCTGCTGCGCGCCGGCGTCCCCCTCGCCTTCGGCTCCGACGCCCCCGTCACCCCGCTCGCCCCCTGGGAGGCGCTGCGGGCGGCGGCGTTCCACCGCACCCCGGAGCACCGCGTCTCCGTGCGCGCCGCCTTCGCCGCCCACACTCGCGGCGGCTGGCGCGCCGTCGGGCGCGACGACGCGGGCGTCCTCGTCCCCGGCGCCCCCGCCGACTACGCGCTCTGGCGCACCGGCGCGCTCGTCGTCCAGGCGCCGGACGACCGCGTGGCCCGCTGGTCGACCGACCCGCGCTCGGGCACCCCGGGACTGCCGGAACTGACCCCCGGCGCGCCGCTTCCCGAGTGCCTGCGCACCGTCGTCGGCGGGCGGACGGTGTACGACCGGCTGAACGAGTGATCCGCCGCCGCGGCCATACGCCGAACGACGTGCGCTCCGACCTGTCGAACGCCCCGCCCGCGCAGCACTGACCTGGCCCTTTGGCGGAAAGAGGCAGGTCAGACACCTGTTGACAGCCGCCCGCCGTGCAAGGGTAGGTTCGGCCGGGTCCACCACAGGACGTCCGGCCGGCGCTCCTCCGCGCAGCCGTCGAACGCTGCTGGGCCAGAGGGCGGGTGCCACGACCCCGGCACTCCGCCAGCGGGAGCCAGGTCCAGTTGCCTGCGGCACGGGGGCGGAAGGTTTCGTCCGGTCGGCGGGTGCGACCCGGGGCGGGGCCCGGACGCTCAGTAGACAACGGCTTCAGGCCGACTCGCAGCCAGCGGGTCCCGGGTCGGACCGAAGAGCTCCGGGTCCCGATCCGCAGCCCCACCTCGCCGACTCGCGCCGGCTTCGAGGTACGGTCGTTCATCATCGCCCGCTTCGCAGGAAGGCGACCGACCGTGCCATCGGGCCCCGAGACGACCACGGCCAGCGACGCAGAAGACGTGCGCCCGAGCCCGCGCGGGTCCGACCGCACCGCGCCGCTCGCCGGGGCCGCCGTCCCCCCGTCCCTGACCGGGACGCCGGCGTCCGCCGCGTCCGCGTCCGGCTCGGGTGGCCGTCGCCCCGGCCGGACGCGCAGGCTGGCCGCGTCCGCGCGGGCGACCTGGCGCCCCGCGCTGGCCGCCGCCGTCGCCGGACTCGCGCTGGCCGCCGCGTTCCCCCCCTATGACCTCTGGCCGCTCTCCCTGGCCGCGGTGGCCGCGCTGTCGGTGCTCACCCACGGGCGCAGCGCCGGGCAGGGGGCGTGGCTCGGCTTCGCGCTGGGGCTGCCGTTCTTCCTCGGTCTGCTGAAGTGGCTGAACGTCATCGGCTGGGACACCGTCGTCGGCCTCTCCGCGATCGAGGCCCTCTTCTTCGTTCCGCTCGGCGCCGGGCTCGCCGTCACCTCGCGGCTGCCCGCCTCGCCGCTGTGGGCCGCCTGCCTGTGGGTCGCCCAGGAGTGGGCCAGGGACCGGGTGCCGCTCGGCGGGTTCCCCTGGGGCCGCCTCGCCTTCGCCAACACCGGCACCCCGTTCACGCCCCTGGCCGCGCTCGGCGGCGCCCCCCTGGTCACCTTCGCGGTCGCGCTCACCGGCGCCCTGCTCGCCTGGGTCGTCCTGCGCCTGCGGCCCGCGCCGCGCGAGCGCCGCCTCGCCCTGCCGCGGGCCGCGGCGCTGCCGGTGGCGGGGGCCGTCGGCCTGGCCGCGGCGGTCACCGCCGCCGGATACGCGGTGCCGGTGCGCACCGACGCCGACGACACCGTCTCGATCGCGGTGGTGCAGGGCAACGTGCAGCAGGCGGGCATGGACTTCCTCGGCCGCCCCATGATGATCCTGAACAACCACGTCGAGGCCACCATGCGGCTCGCCGAGGACATCGACGCCGGGCGGGCCGAGCGCCCGGACCTGGTGATCTGGCCGGAGAACGCCTCCGACCTCGACCCCTACCGCGAGCCCGAGGCGTACGCCGCGATCGAGGGCGCCGTCCGCGCGGTGGGCGTGCCCGTTCTCGTCGGCGCCCTGGTGGACCACCCCACCGAGGAGGGCTACGTCGAGAACCAGGGCATCGTCTGGGACCCGGAGACCGGGCCGGGCGACTCCTACACCAAGCAGCACCCGGTGCCGTTCGGCGAGTACGTGCCGTTCCGCGACCAGCTGAGCAAGGTCATCTCCCGCCTGGAGCGCGTGCCGCGGGACTTCTACCCCGGCGAGGAGACCGGCGTCCTCGACGTGGGCCCGGCCCGCCTCGGCGACGTCATCTGCTTCGAGGTGGCCTACGACGGCATCGTGCGCGACACGGTCAACGACGGCGCCCGCGCCCTGGTCGTCCAGACCAACAACGCCACCTACGGCGGTTCCGGGCAGCCCGAGCAGCAGCTCGCCATGTCCCGGCTGCGCGCCGTCGAGCACGGCCGTGCCATCGTCACCGCGGCGACCAGCGGCATCAGCGCGGTCGTCGCCCCCGACGGCACCATCGAGCAGCGGACCGAGGAGTTCACCCAGGACGTGCTGACCGCCGACCTGCCGCTGCGGGACGACAGGACCGTGGCCGACCGGGTCGGCGCGGCCCCCGAGTGGGCGCTCGCGGGGCTGGGCCTGCTGGTGTGGGCCGGCGCCGCGGTCCGCGGTCGCCTCGCCCGCCGCGCGCGCGGCACCGGGACCCCGGTGGGTGCGGCGGCCGAGGGGGACACGGAGGGAACGGGAGACGCCGGGCGGCGGAAGGAGGGCGCCGCGTGAGCGACGCAGTGCGGCGTGAGCGTCGGCCGCTGGGCCGGGCCCTGGTGATCATCCCCACCTACAACGAGGCCGCCACCATCTCCCCGCTGGTCAAGCGCCTGCGCCTCGTCGCCCCCGAGTGCGACATCCTCGTCGCGGACGACAACAGCCCCGACGGCACGGGCAAGATCGCCGACGAGATCGCGGACGTCGACGGCCATGTCCACGTGCTGCACCGCCCCGGCAAGGAGGGCCTGGGCGCGGCCTACGTGGCGGGCTTCCGCTGGGGCCTCGACCGCGGATACGGCGTGCTGATCGAGATGGACGGCGACGGCTCGCACCGGCCGGAGGACCTGCCCCGGCTGCTGACCGCGCTGCGCGAGGCCGACCTCGTGCTGGGCTCGCGCTGGGTCCCCGGCGGCCGGATCGTCAACTGGCCCAGGTACCGCGAGCTGATCTCGCGCGGCGGCAGCGCCTACTCGCGGCTGCTCCTCGGCCTGCCGGTCCGCGATGTCACCGGCGGCTTCCGCGCGTTCCGCCGGCATGTGCTGGAGGGCATGGCGATGGAGGACGTCGTCTCGCAGGGGTACTGCTTTCAGGTGGACATGCTCCACCGGACGCTGAGGGCCGGGCACCGGGTCGCGGAGGTGCCGATCACCTTCGTGGAGCGCGAGCACGGTGACAGCAAGATGAGCCGCGACATCGTCGTCGAGGCGCTGTGGCGGGTCACCGCGTGGGGACTCGCCGCCCGGTTCGGTACACGCCGCCGTGACAGGCACACTTGACGCATGACGACCGGGGAACCGAACCCGTACCGAACGCGCCGGCCGCGACGGGGCCCGCGCGCGCTGCTGCCGCTGGCGATCGCGGCCTGGGCCGTGCTGGAGATCTGGCTGCTGCTCCTGATCGGTGACGCGGCCGGCGGGTGGACCGTCTTCCTGCTGCTGGTCGCCGCCTTCGTGATCGGCGCCGTGATCATCAAGCAGGCCGGCCGGCGGGCCTGGCAGCGCCTGAGCGAGGCGGTGAGCACCGGCGGCGCGCCGCCCGAGGACGACCGCGCCTCCCGCGGCGGGAACGGGCTGGCGATGCTCGGCGGCCTCCTGCTGATGGTGCCGGGCCTGATCTCCGACGCCGTCGGGCTGCTCTGCGTCTTCCCGCCGACCGCCGCGCTGCTGCGCCGGGCCGGAATGCGCCATGTGCGGCGTTCGGCGGGCCCGGTGGGCGCGGCGTTCGAGGAGGCCAGGGCGGCACGGGACCGCGCGCGGATGCGGCGGCCGGACGGCAGGGTGGTGCGGGGCGAGGTCATCCGCGAGGACGACGAGGACGACGAGAAGGGGCCCGGCCGCACCGATCCCGAGGATCGGGGTGACCGGGACCGGGGCGGCGGGGAGCTCGGCGGGCCCCGCTGACCTGACACGCGTGCGGGGCCCGACGGGCGGCCCCCGCACGCGGCGCCCACGGGCGCGGGGCATACAAACGGGCTGGGTCACTCTCCGGTGACCCAGCCCTTGGCCGATCGTGGTCGTGGTAGGGCCGACGGCCGTAACGTCGGCGGGTGCCCTAAGCCGACTTGCGGCTGTCCCGCGGATGCACCGCGATGTTCATCGCGCCGGAACGCAGTACCGCAAGCCGCTCGGCCAGCACCTCCTCCAGCTCCTCGCGGGTGCGGCGCTCCATCAGCATGTCCCAATGTGTACGGGCCGGCTTGCCCTTCTTCTCCTCCGGGCCCTCGCCGTCCACCAGCAGGGCTTGGGCTCCGCATACCTTGCATTCCCACTCCGGCGGGATCTCGGCCTCCACCGAGAACGGCATCTCGAACCGATGCCCGTTCTGGCATGCGTACTCCACCGCCTGACGCGGCGCGAGGTCGATGCCGCGGTCCGTCTCGTAGCTGGTCACCACGAGCCGCGTGCCGCGTAGAGCTCGCTCACTCATGAATCGTGCCTCCCGGGCTGGTCGCCCACAGGACAGGTGTCGCTGTCATCATCAATCAGGTCAACGTCCGGTCGGCGGTGAAGATTCCCGTTACAGGTATACGTCGCCCGTCGTACCGCCCCTTCACGTACCCACCGGCGTCCGGTTTGTCACATCTGACAGGAGATGTCACCCGACGTCCGCACAGGATGGCTCGTGGTGACGGGCCATCCGGCGGGAACGAAGGCGTAGAATACCCCGCCGCCGCCGGTCATCGAAATCCATTCCCGACCGAGTCCCCGGAATTGCGCAGATGCGCAGGAAGAACTGGGCCAGCGGGCCGATCGCCAGGGCGTACACCACGGTCCCCACGCCGACCGTGCCGCCGAGCGCGATGCCCGCCAGCAGCACCGTCACCTCGATCCCGGTGCGGACCAGGCGGGTGGAGCGGCCGGTGACGCGGTGCAGTGCCGTCATCAGCCCGTCCCGCGGTCCCGGGCCGAACTCCGCCGAGATGTACAGGCCCGTGGCCAGGCCGTTGAGCGCCACCGCGCCCAGCATCAGGGGCACTTGGACGGCCGGTGCCCCGGCGTCGGGGACCAGGGCCATGGTGATGTCCATCACGATCCCGATCAGCAGCACGTTCGAGACGGTGCCGAGCCCGGGGCGCTCGCGGAGCGGTATCCAGAGCAGCAGCACCAGCAGGCCCGTGAGGTTCACCACCATGCCGATCGAGAGGCCGGAGCGTTCGGAGACCCCCTGGTGGAACACGTCCCACGGGTCGAGCCCGAGCCCCGCCCGCACCATCAGCCCCGCGCTCACCCCGTAGAGCAGCAGGCCGCCGTACAGCTGTGCCAGCCGCCTCGGCAACCGATTCATGAGGACCCCTCCCTGGTGTGATTGGCCTGACGCGTGACACTCTGTGGTCCTCAGGGGCGCGATTCCCAGGGCCAATCGGCGAAAGGTGGACTCGGATCATGCCGCAGTGGACCTCGACGGTCGGGGCGGGCCAGCTGGCCCGGCTCCTCGGCTCCCGGGACGGCAGGGGCGCCGGGGCGAGTGCGCCGCAGGTACCCGCCTACCGCGCGCTCGCCGACGGGGTCAGGCTGCTCGTCCTGGAGGGGCGGGTGCCGGTCGCGGCGCGGCTGCCCGCGGAGCGGGAGCTCGCGGGCGCCCTGGCCGTCAGCCGCACCACGGTGGCCGCCGCGTTCGAGGCGCTGCGCGCCGACGGCTTCCTCCGGTCCCGGCGCGGCTCGGGGAGCTGGACCGCCGTCCCGGCCGGGCGCCCGCTGCCCGCGCGCGGACTCGACCCGCTGCCGCCCGAGTCGGTCGGCTCGGTGATCGACCTGGGCTGCGCCGCGCTTCCCGCGCCCGAGCCGTGGCTGACCCGCGCGTTCCACGGCGCCCTGGAGGCGCTGCCGCCCGCCGCCCGCACCCACGGTGACTTCCCGGCCGGACTCCCCGCCCTCCGCGAGGCCCTCGCCGACCGCTACACGGCCCTCGGCGTGCCCACGATGCCCGAGCAGATCATGGTCACCACCGGGGCCATGGGCGCGATCGGCGCCATCTGCCGCCTCTTCGCGCCCGCGGGCGAGCGGATCGCCGTCGAGCACCCCTCCTATGCCAACGCGCTCCAGCTGATGCGCGAGGCGGGCGCCCGGCTGGTGCCGGTCCCCATGGGCGAGGGGCTCGACGGCTGGGACCTGCCCGCCTGGCGCCGCGTGCTCGGCGAGGCGTCGCCCCGTCTCGCGTATGTGATGGCCGACTTCCAGAACCCGACGGGCGCGCTGGCCGACGAGGATCGGCGCAGGGAACTGGTCGCCGCCGCGCGCGCCGCGGGCACGGTGCTGGTGGTGGACGAGACCATGGCCGACCTGGGCGTCGACCTCGCCCCGGGTGAACGGCCCAGGCCGGTGGCCGCGTTCGACCATGGCGGCGCCGGGGTGATCACGGTGGGCTCGGCCAGCAAGGCGCTGTGGGCGGGGATGCGCATCGGCTGGGTCAGGGCCGCACCCGAGGTGATCCGCGGCCTTGTCGCGGCCAGGGCCCGCGCCGACCTGGGCAGCCCCGTGCTCGAACAGCTCGCGCTGTGCTGGCTGCTGACCTCGGGCGGCTGGGCGCGGGCGCTCGACCAGCGCCGCGCGGAGATCGGCGACAACAGGGCGGACGTGGTGGCGGCGCTGCGGGAGCACGTGCCCGACTGGGAGTTCGCCGTTCCCCGCGGCGGGATCACGCTCTGGGTGCGGACCGGCGGCCTGTCCGGGTCACGGGTCGCGGAGGCGGGGGAGCGGGCCGGGGTCCGCGTCGCCTCGGGGCCGCGGTTCGGGCTCGATGGCGCCTTCGAGGGGTATGTCCGCGTGCCGTTCATCGTGAGCGGACCCGTCGCCGTGGAGGCGGCGGGGCGCCTGGCCACGGCCGCCGCCCTGGTCTCCGACGGCCTCACCGCAGGCCTGGACACCCCCCTCGCCCACATCGCCTGAGAGCAACTGCGGTGCCCTGCGGGTGCCCTGCGGGCGGTGTGTGCGGTGTCACCCGTGGCGTGGGGCGGGGCTGTGTGCGGCGCGTTCCGTGGTGCGGGTGCCCTGCGGGCGGCATGTGCGGTGCCGCTGTCCGCGGTGCGGGTGCCTGCGGGCAGGCCGTGTGCGGCGGGCTCTGTGGTGCGGGTGCCCTCCGGGCGGGTGGTCCGCGGTGCGGAGGGTTTTGCGGTGCGCTCCGTGTGCGGTGTTGCCTGCGGTACGGGTGGCCTGCGGGGCGGGTCGTGGCTGGTGTTGCCCGTGGTGCGGGTGCCCTGCGGGCAGGCCGTGTGTGGCCTGCGGGCGGGTGTGGTGGTGGCCGTGGTGTGGAGGGCTTTGCGGTCCGCCGTTGGCGGTGGTGTCTGTGGTGCGGGGGGCCTTGCGGTGGGTCCGTGTGGCCGGGGCGGCGTTCGGGGTCTGCGTGGAGTGCCGTCTCACTTCGCGTCGGCGTAGCACTCCACCACGGCTGTCGAGAACGGGTACCGCACCGGGGTGGTGCCGAAGGTGAGGCGGCCCGCCGCCTCGCCCGATGCCCGCACCGCCTCGGCCACGGCCTCCGCCTCCTCCTCGGGGCAGTGCACCACCACCTCGTCGTGCTGGAAGAACACCAGCTCGGCGCGCATGTCCCGCAGCAGCGCGCGGAGCGCCGCGAGCATCAGCAGCGCCCACTCGGCGGCGCTGCCCTGGACGATGAAGTTCCGCGTGAAGCGGCCCCTGGCGCGCGCCGGTGCCCCCGGCCGGGCGTCCGGGTCGCCCGGCGGGCAGGTCCTGCCCAGCCAGGTCCGCACCAGGCGGCCCTCCTCGCCCGCCCGCGCCGCATCGTCCACGCAGGCGACCGCCGCGGGGAACCGCCGCCGCAGGTCGGCCAGGTGCCGCAGGCCCTCGCCCGAGGTCTGCCCGTAGATCGCGCCGAGCAGCGCCAGCTTGGCCGCCGCCCGGTCGCCGGAGAAGCCGCGGAGGGACAGCGCGGTGTACAGGTCGTCCGCGCCGCCCGCCGTCGCCATCAGGCCCGGGTCGCGGGAGATCGCGGCCAGCACCCGCGGCTCCAGCTGGTCGGCGTCGGCCACCACGAGACGCCAGCCGGGGTCGGCCACCACCGCGCGCCTGACCGCCCGCGGGATCTGCAACGCCCCACCGCCGTGCGTGGTCCACCGGCCCGAGGGGGCACCGCCGGGGACGTACTCCGTGCGGAACCTGCCGTCCCGCACCCAGGACCGCAGCCACGACCAGCCGTGCGCGGTGTGGATCCGGTACAGCCGCTTGTATTCGAGCAGCGGGGCCACCGCCGGGTGGTCGACGGCCCTGAGCTCCCAGGCCCGGGTGGAGGACAGCGTGATCCCGGCGCGGGAGAACGCCCGGATGATGTCGGCGGGCAGATCGGGACGGACCCGCGCGCCCCCGCCGAACGCCGAGGACACCCGCTCGGCGAGCTCGGCCAGCCGCCGGGGCTCGGCCGCGCCCGGATACCGCTCGCCCAGCAGCTCCGTCAGCAGCTCCCGGTGGATGTCGGCCCGCCAGGGCAGCCCCGACCTCCCCATCTCCGTGGCCACCAGCGTGCCCGCCGACTCGGCCGCCAGCAGCAGCCGCATCCGCTCGGGCCGGACCGCCAGGCCCGCCCGTTCCAGCTGTCCCTCGTACACGAGGAGCAGGGCCTCAAGCGGATCGGCCCCCGCGGGCAGCGGAACGGGCCCGGCGGCGAAGAGCGAGGGCTGCGCCGTCTCCGCCGTGGCCGGGGGCGGGTCCTCCGGCACCGGAAGCCCCCGCAGCCGCGCGTATCCCGCGCTCAGCGACCGGGGCAGCCCCCAGCTCCCCTCGTGCCCCAGCAGCAGCGCCTCGGCCGCCTCCACGTCGTAGCACCGCTCCACCCGCAGGCCCGCCGCCAGCACGCGCGGATAGAGGGCCGCCGTCGAGCGCCATACCCACCGCGTCACCCGGGGCCTGGCCCGCACCGCCGCGGCGGCGTCGGGCTCCGCCGTCACCGGCCCCGCCGGGCGCCCCCGCTCGTCCAGCGGGCACACGCGCACCGAGCCGTCGGCGTACTCCGCCAGCGCCCATCTCCCCGGCCGCCCCGGAGGCTCATCGCTCATGTGTCCGATTCTGGCAGCCGTCACTGACACCGCCCGGCCCCCGCCGTACTCCGCCGGGAGCAGCGCCGAAGCCGCTGAGCGGACGACGACGGGAGGCCCGTTCCCGAGGAGGCTCGGTACGGGACGAGGGAGAACCCTTCGGCCGAACGCGACGAACCGAGGAGGGGACGATGCCATGGAGATCCTGGCGAACGGCTGGCACGACGAGGGACCGGAACCCTGGTTCCTGCTCTTCCCGCTGATATGGGCGGCGATCCTGTTCACCGCCTTCTGGCTGCTGCGCCGCACCGTGTGGCGCGGCGGGCGCGGGCCGGGCCGCGAGACGCCCGCCGACCTGCTCGGCCGGCGGTTCGCGGCGGGCGAGATCGAGGCCGACGAGTACCGGGCGCGGCTCTCGGTGCTCACCGAGGACCGGCGCAAGGGCGGCGCCGGCTGAGCCCGCGGGTGCGGCGGCCCGGGAACGCCCCCGTTCCCGGGCCGCGGTCAGACGATGACGCGGGTCGGCGTGCCGCCGTCCCCCGCGATCACCAGCTCCGCCAGATGGGCGGCGATCTCGTCCCGGTCGGCGCCCGGCAGCCCCGCATCGGTCACCAGGGTGTCCACCTCGTCCAGCGAGGCGAACGAACTCAGGCCCGTCGTCCCCCACTTGGTGTGGTCGGCCACCACCACCACGCGCCGGGCCGAACGGATGAAGTGCCGGTTGGTCTCCGCCTCCGCGAGATTCGGCGTGGACAGGCCCGCCTCGACCGAGATGCCGTGCACCCCGAGGAACAGCACGTCGAAGTGGAGGGAGCTGATGGCCGCGTCGGCCACCGGGCCCACCAGCGCGTCCGAGGGCGTGCGCACCCCGCCGGTCAGCACCACCGTCGCCGGGTGCGCGGGCGCGGGCCCGCCCTCGGCGGCCTGCCGCGCGTTGTGGAACACGTCGGCGACCCGCACCGAGTTGGTCACCACCGTCAGCTCGGGCACTTCGAGCAGCTGGTGGGCGACCGCGAACGTCGTCGTGCCGCCGGACAGCGCCACCGCGCTGCCGGGCGTCGCCAGCGCCGCGGCGGCCCGCGCGATCTCGCTCTTCGCCGACAGCTCCAGCGAGGACTTCGCCTCGAAGCCCGGCTCGTGCGTGCGCCGCTCGGTCACCGGAACGGCGCCGCCGTGCACCTTCTCCAGCGAGCCCTGCCGCGCCAGCACGTCCAGATCCCGGCGCACCGTCATGTCGGACACCTGGAGCATGCGCGTCAGTTCACTGACCCGGATCCCGCCCCTGCGCCGCACCTCGTCCAGAATGAGCGCCCGCCGCTGACCGGCCAGCAGGTTCTGGTTGTCGCTCACGCCCACTCCTCGTTGACCCCGTCCGCACGCCGCGCCGTTCGCCCCGCCGCGGGTGCCGGCTGACATGCCGAGTGGTCATCCTCCCATGCCCCAACATCCCCCCGGCGGGGGCGGTTCGGGATCGTCCCGCCGGGAGAGGAGGGGGACGAAGGCAACCGACGACCGGGGGGATCGCGATGGACACCGAGGGAGCGGCGGGGGGGGCGACCCCCACGGACGAGGGGGGAACGGGCGAGGCGGCGGGCCCGCCGCCCGAGCCCGCCGTCGAGCTGCTCGTGCACGGCGTCGGAGGCACCACGCCCGCCGAGATGCTGGAGGACACCCGCGTCACCCGCGTCACAGGCGACGCCACCGCCAGCATCCACCGCCGCACCGACGACCTGGCCGACCGGCCCTGGAACGGAGCCGAGCCGGTGCGCGAGGCGTACTGGTGGTGCAACCTCACCTCGGGGAACGGGGCCCGCGCCCTGTGGCTGCTCCTGCTGCCCTTCATGATCGTGAACATCGCCCACTGGATGCGCCCCGCCACCCGCGGCCCCCGGTGGACCCACCGCGTCTACGACACCCTGGTCCGGCTGACCGCGCTCTCGCTCACCGTGCTGCTGGTCGCCGGGGCCTGCGCCGTCTCGATCGACCTCGTCGCCTGGCAGTGCGCCGGCTCGGCCGGCTGCGTCGAGGAGGCCGGCTGGCTGGAGCCCCTGGCCCAGGGCCGGGGCTGGTGGGGCCAGCCGGGGCGCCGCCTGGTGCTGGCCGCGCTGGTGCCCGTGGCGTTGCTCGTCCTGCTGTGGTGGCTCTCGCACCGCACCTGGAGCGCGTACGAGTCCGCCTCGCCGCCCGTCCGCCCCCGGCCCGCCGCGGACGGGAACGGGGACGCCCTGCTGAGCCTCCCCGGCTTCTGGTACGGCCGCGGCCTGGTCGCCCGGCTGCGCTCCTCCCACACCGCCGCGGGCCTGCTCACCGTGGCCGCCGCCCTGCTGACCGCCACCGGTCCCCAGGACAGGGGCTCGCAGGGGGACGGCGGAGCGGCGGCCGTGGGCTGGGCGCTGACCGGGCTGACGCTGGCCGGGTGGGTCGTGGTCCTGGTCCAGCAGGGCAGGCACGGCCGCACCGAGGAGGAGCCGGACCAGCGGCCGGAGCCGCCGTTCTCCCGCGCGCTGCCCTGGGCGGCGCTGGCGCTGCTGGCCCTGGTCGCGACGCACACCGCCTGGAGCCGCCCCGCGTGGGCGACCGAGGGGCGTCACCCGGCGGGCGGCGGCGTCTTCCCCGTGCTGATCGTGGTCCAGGGCGCCCTGGTGGTCGGCGTGGCCGTCACCGCGCTGCTGCTGCACCGGCGGGCGCGGAGCGCCGACCGGGGCGCGCTGGCCGGAGTCGGCGGCGCGTGCGTGGCGCTGCTGGCCTGCGGCCTCGGTGGCGTCTTCACCGGCGGGGTGGCCCAGCGCGTCGCCGACTGGCTCGACCCCTCGGCCCAGCCGGGGGAGGAGGGCGCGACCATCGCGGGGCCGCCGGTGGTGCTCAGCTGGGAGGCGTCCGCCATCCCGGTACTGCTGGCCGTGGTCCTGGCGCTCGCCGTGGTCGCCCTGCTCGGGATCCACGGGGAACGGGCCAGGCTCGTGCCCACGGTCAGGGAGCGCTACCCGGACGAGGCGTGCGAGGCGGACGGCGACCGCAGCGGGCGCATCGCCGCGGCCGTCGCCCGCGCCCGGCTGACGGACTCGGCGCCCGCCCTGGTCGCCTGGATCAGCGGGGCCTGCCTGGTGCTCGGCCTGGCGGCGGTGGCCGGGTCGCTGAGCGGCGACACCCCCTCGGAGGCCGCCGCGGAGGCGCCCGCCGCCCTCGCGGCGCTCGTGGACGCCTGCCAGGCGCTCGGCTCCTGGCTCATGGGCATAGGGGTCGTCCTCCTCCTCGCCATGGGCCGCCGCGCCTACCGTGACGCCGGGGCCCGCAGGACGGTCGGCATCCTGTGGGACGTCGGCACGTTCTGGCCGCGCGCCGCCCACCCGTTCGCGCCGCCCTGCTACGCGGAGCGGGCCGTTCCCGATCTCTCCTGGCGGATGGGGACCTGGATCGACGCGACCGGCGGGCGGCTGGTGATCTCGGGGCACTCCCAGGGCAGCGTGCTCGCCGCCGCGGCCGTCTGGCAGCTGGACGCGGCCACCCGCAGCCGCATCGCGCTGCTCACCCACGGCTCGCCGCTGGCTCGGCTCTACGGCCGCTGGTTCCCCGCGTTCTTCGGCCCCGAGGCGCTGCACTCCCTGCACGGGGACCTGCCGTGCTGGCGGAACCTGTGGCGGGACACCGACCCCATCGGCGGGCCGGTCGCGGTGACCGGGCGCGGGGGAACGGCCGTGGACCGCGGCCCGCTGGCCGACCCGCTGCACTACGGGCGCAATTTACGGCGCCCGCTTCCCGAACCGATCCTGGGCCACGGCGACTACCCGGACGACCCGGCGTTCGCGGAGGAGCGGGCCGAGCTGTTCCGGCGGGTGACGCGCGGTGCCGTCGCCCTGCCGGGCCCGCCGCCCCCCAGAGAACGGTCCTGACGCCGCGGTGGCGTTCACGGCGTCGTGGGCAGGTCCTCCGGGTGCATCACCGTCAGCTCCTCGGTGCTCGGCTCGGCCAGCCGCGCGACGCGCCCCGCGTGCCGCTCCACCATGGCCTCGAACGTCTGGCGGGCGGCCCTGCCGTTGCCGAAGGAGGGGCCCCGGTCCAGGGTCGTGAAGTACTTCAGCAGCGCCTCGCGGGTGCCCTCGCCGAGGTCGTACTCGTGCTCGCCGGCCTGCTGGTCGATGATGCTCAGCAGCTCCTCGGGGGAGTAGTCGCCGAAGGTGATCGTGCGGGAGAAGCGGGAGGCGACGCCGGGGTTGACGGCGAGGAAGCGCTCCATCTCGGCCGTGTAGCCCGCCACGATCACCACCACCGCCTCCCGGTGGTCCTCCATCAGTTTCACCAGCGTGTCGATGGCCTCGCGCCCGAAGTCGCGGCCCGCGTCCTCGGGGGAGAGGGCGTACGCCTCGTCGATGAACAGCACGCCGCCGCGGGCGCGTTCGAACGCCTCCTGGGTCCTGATCGCGGTGGAGCCGATGTGCTCCCCGACCAGGTCGACCCGGGAGACCTCCACCAGGTGCCCCCGCTCCAGCACCCCGAGCGAGGCCAGGATCTCGCCGTAGAGGCGGGCCACCGTGGTCTTGCCGGTGCCGGGGGAGCCGGTGAAGACGAGGTGGCGGCGGACCGAGGCGGCCTTGAGCCCGGCCTGCTGCCGGCGCCGCCCCACCTCGATCATGTCGATCAGGGCCCGCACCTCGCGCTTGACGGTCGCGAGCCCCACCAGGGCCTCCAGGTCGGCCAGCACCTCGTCGGAGGGGCGGCTGTCCTCGGCACCGGCCTCCGCCGCGGGCGGCGCGTCCGGGGCGGAGGCGTCCTCGGCCTTCGCCGCGTCGGTCACGGCCCGCTCGCGCGCCGTCGCGGTCGCCGTCGCGTCGGCGGTCTTCAGGCGGACGTCGGCGCCGGGGGCGGTCGTCTCGTCGCTCTGGCAGTCGGTGAGCACCGGGCTGTTCTCGGCGAACACGTAGCCGCCGCGCGAGCACCGCTCGGTACGGCAGTGGTCGAGCGTGCTCGCGCAGCCGTCGATGATGTGGAAGCCGTAGCCGCCCGAGCCGGTGATCCGGCACCGGGAGAAGCGGCCGCGTCCCCCGGCCGAGACGTAGACGCCGGCCTCGGCCGGGCCGCTGATCGTGCTGTCCCTGACCTCGGGGTCGGCCCCCTTGGTCACGATGACCCCGGTCCGCGCCCGGTCGATGGTGCAGCCGGTCACCGTGCCGCCGCTGCCCTCGTCGCGGAACCACGCGCCGGTGCCGACGCCCTGGATCCGGCAGGCGTCCAGCTGCGCGGCGGCGCCGTCGCTGACGGAGACGGCGGAGCCGCGGACCTCCTCGATGCGGCTGTCGACCACGTCGACGCGTGACCCGGCGTCCAGCACGAACAGCGCGTCCGGCACGTGGTGCACGTGGCAGGACTCCAGCACCGCCGTGGCGCCGTCGCTGACCCACACCGCCGGGTAGTCCCCGGCCGACTCGTGGATCTCGCAGTCGTGGGCGTCGGCGTGCGTGCCCGGGTCCCACACGGACAGGCCGTTGCGCCCGAAGCCGCTGATGCCGGTGCGGACCAGCGTGAGCACCGAACGGCCGCGCAGGTCGAGGGCGTTCTCCGGGACGTCGGAGAGCCTGCTGTCCGTCAGGGTCAGCACCGCCTCGGAGTCCAGGGTGACGCCGTCGCCCGTGGTCGCGGACACCTCGCACTCGGTGAGGTGTGCCGTGGCACGCTCGGCCAGCACCACGCCCGTGCCCCTGATGTCCCCGATGTGGCATTCCACCGCGTCGACGGCACTGCCCTCGCCGGTCACCGAGAGACCGGCCCCGGACGAGCGCCGGATCCGGCAGCGCTCCAGGCGCAGGTGCGCCGGGCCGCGCACCGAGACGCCCGGCTGTCCCGCCTCCACGACCTCGCAGTCCTCGAAGAGGCCGCCCGCGCCGTCCCCGACGCTGATGCCGGAGCCGGTCGGGTTGCTGACGGCGGACTGCCTGACGGTCGGGCGGGCGCCGCCGCGCACCTCTATGCCGGAGGCGGACGCGCTGTGGACCTGGATCCCCGTCAGCTCGGGCGTGCTGTTCTCGATCAGCACGGCGGGGGCCGACGTGTCCTGGCCCTCGATGCGCAGGTGCGAGACGGTGGCGGAGCCGCGGACCGTCAGCGGGACTCCCTCGGGGGGCGCGATCCGCGCCGGGCCGTCCTTGTCCTCGCCCGGACCGCGGACGGTGACCGACTGCTCGATCACCAGGTTCTCCCGGTAGGTGCCGGGGCCAAGGACCAGGACGTCGCCGTCGGCGGCGGCGGCCAGGGCTTCGGTGACGGTGCCGTAGACGGCGGTCCTCCGCCGCCAGCGTGCTGTTCCGGTGTGCGTCACCTGGACCGAGCCCTTAGTCATGGAATCGATGTGCCCCAACCTCATGCGATGACGGAAGCGCGCTACCACGCGTACATGGCCGCTCAACGGTAGCGCGCCGCGGACCGATGGAATGACCGGATCGACGGCGGTGCGCGCACGCCCCCCATGCGCAACCGCGCGCCGGTAGTGCGCCTGGGCGCCCCTCAGCCTACGTGGTCACGAACGGTGATCTGACATGCACGCTGGGTGCTCCGCCGCAGGAACGTCACGCCGGGATACCCACCAATTCCCTTGTGGAATCCGCGAGTTACCCCCACTTTCGAGTGATTGCCACCCTTCGGCGCATGCCTCTAGCTTCATTCGCGGGATCCCCCGAATGGCCCGCGTACGACCGCAGATTGGCGGTGCTTTTGCATGACCACTTCCACCGAACCGACCGAGGGTAATGCGGTGTCATCCCCTCGGCTGAGCCTGGACACGACGGCCGCCCGCAATCTCGCGACCACCACCAAGACACCCCCGCAAATGCAGGGGATCACCTCCCGGTGGCTGCTGCGCGTGCTCCCGTGGGTGCAGGTTTCCGGTGGTACGTTCCGGGTCAACCGCAGGCTCACCCACACCGTGGGGAACGGCCGGGTGGAATTCGTGTCGACCGGCGCCGAGGTGCGCGTCATTCCGGCCGAGCTCGGCGAACTGCCGCCGCTCGCCGGGTTCGACCAGGCGGACGTCCTCCAGGCCGTCGCCGCCGCCTGCGTCCAGCGGGACTTCGCGCCGGGGGACGTGATCGTGGCCGCCGGCACCCCGGCCGACCGGGTCGTCCTGATCGCCCACGGCAAGCTGGCGGTGCGCGGCGCCGGTGCCTATGACACGGAGACCCAGTTCGGCGTCCTGGCCGACGGCGACCACTACGGCGAGGGCGTGCTCACCGACGCGGACGCCGGGCTGTGGGAGCACAGCCTGATCGCCCTCACCAGCGGCACCGTTCTCACGCTCCCCGCGGGCGCGTTCGCCGAGATCGCCTCCCGCACCCCGGCGCTGACCGGCCACCTCGCCGCCTACCTCGCTGCCGAGCCCGACGGGACCAACGCGTACGGGGAGTCGGCGATCGCGCTGGCGTCGGGGCACGTGGGGGAGCCGGTGCTGCCGGGGACGTTCGTGGACTACGAGGCGGATCCGCGGGAGTACGAGTTGAGCGTGGCGCAGACGGTGCTGCGGGTGCACACCCGCGTCGCGGATCTGTACAACGAGCCGATGAACCAGGTGGAGGAGCAACTGCGGCTCACCGTCGAGGCGTTGCGTGAACGGCAGGAGCACGAGCTCGTCAACAGCCGGGAGTTCGGCCTGCTCCACAACGCGGACCTGGGGCAGCGCGTCCACACCCGCTCGGGCCCGCCCACCCCCGACGACATGGACGAACTGCTGGCGACCGTCTGGAAGGACCCGAGCGTCATCCTGGCCCACCCCAAGGCGATCGCCGCGTTCGGCCGGGAGTGCAGCGCCCGCGGCCTCTACCCGGGCGGCACGGACCTGGAGGGCCACGCGGTGCCGGCCTGGCGCGGCGTGCCCGTGCTCCCCTGCGACAAGATCCCGGTCAGCCCCTCCGGCACCAGTTCCATTCTGGCGCTGCGCACCGGGGAAAAGGCCCAGGGCGTCGTCGGGCTGCACCGCACCGGAATTCCCGACGAATACCAGCCGAGCCTGTCGGTGCGGTTCATGGGCATCAACGAGCAGGCCGTCATCTCCTATCTGGTGAGCGCCTACTACTCGGCCGCCGTCCTGGTCCCCGACGCGCTCGGAATTCTGGAGGACGTCGAGATCGGGCACTGACGTCCGTCCCCCGCTCGCCGCTCCGCCGCATCCCCCACCCACGTATGGAAGGCGCCCACCCGTGAACTCGCCCCTGAGCCTCGACACCACAGCGGCCCGCAATCTCGCGAGCACCCTCAAGACCCCGCCGCAGATGCAGGGCATCTCCCCGCGGTGGCTGTTGAAGGCGCTGCCCTGGGTGCAGGTCTCGGGCGGCACCTTCCGCGTGAACCGCCGGCTGACCCACACCCTGGGCAACGGGCGGGTCGAGTTCGTCGCCACCGGCGCCGACTTCCGCGTGATCCCCGCCGAGCTCACCGAACTGCCCCCCCTCGGAGGGCTGGAGGACCCCGCGGTCCTCGACGCGCTGGCCGGTGCCTGCGTCCAGCGCGAGTACGGCGCGGGCGAGGTCCTCGCCGAGGCCGGGCAGCCGGTGGGGGAGGTGCTGCTCATCGCCCACGGCAAGGTCCGCAGGCTGGGCCGGGGCGCCTACGACGGGGAGAGGTCGCTCGGCACCCTCGCCGACGGCGACTTCGCGGGCGACGGGGCGCTCGGGGGCGATCCCGGCGCGTGGGAGCACACCCTGCGCGCCGTCACGCGCTGCACCGTGCTCGCCCTGCCCCTGGCCGAGGTGGCGGCCGTGGCCGCCAGGTCCCCGGCGCTCCGCTCCCACCTCGACGGCTACGCGGCCAGGCCCGCCGTGCCCCGCAACAAGCGCGGCGAGGCCGACATCGCGCTGGCGTCGGGGCATGTGGGGGAGCCGGTGCTGCCGGGGACGTTCGTGGACTACGAGGCGGATCCGCGGGAGTACGAGCTGAGCGTGGCGCAGACGGTGCTGCGGGTCCACACGCGCGTCGCCGACCTCTACAGCGAGCCGATGAACCAGGTGGAGGAGCAACTGCGGCTCACCGTCGAGGCGTTGCGTGAACGGCAGGAGCACGAGCTCGTCAACAGCCGGGAGTTCGGCCTGCTCCACAACGCCGACCCGCGTCAGCGCATCCACACCCGCTCGGGCCCGCCCACCCCCGACGACATGGACGAACTGATCTCCCGGCGCCGCAAGACCCAGTACCTCCTCGCCCACCCCAGGACCATCGCCGCGTTCGGCCGCGAGTGCAGCGCGCGCGGGATCCACCCCGGCCACACCGAGATCGACGGCGTCCGGCTGGGCGCCTGGCGCGGCATCCCGCTGCTGCCCTGCGACAAGATCCCGGTCACCCCCCTGGGGACCAGCTCGGTCCTCGCCCTCCGCACCGGCCAGGAGAACCAGGGCGTCGTCGGCCTGCACCAGACCGGCATCCCCGAGGAGTACGAACCCAGCCTGAACGTCCGCTTCATGGGCATCAACGAGCAGGCGGTGATCTCCTACCTGGTGAGCGTCTACTTCTCGGCGGCCGTCCTCGTCCCCGACGCCCTCGGCATCCTGGAGGACGCGGAGGTCTGACGACCGCCGCCTCGCGTCCCTCCTCCCCCACTCGCTCCTGCGTCCCTCCCGCGGTGCGGCGCGGTGCGCCGCCCGCGCTAGTGGCCCGCCCCCTGCTCCGACCAGTACCCGGGCGACGGGTACTGCTGGGGGCCCGGCTGCGGCTGGGGCTGCGGCTGGCCCGGGTACGGGCTCTGGGCCTGGTACGCCCCGGGCTGCATCGCGCGCGGCGCGGCCGGGCGG
>NZ_LAVK01000075.1 GCF_001083795.1 Streptomyces sp. SBT349
CCTGGTACCGCACTCGCCCGACTGGGCCCGCCCGCCCACCGGCGCGGCGGGCGCCCCCGTCCCCAGCCCTTCCACGGCCCATCCGGGGCAGAGACATGTCACCGCCGATCCGGCCCGCTGGCGGCCGTGGCGGTTCCGGATGAACAACGACCTGTGGGGCTCGCCCACCGTCCGCGACGGGCTGCTGTACGTCACGTCGATGGAGATGCACGCCCTGGACGTGGCCAGCGGGCGGCGCCAGTTCAAGACCCGCGAGGTCGCCTACTCCATGGCCGTCACCGGCGGCCGGGTGCTCGCCTCCGACGGGCCGCACCTGTACGCGCTGGACGCCACGGACGGCTCCGACCGCTGGCGGATCCCCACCGACACATGGATCTACGCGCTGCGTGCCGACCGCGGCACGGTGATCACCGCGACCAGGGGCGGCGGCGTCCAGGCGTGGGAGTCGGGTACCGGCGAGCGGCTGTGGGAGATGTCGGGGGCGCAGGCCGACTTCGAGAGCCACGACGCGGCCCCCGTGGTGCACGGCGGCGCCGTCTACACGTGGGGCGAGGGTCAGCTGTATGTGCTGGAGGCGCGCACCGGGGCCGAGATGTGGCGGTACCCGGTGGGCGACACGTCGGTGACCGGCGGGGTCCCGGTGCGGGTGACGCCCACGGACGACGGGGTGGTGTACGTGTGCGCCGGCTCCCGGGTGCTGGCGCTCGACGCGGCGACGGGCGCGGAGCGGTGGCGGTTCGACACGCCCGCGGCGATCCTGTGCCCCGCCGCCTACCAGTCGCAGAACACCAGGTCGGCCGGGCTCTACTTCACGGACTACCTCGGCACGGTGTACGCGCTGGACGCGGCGACCGGGGACGACCGCTGGCGGATCGCCACCGAGGCCAGGCAGTCGGTCGAGCCGGTCGTGGTGGCCGACGGCCTGGTGCACCTGGGCAGCGGCAGCGCGATGTACACGCTGGACGCGGTCAGCGGCACCCCGCGGTGGCGGTTCGCGGCGGGGGACGCGATCGTCGGCTCGCCCGTGGTCACGGCGGGCAGGCTGCACTTCGGCTCCGAGGACCACTGCCTCTACACGCTGGACGCGGTCAGCGGACGGCTGAGCTGGAAGCTGGAGACGGGCGGCGCCATCACCGGCACCCCGGCCGCGGCGGACGGCATGATCTTCGCGTGCAGCGGGGACCACTGCGTCTACGCCCTGGACGCCGCCCGCGGCACCCGTCAGGCCCCGGGCTGAGACCCCGGCCTCCGCCACGCGCCCCGCGGCGAGTTCCTCCGCGGCACAGCAGCGCGGTTCCAGCACGACCCCAGCCCGGTCCCAGCCGGTCACGCCAGCTGGATGACGGAGCACCCCCACGCCCCCGGCCGGCGTCGCGGCCGGCGAACGAACGTGCCCTGAACGCGCCGATCCCGCGGGGAGGACGGACGGCCTGGGCCGCCGTTCTCCCCGCGGGGGGGCGCTCATATGCGGTGTCGCGCTGAACGGCGTATGGGTTACGCCGCGTCCCGGCGGTTCCGGCGGGGCCGGTCCTCCGCCTCGGCGTCGGGCCGGTCGCGATGCCTGCGCGGCCACGGGCCGTGTCGGACATCACCGCCCTGGAGGTGGTCCTCGGTGGTCATGTACTTCCTGACGACATGGCGCTGTTCCATCGAAGCCGCCGCGATCAGGAGCAGTGTGCCGCCGGCCAGCGGACCGATGACGGGCCAGGACATGCCGCCGGGGCCAACGGTCAGGCTGTGGGCGACCTGGTACTGCCGCACCATCCACAGGATGGTGAAGCCGAGCACCAGCAGTCCTGCCAGCGTCATCAGGAGCCGCGACCTCAGCACGATCGCAGCCGCCGTGATGATCGCGGCGATCAGCATCGGGAAGAACAACCCGGTGAGCAGATTTCCATTCCCTCCGGTAATGCCCTGGGTCGTGAAGAGCTGAGGCCACTTGAAGTGCCGTCCGTCGCGGCTGCCGTACCAGTCGAGAAACACACTGGCGATCGCCGCCGCAGCGGCAATGGCGGCGAGCGCGGACCCAAGCACGTTACGCCACATATCGAGCCTCCCTCGGTGTGGCTTTTGTCATATTCCGGCTCGTCTTCCGACGGTACGTCCCTCCGGCCGCCCCCGCACCCCGAACGGCGGACGCCCGCTTGCGGGCACTACTCTCACGGCCCATGAACGCCGCACGCACGCCGCCTCTCGCCGTCGCCGTGACCACCCTGGCCGGCCTGGAGCTGCTGCGTCTCGCGGGCGCCTCCGGATCCATCTGGGCCGTCCTCCCCGCGCTCCTCGCGGCGGCGCTCGCCGGGCCCCTGGTCTGGTGGTCCGGCCCTCGCCCGGCGCTGCCCGCCGCCCTCGCCGCCCTGGGCGCGGCACGGCTGCTCGTGCAGATCCCCGGGGCCAGAACCGTCCCCGTCCTGGCCGTCGCGGCGGGCGTGGCGGTGGCGGCGCTGGTCGTCGCCGTCCGCCGGTGCGCCGCCACCTCGGGCAACGGCCCCGGCCGCGCCGCGCGCGCCATCGCCCTGGCCGTGGGCGCCGACGTCGCGACGCGGCTGCCGTTCGACCTGCTCGACCCGGCCTGGCGCGGCGGCGCGACCGGCTGGCTCTGGGCGCTCGCCTGCGCCGCGGCCCTCGGCGCGCTGGCCGCCGACACGTACCGGCGCCCGGCCCCGGTCGCGCGCCCCGGCGGCGGCGCCGAGCTGGCGCTGCTCGGCCCCGCGCTCGCGCTCTACGCCCTGCTCCTCGCCTCGCCCGCGGCCGTCGCCGCGCAGGGCGGCGGCGGCCTCACCGGCGCCGGCCTGTGGATCGCCGCGGGCACCGTCCTCGGCGTCGCCGCGCTCAGCGCCCCCCAGCCGCGGTGGGCCGCCCCCGCCGCGCTGGCCGCCGCCGTGGCCGCGTTCACGCTGCTGCCGCCGCTCGCGGGGATCGCCGCGCTGGCCGGGACCGCGGCGCTGCCCTCGGTGCTGCGCCGCGTGCTGCGGACGCGGCCCCTGACCACCGGGCAGGGCGCCCTGCCCGACCTCGCCCTCGCGGGCGCGGGCGGCGTGCTCGGCCACCTGCTCCTGGCCGTTCCGTACCAGCTGCGCACCGCCCCCGCCGCGTTCGCGCTGCTGACCGCGCTCCTGCTCGCCGGGGCCGCGTACGCCGCCCGCGCCGCCGATCGGGAGCGGGCCGGCGCGCGGTTCGGCCGGCCGTTCCTGCCGGTGGTGCTGGCCACGGTCCTGCTGGCCGCGCCCCCGCTGGCGGGCGCCCTGCGCTCCGCCCCCGAGCCGCTGCCGACCGACACCGCGGGCGGCATGTACCGGCTCATGACGTGGAACGTCCACGCCGCCGTCGACGAGCGCGGCGAGCTGGCGCCCGAGGCGGTCCTCGACACCATCCGCGCCTCGGACGCGCAGGTCGTCGCCCTCCAGGAGGTCCCCCGCGGCTGGCCCGGCGCGGGCGGCCTCGACCTCGCGGCCTGGCTGGAGCGCCGCCTCGACGTCACCGCCGTCTGGGCGCCGTCCGCCGACCGCCACTTCGGGAACCTGGTCCTCACCAGCCTCCCCGTCCTGGACTCCGCCACCACCGACCTGCCGCGCGCGGGCGGCGACATGGACCGTTCCGCCGCGACCCTCACCCTCGGCCTCGCCGACGGCGAGGAGGTCCGCGTCGTCGCCACCCACCTCGACGGCCGCTCCTCCCCCGACGCGCGCCTGCGCCAGCTCGAAGGGGTGCTGCGCGAGGCGGAGGACGGCGGCCCGGCCACCGTGCTGGCGGGCGACCTCAACGCGCGGCCCGGCTCGCGCGAGATCGAACGCGTCACCGAGGCCGGCTTCCACAGCGCCCAGGACACCGTCGGCGACCCGGACCGCGACACCGCCACGGTGCCGCCCCGCCGCGTCGACTGGATCTTCGGCGCATCGGGCGTCGCCTTCGGGGACTTCACGCTGGAGGACACCACCGCCTCCGACCACCGGCCGCTCGTGGTCACCGTCTACCTGGACTGAACCGCTTACCCTGCGGAAATGACCTCCAACGCACCCTCGGCGGGGGGCCCCGCCCGCTCCAGGACGGCCCTCCTCGTGCCCGGCGTCGGCTACACCCCGGCCCGGCCCCTGCTGCACTACGCCCGCGCCGTGCTCGAACAGCACGGCTGGGACGTGCGCGAGCTGTGGTGGGAGATCCCGGGAACGTTCCAGCAGTTCACCGAGGGGGAGCGGCAGTCCTTCGTGGAACGTCAGGTGGTGACCGCCATCGAGGCCGAGGGCTGCGGCCTCCTGGTCGGCAAGTCCCTGGGCACCCTCGCCGCCACCATCGCGGCCGACCGGGCGCTGCCCGCCGTGTGGCTGACCCCGCTGCTCCCCGCCGAGCCGGTGGTGCGCGCCCTCTCCCGCGCCAAGGCGCCGACGCTGCTCGTGGGCGGCACGGGTGACCCGCTGTGGGACCCGGCGGCGGTGCGCGAACTCCCGCACGAGGTACTGGAGTTCGCCGACGCGGACCACTCGCTCGAACTGCCGGGCGACGCCGTGGGCTCGGTGGCGCTGCTGCAACGGTTGGTCGAGGCGCTGGACCGTTTCGCCGAGGGCGTGACGCGGGCCAGGAAGGGCTGAGTCCGCGCGGGCCGGGCGTGAGCCCCGGGGTACGCGGCGCGGGAACGGGGGAAGAAACGGTTCAGCCCGCCGGCCCCCACCGACGGGCTTACTCCGACCGTATGACCGAGCCGGCTCCGGCCCGGACGACGCCCCCTCCACGCCGCCCGAGCCGTTCTCCGGCACCCGGACCATTCGGCGGCTCCCCCGTCACCGCCGAATGGAACCGGGGGAGGCCAACCGCGCACCCCTGTGCGGCCGGTCACCAAGAGCATGACAGCCAGTAATAAACACCTGATAAACGACGGCAGACGGCCTCCATGAGGCCGCCGCCCGCGACGCGTCAGTGGATATCCGCGTCCCATATGTGATTGTCGGCCAGCACCTCGCCCCCGGCTCCCGTTCCGGCTCCGGCGGTGGCGGGTAAGGCGAGAGCTCCCAGCAGGGCGGCGGCTCCGGCGCAGAGGGCCAAAGCCCAGGTCAATCGGCTCATATGAGGGTCTCCTTGTGACGGAACGGCCGCGCGTCGGCGCACGGCCGCATCTCTTGAGATTTCCCCGCCCCACGCACGAAGAACCGGCTGCGCGACGCGGGGAGGCGGCGCAACCGGTTCTTCGGCGTGACGGTTCAGCGGGTGGTCTTCGCGTCGGCCTCTTCGGAGTCACGGCTGTCCTGAGGCTTTGCGGCGTGCTTGCCGCCGTTCCCGTTGCTCGTGGCCCGGCCGTTCGGCTTGGCCTCCGGCTCGCTCTGGACGTGGTTGTCGAGCGGGCGGATGTCGGGCTGGGACTGGACGTGGTTGTCGAGCGGGCGGATGTCGGGCTCGCTCTGGACGTGGTTGTCCAGGGGGCGGATGTCGGGCTGGGACTGGACGTGGTTGTCGAGCGGGCGGATGTCGGGCCCGGACTGGACGTGGTTGTCCAGGGGGCGGATGTCGGGCCCGGACTGGACGTGGTTGTCCAGGGGGCGGATGTCGGGCTGGGACTGGACATGGTTGTCGAGCGGGCGGACATCGGGCTCGGACTCGGCGGCCTCGTCCGTCTTCCGCGGCTTGACATCGCTCATGCTTCGCTCTTCCTCTGTGTGGGGACGAACGGACCGGCCGTGGTTCCTCCGCAATCCACGGCCGGTCCTCGAACCAACCGCCCTCCCCCGAAGAGGCGGTTGGGTGCGCCCGAGCATGTCAGCGTGCGATAAACATCTGATGGACGAATGGTCAGGAGTGGGCGACTTGGAAGACTAGACGCTTGTCGTGTCCAGCAGGTTCCTGACATCCGCGGCCTCGGAACTCCCGAGTGTCACGAAGGAGTCGAGCGCCTGCTCCCAGCACGCCCGAGCCCGGCCGCGCTGCCCGATGGCCATCAGGGCCCGGCCCAGCACCGTCAGGACATTGGCCTGGACCCAGGCGCTCGCGATGTCCCGCAGCTGCGCCAGCGCCCGTTCGGCCAGCTCCGCCGCGCAGGTCGGCGCTCCCATGCCGAGCCGCGTCTCCGCCATGCGGAAGTAGGTCAGGCCCTCCCACCGCGGCTGCCTGGTCTCCCGGAACGTCGCCAGCGCGCTCTCCAGCTCCTGGAGCGCCTCGACGTGCTCGCCCACCCGGGTCAGCGTGAGCCCGAGCGCGTAACGGCCGTTGGCCAGGCGCACGCCCGAACCGAGCTCCACGTAGCGGGCGACGGCCTCCCTGGCCAGCTGCACCGCGCTGTCCAGCTTGCCGAGGGAGAGATGGGCCCGCGACAGGTTGCTCAGCGCGCTGGCCTCGCCCGCCCCGTTCCCGTCGTCACGGAAGGCCGCCAGGGAGGTCTTCAGGTGCTCCTCGGCGTCCGTGTACCGGCCCTGGTAGATCGCGATGCCGCCGCGCTCGTTGGGCGCCATGGACATCGGGACGGGGTCGCCGGCCTCCTGCCCGAGGAGGTGCGCCTGCCGCGCCTGGTCGTCCGCCTCGTCCAGCCGCATCGCCAGGCTGTACGCGTGGGCCAGGGCCAGGCGCGTGCGGCCCTCCGCCACCGGGTCCCCCGCCTGTCGCGCCGCGGCCAGGGCGATGAGCGCCGCCTGCTCGTAGGGGCCGGAGTAGGCGCCCGACTCGTCCAGGTCCCGCGCCGCGAGCAGCACGTCGGCGCAGCCGCGCCGCGTCGCCCCCGCGGCGAGCTGCTTGACGCAGGCCAGCACGCAGTCCGCCTCCGCGAAGAGCCAGTCGAGGGCCGCCGCGCCGTCGGGGAAGGGCAGGCCGACGCCGGGCTTGGCGCCCAGGTGGTCCGGGAGGCGGTCGCCGGGGCGCTGGACGGCGTAGACCTGGGCCGTGGTCGCCAGGTAGAAGTCGAGGAGGCGGGCCAGCGCCGCGTCCCGCTCCGCCGGGGGCTGCTCGTCGCGCTCGGCGCACGCCCGCGCGAAGAGGCGGACCAGGTCGTGGAACCGGTACCGGCCCGGCGCGGCGGATTCGAGCAGCGAGGTGTCGACCAGCGACTCCAGCACGTGTTCGGTGGTGGCCAGGTCGCGGTCCAGCAGCGCGGCGGCGGCCTGGAGGGAGATGTCGGGGCCGTCGGCCAGGCCCAGCAGGCGGAAGGTCCTGGCCTGTTCGCCTTCGAGCTGGCCGTAGCCCAGCTCGAAGGTGGCCTTGACGGCCTGGTCGCCCGCCTGGAGCTCGTCCAGGCGCCGCCGCTCGTCGCTCAGCTTGCGTGCCAGCGCGGAGACCGTCCAGGTGCGGCGCGTGGCCAGGCGGGAGGCGGCGATGCGGATGGCCAGCGGCAGGAAGCCGCAGGCGGCGACGACGTCCATGGCGGCGTCGCGCTCGGCGTTGACCCGCTCGGGTCCGACGATGCGGGTGAAGAGGGTCAGCGCCTCCTCGGGGCTCATCACGTCCAGGTCCACGAGGTGCGCGCCGGCCAGGTCCACCATCCGCACCCGGCTGGTGATCAGCGTGGCGCACCCGGGCGTGCCGGGCAGCAGGTGCCGCACCTGGGCGGCGTCGCGGGCGTTGTCCAGCAGCGTCAGGACGCGGCGGCCGTCCAGCAGCGAACGGTAGAGCGCCGCCCGCTCGTCGAGCGTGTCGGGTATGACGGTGTCCTTGGTGCCCAGCGCCCGCAGGAACGCGCCCAGTACCGCCGCGGGGTCGGAGGGGGCCGCGCCGGCGCCCTGGAGGTCCACGTAGAGCTGGCCGTCGGGGAAGTGGTCGCGGGCGGCGTGCGCGACCTGCACCGCGAGGGTGGTCTTGCCGACGCCGCCGATCCCGGCCACCGCGGAGACGGCCATCACCCGGCCGCCCGCGGACGCCAGTTGGGCGCCGAGCTCCGCGACGAACGCGGCACGTCCGGTGAAGTCGGGGACGGCCGCGGGGAGCTGGGCCGGGCGGATCGCGGGCATCGCGGAAACTGTCGGCTGGGCGGGCTGGTTGAGCGAGGGGTCGGCGTTGAGGATGCGCTGCTGGAGGTCGGACAGCTCGGGGCGCGGCTCCACGCCCAGCTCGTCGATGAGCAGCTTGCGCGCGTCCGCGTAGACGGCCAGCGCCTCGGCCTGCCGCCCGCCGCGGTAGAGGGCGACCATCAGCAGCTCGCGCAGCCGCTCCCGCAGCGGGTGACCGGTGGTCAGCGCGGTCAGCTCGGAGACCGAGTCGGTGTGCAGCCCGGCCTGGAGGCCGACGTCGAGGCGCTGCTCGCGCAGGGTGAGGTGCTGCTCGGCCAGGCGCGCGGCCTCGACCTCGGCCTCGGGCCCCGGCACGCCGCCCAGCGCCTCGCCGTCCCACAGCGCCAGCGCCTTGCCGTACAGCTCGTGGGCGCGCCTCAGGTCACCCGCCGCCGTGCTCTTCTCGGCCGCCGCGGTCAACTTGGTGACCGTGTCGAGGTCGAACTCGTCGAACGGCCCGAGCCGCAGCGCGTACCCGCCGAGCTCCGTGACCAGCACCTCGGACCGCGGCGCCAGCGAGCGCCGCAGCCGCGAGGCATAGGTCCGCAGCGCGGCCAGGGCCTGCTGCGGGGGCTCCTCGCCCCACAGCGCGCCCACCAGCTCCTGCGCGGTGGCCGTCCGGCCGCGGCGCAGCAGCAGGGCGGCGAGCAGGGCACGTTGCTGAGGGGAACCGGGTGAGAGCGGTCTCTCCCCGTGCCAGGCCCGGACCGGGCCCAGCACGGCGAAACGCAAGGCAGGCGTGTGACCCCCCGTGGTCCCCTCACCAACGGCCATGGTGTCCTCTGCTTTACCAACTCAACGTATGGGGCGAACGTTGGAGTCTATCGGTCCCGGTCGCCCCCGAGCCAGACCGGATTCGTCATCGCGGCCATCGGCCCCGGAACGCCGGGGAGGCCGCCCGCCGGGGGCGCGTGCCGCACCTCGGCGCGCACGTGGGCGGCGTTGCGGACGGTGGTCCGCCAGGTGACCTCGCCCGCGCCGTCGGCCGGGAGGGGCTCGGCGCGCATGAGTCCCTGGTCGGAGAGGATGCGGGCGGTGCCGCCCGGGACGCCGGACACCGTGAGACGGGCCGTGACGCTCGCGTCGGGGCGGGAGTCGAGCCGTTCGCCGATGCCCGCGTGGTGCCCGTGCTCGTCGCCGACCCCGAACGACAGCTCCACGGCGGACGATTCGGCGAGATAGCTGTGGCCGGACGCGATTGCGGCCAGGATGGCGCGGCGCGAGAGGTCCTCGGCGAGCACCACGGTCTGGGGCAGGCCGACCGGGTCGGGCTCGCGGTGGGAGTCGCTGTTGCCCATGGCGGGGAGCCAGCCGCCGGCGCGGAGCATGCTCTCCCAGCCGGCGAGCGCCAGCTCGTCGTCCGGGGTCCACGACCCGTTCCACACCTCGACGGCGTCGGCCTCGCGGAAGCCGAACCTCCAGGAGCAGCCGATGCAGGTGGCGTGCGCGTGCGCCGGGACGACGAGCCCCCCGGCCTCGTGGACCCGCCGCGCGTAGCGGGCGTAGGCGTCGTCGCGGGCGCGGTAGCGCCAGTCGATGAACGTGCCCGGGTCGATGCCGAGCGCCAGGTAGTGGCCGTTGCGGGTGGTGACCTCCTCGCCGCAGAGCACCAGCAGGTCGTCGCCCCACAGGCCCTCCCAGGCGCGGTGGCCGGCCGGGGTGTTGTGCTCGGTGGTGACGATGAAGTCCAGTCCCCCGGCGCGCGCGGCGGCGGCGATCTCCGCGGGCGTGCGCCGCCCGTCGGAGTGGACGCTGTGCAGGTGGCTGTCGCCGCGATACCAGGCGCGCCCGCGCCCGGCGGCGCGCTCCGGCGGGTAGACGGGGCGCGGGGTGCTGCCCGTCGCGCCGTGGGTGAGGGTGACGGTGACCTCGTAGTCCAGGCCCCCGGGCGCGACGGTGTAGGGGCCGAGCGCCACGTGCCAGGTGCCCTCGTTCACCGGCCCGGCCAGATAGCCGGGGGTGGCCTCCTCGGCGCTGATCGCGAACCCGGTGCGCGCGCCGCCCGACCAGCCGCGGAACCCGCGGCCCGGCAGGTCGGTGCCCCGCTCGTCGAAGACGCCGATGTCCAGCGCGTTGCCGTGGGTGCCCGGTGGCACGGCGGGGCTGTCGTAGGTGTACGAGACGGCTATCCGCCGCACGCCGCGCGGCACCCGCACGGGCAGGTACACGAAGTCGGGGGCGCCGGTCTCCAGATGGCCGCGCACGGTGCGGGTCTGCTCCGCGCCGTCGGCCGCTGTCGCGAATTCCACCGGCGCCAGGGTAATCGCGGCGCCGCCTCCCGTCGCGGCCCCGGACGACACCATGTTCGGGTGTTCGCGCTCGCTCTTATCCTCAAGGAATGACAACGAGCGCGCAGGAACCGAAGGCCGCCCCGACGGCCAACGCGATGCGGCGCGCCCTGCGCCGGGCCGCGGACGGGGTGGCCCTGGACGTGGGCGAGGCGGCCGTGCTGCTCCAGGCGCGCGGCGCCGACCTCGACCGGCTCGCGGAAGCGGCGGCCCGGGTGCGCGACGCGGGTCTCGAAGCCGCCGGGCGTCCGGGCGTGATCACCTACTCCAGGAAGGTGTTCATCCCGCTGACCAGGCTCTGCCGGGACCGCTGCCACTACTGCACCTTCGTGACCGTGCCCGGCAAGCTGCGGGCGGCGGGGCACGGGATGTTCCTCTCCGCGGACGAGGTCGTGGACATCGCGCGGCGCGGTGCCGAACTCGGCTGCAAGGAGGCGCTGTTCACCCTGGGCGACCGCCCCGAGGACCGCTGGCCCGAGGCGCGGGAGTGGCTGGAGGCGGCGGGCTACGACAGCACCCTCGCCTATCTGCGCGCGATGGCCGTGCGGGTGCTGGAGGAGACCGGGCTGCTGCCCCACCTCAACCCCGGCGTCGTGTCCTGGACCGACTTCCAGCGCCTCAAGCCGGTCGCCCCCTCGATGGGCACCATGCTGGAGACCACGGCCACCCGGCTCTGGTCCGAGCCCGGCGGCCCGCACCACGGCTCGCCCGACAAGGAGCCCGCCGTGCGGCTGCGGGTGCTGGAGGACGCGGGCCGCTCCAGCGTCCCGTTCACCACCGGCATCCTGATCGGCATCGGGGAGACCTACGAGGAACGCGCCGAGTCCGTCTTCGCGCTGCGCCGGGTCGCGCGCTCCTACCGGGGCATCCAGGAAGTCATCGTGCAGAACTTCCGGGCCAAGCCGGACACCGCGATGCGCGCGATGCCCGACGCCGAACTGTCCGAGCTGGCCGCCGCCGTGGCCGTCACCCGGCTGCTGCTCGGCCCCTCGGCGCGCGTCCAGGCCCCGCCGAACCTGGTGGACGAGGAGTACGCGCTGCTGATCCGCGCCGGGATCGACGACTGGGGCGGCGTCTCGCCGCTCACGCCCGACCACGTCAACCCGGAACGCCCCTGGCCGCACCTGGACGACCTGGCCGCCCGCACCGCGGACGCGGGCTTCACGCTGCGCGAACGCCTCACCGTCTACCCGGAGTTCGTCAAGCGCGGCGAGCCGTGGCTCGACCCCAGGCTGCTGCCGCACGTCACCGCGCTCGCCGACCCGGAGACCGGCCTCGCCCGCGAGGACGCGATCCCGCGCGGCCTGCCCTGGCAGGAGCCGGACGTGCCGCTGACCGCCACCGGCCGCACGGACCTGCACCGTTCGATCGACACCGAGGGCCGCGCCGGCGACCGGCGGGCCGACTTCGACGAGGTGTACGGGGACTGGGAGGCGCTGCGCGAGCAGGCCGCCCCCGGCATGGTGCCCACCCCCCGCACGGCGCCGGTCGAGCGGCTGGACGGCGAGGTCCGCGCGGCGCTGACCGTGGCCGCCGAGGACCCGGCGCGGCTCACCGACGACCAGGCGCTGGCCCTGCTCCACGCGGACGGGCCCGCGCTCGACTCCCTGTGCCGCACGGCCGACGACCTGCGCGCTTCCGTGGTCGGCGAGGAGGTGACCTACGTCGTCACCCGCAACATCAACTTCACCAACGTCTGCTACACCGGCTGCCGCTTCTGCGCCTTCGCGCAGCGCCGCACCGACGCCGACGCCTACACCCTCTCCCTCGACCAGGTCGCCGAACGGGCCGCGCAGGCGTGGGAGGTGGGCGCCGTCGAGGTGTGCATGCAGGGCGGCATCCACCCCGACCTGCCCGGCTCGGCCTACCTCGACATCGTGAAGGCGGTCAAGGAGCGCGTCCCCGGCATCCACGTCCACGCGTTCTCGCCGATGGAGGTCGTCAACGGCGCCTCGCGGACCGGGATGTCGATCCGTGACTGGCTGACCGCCGCGCGCGAGGCCGGGCTCGACTCCATCCCCGGCACGGCCGCCGAGATCCTGGACGACGAGGTCCGCTGGGTGCTCACCCGGGGCAAGCTCCCGGCCGACACCTGGATCGAGGTGGTGAGCACGGCGCACGAGCTCGGCCTGCGCTCCTCCTCGACCATGATGTACGGCCATGTCGACCAGCCGCGCCACTGGCTGGGCCACTTCAGGACGCTGGCCGCGATCCAGCGCGGGAACGAGGAGAAGGGCGTGGCCGGGTTCACCGAGTTCGTCACGCTGCCGTTCGTCCACACCAACGCGCCGGTCTACCTGGCCGGGATCGCCCGCCCCGGGCCGACCCCCCGCGAGAACCGCGCGGTGACCGCCATGGCCCGCCTGCTGCTCCACCCGCACATCACCAACATCCAGACCAGCTGGGTCAAGCTGGGCGCCGAGGGCGCGGCCGAGATGCTGCGCTCGGGCGCCAACGACCTGGGCGGCACGCTGATGGAGGAGACGATCTCGCGCATGGCCGGGTCGGCGTACGGCTCGTACCGTTCGGTGGCCGGGCTGCGGGCCATCGCCGAGGCCGCGGGCCGCCCCTCGCGGCTGCGGACCACCACCTACGGCGAGGTACCGCCCGAGCGGGTGGAACGGGCCATGGCCGCCGACGGCCGCCTGCCGGAGCTGCTTCCCGTGCTGCCGTCGGTGGTGTCCTCGGGGGCCGAGGCGTGACGGCGCCGGTGGGCGGGGCGCTGTGGGGGCGCGCGGAGCAGCAGGACTTCCGCAGCCGGGTGCGGGGCTGCCTGCTGGGCGGGGCGATCGGCGACGCGCTGGGCGCGGCCGTGGAGTTCGCCTCGCTGGACGAGATCAGGGAGCAGCACGGCCCGGACGGCGCGGACGACTACGTTCCCGCCTACGGGCGGCGCGGCGCGATCACGGACGACACGCAGCTGACGATGTTCACGGTGGACGGCCTGATCCGCGCGCATGTCCGGCGCGACACCGGCGCGTGGCACCCGCCGACGGACGTGCACGCCGCGTACCGGCGGTGGTTCACCACCCAGCACGAGTGGGGCCCCGACGAGCGGCGGGCGGGGGACGGCTGGCTGGCGCGCGAGGAGTGGCTGTACGCGCGCCGCTCGCCCGGCCGTTCGAGCCTCAGCGGCCTGGGCGACGCGGTGATGGGCACGGTGGACAAGCCGAAGAACCCGGAGTCCTCCTCCTGCGCGGCGGTGGTGCGTTCGGCGCCGTTCGGGCTGCTGGTGGGCTGGGAGCCGCAGCTCGTCTTCCAGCTCGGCGTGGAGTGCGCGGCCCAGACGGACGGGCACCCGACGGCGATCCTGGCGGCGGGCGCGTTCGCCGCGATCGTGCACGGGCTGGTGCGGGGCGAGGGCCTGGACGCGTCGGTGCAGAAGGCCCTGGTGCAGCTGGCGACCCGGCCGGGTCACGAGGACACGACGGAGGCGCTGAAGAAGGCGGTCGGCACGGTCAGGCAGGGCATGCCGAGCCCCGAGCGGGTGGAGTCGCTGGGCGAGGGCTGGTCGGCCCACGAGGCGCTGGCGATCGGCGTCTACTGCGCCCTGGTGGCCGAGGACATGCGCCACGGCCTGCTGCTCTCGGTGAACCACGGCGGCGACTCGGACTCCACGGCCGCCGTCTGCGGCAGCCTGCTGGGCACCCTGCACGGCGAGACCGCCCTGCCCCCCGCCTGGCTGGCCGAACTGGAGGGCCGCGCCACGATGCTGGAGCTGGCCGACGACTTCGCGATGGAGATGACCCAGGGCCCCGCCCTCCACGGCCCCGCCGACTCCGCCCACATCTGGCTGACCCGCTACCCCCGCACCTGACCCCGGGCCGGGCGGTCACCCGCGCGCGGGCCGGACGGTCACCCGCGCGGAGTCCGCCGCGCCCGCAGCAGTTCGAACACGCTGGAGAAGCTGTCCCGCCCGTGCCCGGCGGCCGAGCGCGCGTCGAGCAGCGCCTTCAGCGGCTCGTGCACGTCCGTGGCGAGGCCGTGGTCCTCGCTGACGCGCAGCAGGCTGTCGACGCCCGCCCGGTTGAGGTCGACCGAGGAGGCCCCGTCCGCGTAGGCCGCCGACCCGGCCTCGCGGGCCAGTTCGGGCAGGAAGGCGGCCATGCCGTGGAGCCACCGGGCGGCCAGCGGGGCGAACGCCTCCGGCGCGGTGCCCCGCCGCGTCCAGCAGCGCCGTGGCGTGCAGGAATCCGGTGAGGGCCGCGTAGCCGGTGCCGAGCAGGGCCAGATCGTGGATCTCCGCCGCGCCCGGGTCGGCGCCGAGGAAGTGGGCCGGGGCCATCACCTCCAGGTGGTGCCGGTGGGCGGTGAAGGCGGCCTCGGAGCCGCTGTAGAGGAAGAAGCCCTCGGGAGTGGCGACGGTTTCCGGCAGGGCCATCATGGCGCCGTCGAGGTAGTCGGCGCCGAGCCCCTCGGCCCAGGCCGCCAGCTCCCGCGCCTCGTCGGGGGTGGACGAGGTGAGGTTGACGAGGGTCCGGCCGCGCAGCGCGGCGGCGGCGGGTTCGAGGGTGCGCCGCACCGTGCCGGGGTCCAGGAGCGTCACGACCACCAGCGGCGCGGCGGCCACCGCCTCCGCGGCGGTCTCCGCGCGGACGGCGCCCCGCGCGGCGAGGGCGTCCGCCGTGGCGGCGGTGCGGTTCCACACGGTCGTCGCAGCTCCCGCGGCGAGGAGCGCGGCGGCGATCGGCGTTCCCATCCGTCCCAGCCCGAGGACGCTCACACGGGGCGCGGTCCGCTCCTGGCTCTCGTTCTTCGGCATGCTGTGGCTCCCGCTCTCCTCGGTGTCCCCCGGCCGGTCGCGCCGGGTGACGCCACTGTGGCGAGCGGCGCTGTCGGGACGCTGTCGGGATCCTGTCGGTCGCCGTCGCTGTCGCCGACCGGCTACGCCGCGGCCGGGCCGCCGCCGTTGCCCCCGCCGTTGCCGCCGCCTCCGTTCCCGCCGCAGGAGTCGCGGATCTTCAGCGTGGGCTGGATCACCACCTGGCGGGCGGCCAGCGGGGTCCGCGCGGTGAGGCGGTCCAGCAGCAGGTGGGCCGCCTGCTCGCCGAGCTGCCGCTTGGGCGGGGCCACCGCCGTCAGCCGCACCTCCGCGAGCGCGGCGATCTCGTCGTCGTACGCGATCAGCGCCATGTCCTCGGGCGTGCGCAGCCCCCGCGCCCGCAGCCGTTGCAGGAGTTCGATCGCGTCGTGGTCGGAGTGGACCAGCGCCGCGCGCGCCCCGCTGTCCAGGCACGCGTCGATGAACGAGTCGTACTGGCGCGCCGCCTGGCGCGAACCCAGCGGCGGGCGCCCCCCGTCCATCACCGGCACCGACGGGTCGAGCCCGAGCCGTTCCACCGCGTGCGCGTGGCCCTCGCCCACCAGCGGCGCGGTCGGCGAACCCGTCAGATACAGCGCCACCCGGTCGTGGCCGAGTCGGCGCAGGTGGTCCACCGCCCGGTAGGCGCCCTGCCGGTGGTCGGAGACCACGAACTCGCAGGGCTCGTAGGGATCCGCCGGGTGGCGCTCCATCAGCACGAAGGGAACGCCCGTGGACCTGAGGCGTTCCAGCGTGGCGTCCGGCAGGTAGTGGCCGCTGGCCGAGGCGATCAGCAGGCCCGAGGCGCCGGAGGAGCACAGCTCGTCGATCTGCTGGAGGTCGCGCGGCGGCGCGTAGTCCGTCAGCCCTATGACGATCCGCGCCCCCCGCCGCGCCGGCACCGCGCGGACGCCGCCGACGACGTTGGGGTAGTAGTACGTCGCGGAGGGCACCAGCAGCCCGAGCGTCGGCCCCTCGCCCTCGCCCTCGCCGAACTCCGGTTCGGGGCGCGGCTCCGCGTGCGGCTCCTCCGCCGGCACGGCGGTGATCGCCCCGCCCCGCACCTTGGTCAGCCGCCCCAGCGCCGCCAGTTCCGACAGATCGCGCCGGATCGTCCCCGCCGACACCCCGAAGCGTGCGGCGAGTTCGCCCACGAGCACGGCCCCCGTGGCGCGCAGCTCCCGCAGGAGCAGCTCCTGCCGTTGTTCCACGAGCACGTCAGCATCTCCTTCCGATCGTTCGTTGAGCTTAATGGTTGTTCGATGATGCTTATGAACGATCATGAACTTTTCTCTTGACTGGTGCAGACCCGTCCCCCAGGGTTCTGGAACATCCGTCACTCAAGGAGCCGCCCCCGTGTATCACCGCAGATACCGCGCCGCCGTGCCGCGTGTCCTCGCCGCCGTGGCGGCGGCCGTGCTGCTGGCCTCGTGCTCGCTGTCCGGCAGCGGCTCGGGGGACCGGCCGGTGACCATCACCTACTGGTCCTGGGTCTCCGGCGCGCAGGAGATGGTCGACCGGTTCAACGAGACGCATGACGACATCCAGGTCGACTTCGAGCTGATACCGGCCGGCACCTCGGGCGGGTACTCGAAGATGTTCAACGCGGTCAGGGCGGGCAAGGCCCCCGACATCGTCACCGTGGAGTACCCCCAACTCCCCACGTTCGTCACGCAGAACGTCGTCCAGCCGATCACCGACTTCGGCGTCGGCGACCTGGCGGACCAGTACCCGGAGTGGACCTGGCGCCAGGTCGAGCTGGGCGGCGAGGTCTACTCGCTGCCCAAGGACATCGCCCCTCAGGTCCTCTTCTACCGGGCCGACCTCTTCGACGAGTACGGCCTCGAACCGCCCGCCACCTGGGAGGAGTTCCGCGCGACCGCCGAGCAGCTGCGCGCCGAGCACCCCGATGTCGCCCTCACCACCTTCCCCAGCAACGACGCGGGCATGCTCTCCGGCCTCGCCTGGCAGGGCGGCGCCGAGTGGTTCGACACCTCGTCCGGCACCTGGCAGGTCCACACCGACGACGAGGCGGGCCTCGACGTCGCCAGGTACTGGGACGAGATGATCGCCGAGGGGCTGGTCATCAACGAGCCGCTGTACGCCGAGAAGCACGTCACCGACCTCCAGCAGGGCCGTTCGCTCAGCCTCATCGGCGCCCCCTGGTCCGCCGCGAACATCTCCCGCTTCGTTCCCGAACTGGCCGGGACCTGGGGCGTCGTGCCCCTGCCCTCCTGGGACGAGCCCGCCTCGGGGAACTACGGCGGCTCCACCATGGCCCTGCCGGAGGGCGCCCCCAACCCGGAGGCGGCCATGGAGTTCGCCCGCTGGGTCTCCACCTCGCCCGACGCGATCGCCGCCGCCGCGCCCGTCTCCACGGCGTTCCCGGCGAACACCACCCTCACCGAGACCTGGGGCCAGGTCACCGAGGAGGCCAACCCCTATGTCGAGGGCATGAACCTGCCCGAGGTCGCCCGTGCCGCGGCCGCCACCGTGGACCCCTCCTGGGAGTGGGGCCCGTCCATGGCCGAGGGCTTCAGCCGCCTCACCGACGAGACCACCGCGCTGGCCGGGAGCCCGGGCGGCCTGGTGGAGGCCCTGCGCCGCTGGCAGGACTCCACCGTCGACCAGCTCCGCCAGCGCGGCTTCGACATCCGCGACTGAGCGCCCCCGACCACGCCACCCAGGGACGGACACCTCACATGGCATCCCTCACCACGGCCAGAGCACGCGAGCGCCGCAACGGCGTCCTGCTGCTGCTCGGACCGTTCTTCCTCCTCTTCTTCTTCACCTACCTGGCGCCCATGGCCTACGCGGTCGGCCTCAGCCTGTTCCGCGACAGCTTCGACGGCATCGGCTGGGAGGGGCCGACCAAGGTCTTCGCCGGGATCGACAACTACACGCGCGCCCTCACCGACGAGGTGTTCCTCCGGGGCACCGGGCGGGTGCTGCTCTACGGCCTGATCTACGTCCCGCTGCTGGTCGTGCTCTCGGCCGGGCTCGCGCTGCTGCTCGACAGCACCCTCACCGTGGCCCGCCGCTTCTTCAACACCGTGCTGTTCCTGCCGCACATCGTGCCGGGCCTGATCGCCGCCATCGTCTGGGTGTACCTCTACACCCCGGGCCTGAGCCCGGTCATCGACGCGCTGGACTCGCTGGGCGCCGAGGTCGACTTCCTCGGCGGGAACACCGTCATGCTCTCGCTGGTCAACGTCGCCGTCTGGCAGTCCCTCGGCTTCAACATCGTGCTGATCTACGTGGCCCTCCAGGCCGTCCCGCGCACCACCGTCGAGGCCGCCCGCATCGACGGCGCGGGCGAGATGCGCACCGCGCTCAACGTGAAGCTGCCGCAGGTGCGCGCGGCCGTGTTCGTCGCGGCGCTGTTCACCATCATCGGCTCGCTCCAGCTGTTCACCGAGACCATGATCGTCCAAGCCTCAGGACTCAGCTCGGTGACCACGACCTGGACGCCCAACATGCTCGCCTACCAGGCCGCGTTCAACGCCAACGACTACCACTACGCCGCCACCGTCTCCGTGCTGATCGCCGTGCTGGCCGGTGTCCTCTCCTTCGTCGTCACCAAGCTCGCCAACCGGAGGACGCTTCGATGAAGCAGAAGCAGCAGCAGGCATGGTGGGCCGGCCGGGCCACCGCCACCACCCTGTGCGCGATCGCGGCCCTCTACACGCTGATGCCGCTGATCTGGATGGTCTTCGGCGTCACCAAGACGCTGCCCGAGCTCTACAGCAGCAACGGCTTCTCGCCCTCGGCTGGGATGCATGTTTTCGACAACATCCGCGATCTCTTCGCTCAGGACAACGGCCGTTTCGCGCGCTGGATCCTGAATACGGCGCTGTACGCGATCATCGGCGCGGCCGTGGCCACGCTGCTGTCGGTGGCGGCGGGATATGCCTTCGACAAATTCGCCTTCCGGGGGCGGGAGAAATGGTACGCGCTGGTGATTGCGGGCGTGCTGATCCCGCACACGGCGATCGTGGTGCCGCTGTACCTCATGATGTCCGAGATACAGATGACCGATACGTTCTGGTCGGTCCTCATTCCCGTCATGGTGAATCCGTTCGGCGTCTATCTGGCCCGCGCGTACTCCTCGGGCGCGATACCCGACGAGATGCTGGAGGCGGCGCGGATCGACGGGGCCGGGGAGATCCGCACCTTCTTCTCCGTCGGCCTGCGGATGATGGGGCCCGGCGCGCTGACGATCTTCCTCTTCCAGTTCATCGCCATCTGGAACAACTTCTTCCTGCCGCTGGTCATGGTCACCGACAACGACCTTTTCACCATCGGACAGGGCCTCTTCACGTGGAGCTCCGCCATCAGCCAGAACCCGGAGTACACGCGGCTCGTCGTCGTCGGGTCCGCCGTCGCCACCATCCCTCTCATCCTCCTCTTCATCCCCTTGCAGCGCAGGTGGAGGGCCGGACTCGCCGAGGGCGGAATCAAGTGATGATTTCAATGAAGGCAGATGGACGCGGATTGACGCGGAGTTCCTCGGCGTGAAGAAGAGTGGCGGTCTTTCGTGCCCGCCGATTCCGCACCTACTCTGCGGGCATGTCTGCCACGGACGAGCTACTCGACAACAACGAGCGCTACCGGGTGTCCTTCGCCGGACCGCTGAGCGTTCCGCCCAGCCGACGCCTCGCGGTCGTCGCTTGCATGGACGCCCGTCTCGACATCTATGCCATTCTCGGCCTCAAGGAGGGAGAGGCGCATGTCATCCGCAACGCGGGGGGCGTGGTCACGGACGACGTGATCCGCTCGCTGGTCATCAGCCAGCGCAAGCTGGCCACCACGGACATCCTGCTCATCCACCACACCGACTGCGGCATGACGACCTTCACGGACGACACGTTCAAGGCGGAGATCGTGGCGGAGACGGGAATACGCCCCGACTGGGCGGTCGAGGCATTTCCCGAGGCCGATGAGGACGTGCTCCAGTCCATCCGCAGAATCAAGGTCAATCCCTTTATCCCGAGCACGGATACGATTCGCGGATTCGTGTTCGATGTGGAGACGGGTGAGTTGCTGGAGGTGCTCGACGCGTAGCGCTGCGCTTCGCCGGGCCGTTGGTGGGTGGCTGGGGTCGCGGCTTCCACGCCAGGCGTGGAAGCGGCCCCACCACCAAGCCCCGCACGGGACTCTCAGAGCAGCCGCAGCTGAGTATCCCGTGACCGCTGACGCGGCACCGTCGCCCCGGCCCGCTCGGTGTCCCTCAGCACGTCCAGGAACGGCGACCGCCGGGCGCCGCGCACGGCACCGTGCCGGAACCGCTCCGCGGCGTGGCACAGATACAGCCGCCGTTGCGCCCGCGTCATGCCGACGAACAGCAGCCGCCGCTCCTCGTCCACCGCCTCCCGGTCGTCCTCCGCGCCCGGCCAGCGCATCGGGAGCAGCCCGTCCTCGCAGCCGACCACGAACACCACGGGGAATTCCAGGCCCTTGGCCGCGTGCAGCGTCAGCAGCGAGATCCGGTCGGCCCTCGGATCCCAGCTGTCCACCTCGACGCCGAGCGCCAACGCGTCGCGGAACCGCGCCAGGTCGCCCCCGCACCGTTCGGCCAGCGGCGCCAGCAGCTCGGCGGCGCCCGCGAGTTCGGCGTCGGCGTCCCGGCGCAGCGCCGCCAGCTCCCCTCCCGCGGCCAGCGCCTCCACCACCCGCGCCACCCCGGGCCGGTCGCCGAGCCGGTCGTGCGAGCGCTTCTGGAACGGCAGCCCCGCCCGTCCCAGCGCCTCGACCACCGCCGCCGCCTGCCGGTCCGTCCGGTAGAGCACCGCGAAGTCCGAGAAGCCCAGGCCCTCTTCCCCGTCCGAGTCCACCCACCCGCTGTCCCGGGCATGGAACGCGGCGCCGCCGATCAGCTCCTCCACCGTCCGCGCCACGAACGTCGCCTCCGCCGCCTCGCTCCGGGCCGCGTGCACCCCCACCCGCGCGTCGCCGTGGTCTCCCAGCGGGCGCAGCACCCGGTCGGCGACCAGCGTCGAGGGCGCGATGACCTGCTGGGCCGCCGTCAGCACGCGTGCGCTGGAGCGGTAGTTGCGGGTCAGGCCGACGGTGCGGGCGCCGGGGAAGTCCTCCGCGAACCGCAGGAAGAACCCGACGTCGGCGCCCCTGAACCGGTAGATCGCCTGGTCCGGGTCGCCGATCGCCGTCAGATTCCCGTCCGGCGGGGCGAGCGTGCGCAGTAGCCGGTACTGGCGTTCGTCCACGTCCTGGTACTCGTCCACCGAGATCCACCGGTACCGCTCCCGGTAGGCCGCGGCCAGCCCGGGGTCGCCCTCCAGCAGCGCCAGCGGCAGGTCGATCAGGTCGTCCAGGTCCACCAGGTCGGGCCGGTGGCCGTCCTCCAGCTCCTCCACGATGGTGAAGTCCGCGTCGAGCCCGGCCCGTTGATGCTGCTCGCGCAGGATGGCCAGGCCCAGTGAGTGGAACGTCGCCACCGTGATCCCACCGACGTGGTCGGGCACAAGGGCGGTGAGGCGCTCCCGCATCTCCTCGGCGGCGCGCCGCGTGAAGGTGAGGGCCAGGCACCGTCCGGGCGCCACGCCGCGCTCGGTGACCAGGTGCGCGATGCGGTGGGTCAGGGTGCGGGTCTTGCCGGTGCCGGGCCCGGCGATGATCAGCAACGGGCCCTCCGCCGCCGCCACGGCCGCCGCCTGCTCGGGGTCCAGCCCGGGAACCCGGGGTTCGGCCGTCTCCTCCTCCGCCTCCGCCGCGGGGCGCTGCCGGGGAACGGCCGACCGCCTCCCTTCCGTTCGCCGCGGCGCGGGCCCCCGTTCCGCCGGGACCGCGAACGCCTCCTCGTCGAACAGCCCCGGGGAGCCGCCCGAGGCCCTCCGCGTCAGCTCCCCCGGCTCGAACAGCCGGATGGTCCCGTACTCCCCGTCGTACCCCGCGTCGCGGATCACCTCGCCGCGCCGCAGCCGCGCGACCGCCTCGCCCAGCGGCGTGGAGCGCGCCGCGATGTCGTCCACCGGCACCTCCTCCAGGATGGACAACTCCGGCCCGAGCGCCGCCGTGAGCGCGTCGATCTCGCGCAGCACCCGCTTGCTCCTCGGCCCGACCCCGGCGATCTCGCCCACCATCTCGGGCAGCGGCACCAGACTGCGGAAGTCCGGCGCCCCCGCCGGGCGCACCGGCTCCTCCCGGTCGGCCAGCTCCTCCACCCGGCTGAGCACGCCGATCGTCAGCGGCTTCCCGCACTCCGGGCAGATCCCGGCGTGCGCCCGCGTCTCGGCCGGTTCCATCCGCACCCCGCACGCGCGGTGGCCGTCGACGTGGTACTTCCCCTCCTCGGGGAAGAACTCCACGGATCCGACGTGCCCTTCACCCGTCTCCAGGGTCCGCCTGACCGCGAAGTAGTCGAGCTCCGTGTCGAAGACGGTGGTCTCCCGGCCCAGCATCGGCGGCGAGTGCGCGTCGGAGTTGCTCACCATCCGGTAGCGGTCGAGCCCGGAGACCCGCCAGTTCATGGCCGGATCGCTCGAAAGCCCCGTCTCCGCCGCGAAGATGTGACCGGCGAGGTCGGCGTAGCAGTCCTCGATCGCGTCGAATCCCGACCTGGACCCCAGCACCGCGAACCACGGCGTCCACACATGGGCCGGGACCAGATACGAGCCCTCGCCGCTCTCCAGCGCGATCTCCAGCAGATCCCGCGAATCCAGCCCGAGAATCGGCCGCCCGTCCGAGGTGATGTTCCCGATCCGCCCCAGCCTGCGGTTGAACTCCTCCGCCGCCGCGAAGTCCGGCATGTACACGAGGTGGTGCACTTTCCTGGTGCGGCCGTCCCGCTTGTAGATGGTGGAGATCTCCACCGACAGCATGAACCGCACCGGCGCCGCCGCGAGTAAGCCGGGCAGCCGCTCGGTGATGCCCCGGTCCATGTCCTCCCGCAGCCTGAACAGGCCGGGCTCCGCGGGGACCAGATTCTCCCTCAGGTGTGAGAACCACGCCGGATGTGTGAAGTCCCCGGTGCCCACCAGCACAATTCCCTTGCGCCGCGCCCACCACCCCAGATGTTCCAGATCGCAGTCCTTGCTGCACGCGCGGGAGTACTTCGAGTGGATATGGAGATCGGCATGGAAGCGCACCCGCGGCATGATTCCACAGAGCGGAGTGCCCTCCGTCCCCCGACCGAGCGGGAGTGCCCATGAACGAGGAGCCGTTGAGCGGCGGGAACGCCAGTGCCGGGGTGGTGCGGGTCGGGGACACCGTGCGGCGTCCGGCCGGGCCGTGGACACCCGCCGTGCACGCGTTGCTCGACCATCTGCACCGGGCCGGGTACGCGGCGGCGCCCCGGCCGCTGGGGATCGACGAACGGGGGCGCGAGGTGCTGACGTTCGCCCCGGGCCGCACGGTATGGCCCGAGCGCTTCCCGCTGCTGGACCCCGAGGCGAGGCTCGCCCGCGTCGCGCGCCTCATCCGCGCCTTCCACGACGCCGTCGCCGACTTCACCCCGCCGCCCGGCGCCCGCTGGCAGAACCTCATGCCCTCCGGTGGGGCCGAGATCGTCATCCACCACGACCTGGCCCCGTGGAACCTGGTGGTCGACGACGCCACCGACACCTGGACGTTCATCGACTGGGACGTGGCCGGTCCCGGCACCCGCCTGTGGGATCTCGCCTACGCCGCCCACGGCTTCGTTCCCCTCAGCGCCGCCCCGGGCCTGGGCCGTCCCGACCGCGCCGCCGCCGCGCGGCTCCGCCTCTTCGCCGACGCGTACGGCCTGACCGACGAGGCCGACCGCCGCGCGCTCGTCCCCCTCCTCGCCCGCCGCTGCCTGAGCATGCACGACTTCCTCAGGGCGCAGGCGGCGCAGGGTGTCCAGCCCTGGGCCACCCTGTGGAACGAGGGCCACGGCACCGTCTGGAAGGCGGACGCCGCGTACGCCGAGGCCCGCTCCGCCCTGTGGACCTCCGCCCTCCTCGGCTGAACGCCAGGAGGCGGCCGTGTGACGCTGCCGTGGCGCTGACCAGGGATAAGTGAACAAGCGCAACCCTGTGGATTCCCGCGCCCGCATTCTTTGGCAGTATGTCCGGAGCCTGTCAGGTTCTGACGGGTCAAACGTCCCACATCGCTCACCCATCCCCTAGGGGGGGACATGTCAGACCAGAACCCCTACCAGCCCCAGCCCCCGGGCAGCCAGCCTCCCGGCGCGCAGCCCGGTCAGCCCGGTCAGCAGCCCGGTGGTTACGGCTACCCGCAGCCCGGCGCGTACCAGCAGCCGGGGGCGTACCCGCAGCCGGGCCAGCCCGGCGGCCAGCCCGGTCAGCCGGGCTACGCCGGCCAGGGCTACCCGCAGGACCCCAGCGCGCCGTTCGGCTACGACCCGATGGGCCGTCCGCTCTCCCCCAAGTCCAAGATCGTCGCGGGCGTGCTCCAGATCCTCCTGGGCGGCGTCGGCGCGGGCCGCTGGTACACCGGCCACACCGGCATGGCGATCGCCCAGCTCCTCACCTGCGGTGGCTTCGGCATCTGGGCGCTCATCGACGGCATCATCTTCCTGACGAGCAACGACCGCACCGACGCCAGCGGCCGGGTGCTCAAGAGCTGACCACGCTCATGCAGCCCAGGGGGCGCTCACATCCCGCCGTGCTGCCGCTGGCCACCCTGGCGGCGGGCATCGCGGGTGCCGCCTACCTGTGGCGGACCAACCCCCATGAGGGCGGCCGGTTCCTGCCGCGCTGCCCGGTCAACTGGCTCACCGGGCTCGACTGCCCGTCCTGCGGCGGCACCCGGATGACCTACGACGTTCTGCACGGCGACCTGGCCGCGGCGTTCCAGGACAACGCGGTCCTCCTGCTTCTCGGCGTTCCCCTGGCGCTGTGGCTGGGGGGACGCTGGCTGCACGAGGGCCTGCGCGGGCGCCGTTACCGCCCTTCGCTCGGGCGGAGAACGGTCGCCGCGCTCCTGGGCGTCGCCCTGGTGTGGGCCGTGGTGCGGAACGTCGTGGGCTGACCCGGTCGCAGGGGTGCGGCCGGGCCCGGCGACGCCGGTGCCGCCCGCCGGCCCCCGGCCCGCCGGCGCCCCGGCTCAGGGTGTCGCGCCGTCCCGCTCCGGGTGCGGCCACGGGTTGGGGCGGCAGGTCAGCCCGGTCACGGGGCTGGTGAGGAACTTCGTCTGCTGCATCATCACCGGCGCCGGCGCCCCCTCGGCCGCGCAGTCCGCGTGCCCCAGGCCGATGCGGTGGCCCACCTCGTGGTTGATCAGCATCCGCCGGTACCCGGCGAGGTCGGCGCCGTAGGTGTCCGAACCCCGCGCCCAGCGCCAGGCGTTGATCATCACGCGCTCGGTGGACGCGGAGTCGCACGACACGTTGCTGACGGTGGTGTCGAGCCCCGACCTGGCGCACCAGTCGGCCGTCGTCCCCGGGCTGGCCAGCGTGACGACGAAGTCGGGGTCGCCCGACGAGACGCGGGCGAACGCGCGCGTGCCCCGCTCGCCCCAGCTCCTCGGGTCGCCGAGGGTCCGGTGCACGGCCTCCGCGAAGAACTCCGGGTCGATCGGCAGCCCCTCCTCGACGTCCACCCGGTACCGCAGGACCGTCGCCGCGTCCGGTTCCGCGGGCGGGTCGCTCCCGCCCACCGGCGTCAGGGTGCCGGGCCCGGTCAGCCCCGGGTCCACGGCGTCCCCGGTGGCCAGGAGTTCCTCGAACCCCGGCTCCGGCGGCGGCTCCTCCTCGGGAACGGGCTCGGGAACGGGCTCGGGAACGGGCTGCGGCGCGGGCTCGGGGCCGTGCGCGGGGGCCCCGTGCGCGGC
>NZ_LAVK01000076.1 GCF_001083795.1 Streptomyces sp. SBT349
CAACGCGCCCGCCCCACGCGCCCCGCAGGTCTCACCGGCCCGAACAGGGGCGCCTGCCCAGCCGAAACCCGACCACCCGCCGCACGGATGACCGTTCATCCGCTATACATCTGGGAGTTGCGTACGGCCGGTGGCCGTGGGGCACAGTCGGCTCTTTCAGAGGAAACGGTGGAGCACTGAGCATGACGAAGACCTTGTCGGGACTGTTCGGGGCGAGGCGAAGAAACGCCGGGCGTCAGGAGGAACTGCTGGCGCGGGCCGTGCGGGCGGGCGCCGATTACCTGGCCTCCCTCGACGCCAAGCCGGACACCCGGCGCGTGCGGCTGGCCGCCGCCACCGGCGCCCTCACGACCGCCCGCCCCGCCGCGGCGCCCGAGACGTTCGACACCCTGCTCACCGCCGGCAACCGCGCCCTCGACGCCGGCGGCGCCGCCGAGTTGCGCCTCGCCCTCGCCCTGGCCGACACCGCCGTCGAGCTCCGCGGCCGCTCCAAGGGCGCCTGGAAGCTGCGCGGCCTGATCCTGGAGGCCCTGGGCCGCGACGACGAGGCCGTCGCCGCGTACGACCGGCACCTGGACCTGCGCCACTCCGGCACCGAGAGCCAGGACATCGTCCTGCGGCAGGACGTCCTCAAGGAGATCCGCGCCTGCCTGGAGGAGGCCGCCCGCCTCGTCCGCGCCGAGCCCGGTTCCCCGCTCGACCGCCCGCCCCACCAGGCGGCGCCCGAGGTCCGCACCGCCTTCGCCGACCACATCAAGGCGCGGCTGGCCCACCTCGACGCCACCGGCACCACCACCACGCCCGACCCCGAGACCCGGCGGCTGATCGGCCTCTACGCCACCTACCGCCGCCTCACGGCCGAGGGCCGGATGGGCGATCCCCTCCTCGGCGACGCCACGCCGCTCGGCGCCGCCGGCCTGCGGAGCCTGCTCACCGGGAGAACGGTCTGCCTCGTCGCGAACGGCGACGCCGTCGCCGCCAGCGCCCACGGTGAAGGGATCGACGCCTACGACGTGGTCATCCGCTGCGACTCCTACCGCATCGCCCCCCGCGGCACCGGCGAGCGCACCGACGTGCACGCCGTCACCCTCCGCGGCCCCACCCCCTGGGACGGGCCCCGCTGGACCCAGTCCGTCCAAACCCGCCTCGTCTTCGGCGACCCCGCCGACGCCTGGCGCCGCTCCCTGCGCCGCAGGCTCGCCCCCGGCGCCCAGAGCCGCGTCGGCGACGCCACGCTGCGCCGCCCGCTCCACGACCCCGCCCTGGTCGGCGACGGCGACTGGCCGCGCGGCGGCAGTACCGCGTTCACCGTGCTGCGCCTCCTGGACTTCCTGGACGTCACCCCCCGCATCGACCTGATCGGCCTCGGCCTGCCGGGACAGCTGCGCCCCGAGGAGCACGCGTGGGTCACCGCCCGCGCCCCGAAGCAGAACAGCACCGAGATGAGGATCGCGCTGCGATGATCCGTGCCGACGACGACAGACGAGCGGTGACCGGCAAGCGCCGGGTGGCCTTCGCCTGCTACGCCGACCAGGAGCGGCTGCCGGGACTGCTCGTGCTGCTGCGCAGCCTGGCCCTGTCCAACCCCGCGGTCTGCGAGGACTTCGTGGTCCTCCACCCCGGCCTGCCGGACGGAGCCCTCGAACCCGCCCGGCGCCTCCACCCCCGCATCGTCGCCCGCCGCGCCGAGACCGGCCGCCGCTTGGACGTGCTGCGCATCCGCGACTACGACACCGTCATCGCCCTGGACGCCGGAATGGCCGTCCTCGGCGATCTCGGGGACCTGCTCCGCATGCGCGACGGCGTCGGCGCCGTTCCCCAACTGCTCCCGGAGGACCCGGCGCAGGACCGGCGGGTCCTCCTCGACGACGGGCTCCTGGTCATCCAGACCGCCGCCCTGGACGAGGGGCTCACCGACCGCCTGGAGGGCGCTTCGCCCGACGGCGGCGCCCTCGGCGGCACCCTCGACAGCGCGCTCAAGGACGTCCTGGTCCGCGTCGACGCCCGCCACGACTTTCTCGCCCACCGGCTGTTCGACGACGCGCCCGTCCCCGAGGGCGTCGCCATCCTGCGGTTCACCGGGCAGGAGAACCGGCCCGGCTACGCCCCGGCCAACGAGGCGCGCGCCCGGTTCGACCTGGACGACGAGGCGTTCCGCACCGCCTACTGCGCCCTGCCGGGCGGCAAGCACCCCGAGCTGCTGCTGCACTGCGCCGAGCCGCTTCTCGCGACGCGCCCCCGCGTCGACCTGGCCCGCGCCGTCGCCGAGATCCACCGCCAGCAGGGGCGTTACGCCGAGGCCGTCGACGCCCTCGCGCCCGTCGCGGGCCGCGACGTGGACCGGCCGCGCTGCCACCAGACCCTGGGCATCTCGCTGATGGCGCTCTCCCGTTACGAGGAGGCCGAGCGGCACCTGCTGCTCGCCACCGCCGCGGCCGACATCGCCGCGCGGAACTTCGGCCAGCTCGCCAGGCTCGCCTGGCTGCGCGGCGACGAGAGCGCCGCCCACGAGTACGCGCGCCAGGGACTCGACGCCGACCCCACCGACGGCACCTGCCGCTCCTGGCACGCCAGGACGCTGCCCGCCACCCTCAAGCGCGAGCGGGCCGACGCCGCCGCCGCGCCCGCCGCCGAACAGTACGCGCACGTCGCCCTGTTCGCCGACGGCAACGAGAACGCGGGCGACAAGGTGCTCCCGGAGAACGTGCGGTTGTGCCTGGACACCGACACCGGGCCGCGCCGCTGGCTGCCGATCCACGTCCACCGCCTCTTCGACGACCGTGCGCTGGAGCAGGTCAACGCCAGGCGCGGCCTGGTCATCGGCGGCGGGGGTCTCTTCCTCCCGGACACCGCGCCCAACGGCAACAGCACCTGGCAGTGGAACGTCGCCAACACCACCCTCGCCCGCGTCGACGTGCCCGTCGCCGTCTTCGCCGTCGGTTACAACATCTTCGACGGCCAGGTCTACCGGCGGGCCCGTTTCGCCGAGTCGCTGCGCGCCCTGGTGCGGAAGTCCGCGTTCTTCGGCCTGCGCAACCGCGGTTCCGTGGAACGCGTCAGGGAGCTGCTCCCCGCGGAGCTGCGCGACCGCGTGCTGTACCAGCCGTGCCCCACCACCGTCCACCGGCGGCTGGCCCCCGGCTGGACCGACCCGGAGCGGCGCGACGACACGGTCCTGGTCAACTGCGCCTACGACCGCGCCGGTCTGCGCTTCGGCCACGACTACGGCCACTTCCTCGCCCAGATGGCCGCCGCCGTCCGCGCCGTGGGCCGGCACGCAGAGGTCGCTTACGCGGCCCATATGCCGACCGACGAGAAGTTCGTCGACGACCTGCGCCGCGAGCACGGGATCACCCTCCCCGTGAAGCCGCTGTACGACGCGACCAACGACGAGCTGCGCGACATCTACCGGCGCACCCGGCTCGTCATCGGCATGCGCGGCCACGCGGGCATGATCCCCTTCGGCTGCGGCACGCCCGTCATCAGCCTGGTCTCCCACCCCAAGCTGGCGTACTTCCTCGCCGACATCGAACGGCCCGAGTGGGGCGTCTCGGTGCACGACAAGGACCTCGGCGCCCGCCTCGCCGAGCGGGCCACGGGCATGCTCACCGACCACGCCGCCGCGGTGGCCGACGTCCACGACCGGCAGCGGGCCCTGTGGCAGGTCACCCAGGAGAACATCGCCGAGCTGCGGAAGATCTTCGGCTAGCGATCTCCCGCGCCCGCCGGGCCCGCGGCCTCCCTGGCCGCGGCCTGGCGGGCCAGGATCAGATAGCAGGCGGCGGTCCAGGTGTAGGCGCGGTCCCGCAGGCCCCGGCCGGTGAGCGCGTCGAAGTTCTCGGCGAATCCGGAGCGTTCGCACAGCCGCCGGAACCGGAGGCTGACCAGGTCGGCGAGTCCGGTGGCGCCGCAGCGGCGCAGGCCGTCCTCGATGAGCACGGTCGGCGGGCCCCAGACCGGGCCGCGCCAGTAGCCGTCGGCCTCGTAGGCGGGCGAGCCGGGGAGTTCGGTGGCGAGCCCGAACGGGGTCAGGTGCGCCTGGACGGCGTCGGCGAGTCCGGCGGAGATCTCGGGGGCGAACCGGTCGCCGATCACCAGGGCGATCAGCGGCAGCAGGCTGGCGTGGGGATGGGAGAGCCCGTCCGTGGCGCCGACCGCGAGGAACCGCTCGCCGTCCCACAGCTCCTCGACCAGCGCCCCCAGCAGCTCGTCGCCCGACGCCCGCCAGGCCGCCGCCGCCCGGGGGTCGCCGAGCTCGGCCGCCAGGTCGGCCAGGGTGCCGAGCTGGCAGACCAGGAGGGCCGCGAGGTCGGGCGACTCGACCAGCTCCTGGCGCGCGAAGACCGTGGAGTTGTCCCAGCCGCTGTCGTTGCCGTGCTCGTAGTGCGGGAGCCGGTGCCCCGGCGCCCGCCGGTGCGTCAGCCAGAACTCCGTCAGCCGGGCGAGGCGTTGGTAGGCGGCCCGGAGCTCCTCGCGGGAGAGGCCGGGCAGCAGCTCCCGCAGCCGCGCGAAGGCCCAGCCGTGGACGGGGGGCTTGACGAACGCGTACGAGACCGCCGAGTGGCCGACGAGGTCGGGAAGCGCGCCGGACTCGTCCTGGTGGTCGAAGACCATGTGGAACTGGTCGAGGGCCGCCCCGGGAAGCCCGGGGGCGAGGGCGAGGGCGTTGAAGCAGTGGTCCCAGCTCCACACCCGGTCCATCCAGTGCTTGGACATGAGGACCGACTCGCGCGTCACGAAACCGCCCTGACGGACCGTGGCCGACCACAGCACGTAGGCGGCCAGCTCCGCGCCGCCCGGCGCCTCGCCGCGCCACGGCGCGAGGGCGTCCGCGTAGGCGCGGAACTCCTCGGCGACGCGCCGCTCGACCGGGTCGAAGGCCGCGCCGGACCGGAACGGCGCCCGTGCCGTCCCGAACTCCTCGATCGCCAGCTCCCACTCGCCGTCGCCGTCGCCGTCGCCGTCGCCGTCGCCGTCGCCGTCGCCGTCGCCGTCGCCGCCGCTCGCGAGCAGGGTGACCCTGCCGTCCGCCGCCGGCTCCTCGGCGGTCAGCCGGCCGCCGAGGACCGTCACCCGGTACCGGCGCCCGGTCTCGGTGGACGCGAAGACGGGCGCGCCGTCCACCGGGCCGGTGAACGCGTGGGCGCCCCGGAAGTCCGCGGTGGGCGAGGCGTCGGTCAGCCGCAGGCCGAGGCCCTCGCCGCGGATCCGCAGCGTGTCGGGGGTCTCGAAGAGCAGCCGGATGCGGCCGGGGCCGTGGGACCACCGGAGGTGGGACGGCGTGGCCCGGACGCCGGCCGCCACCGGGCGGCCGTCCGCGCCGCACGGCACCAGCGAGAGGACCGGGTGCATGCCGCCCTGGTGCGAGACCAGGTGGAGGTCCTCGGCCGTCGTGTGCGGCGCGATGACGGGCGAGACGTTCAGCCAGGACCCCCGGGTGCTGAACGGGATCTCGCCGATGGCGAATTGGAGCTCACGGGACGGCATGGCGCGGATCTCCTCGAACGGTCGCGGCGGGGCGAGCGGGTGGGTAGCGTCCGGCAGGGTGTCGCTGCGAGGCTCATGTACTGGCCAGAACCTACCCGCTTTTCGGCCGCTCTGGCGACGGGTCCGTGACACATCATGCTGGATACTTGCAGACTACAGTCACACACAGGTGCGCACGGCAGGGGAGTCATGGCGAAAATCGGGATCGGCGACGTCGCGAAGGCCGCGGGAGTCAGCGAGGCGACGGTCAGCCGGGTGATCAACAACCGGGGCGTGGTCGCCCCCGACACCCGCCGGGTGGTCGAGGAGGCCATGCGGTCGGTCGGGTACTCCCGGGCCTCGCCGGGCAATCTCGTGCTGCTCATCACGCCGGGGCTCACGGATCCGTTCTTCGCCCGGCTCGCCGACCGGCTGTCCGCGGCGCTCGGCCGGCAGGGGTACCGGCCCGTGGTGGCGTCGGCTCCGGTCGGGGGGACGCAGGAGCTCGACTACGTGGCGGCGATGGCGGACGCGGGGATGGTCGCCACGGTCTTCGTCTCCGCCAACAACACGCTGGTGGACGCCGATCCCGCGGTGTACCGGCTGCTGGAGCAGCGGCGCATCCCCTTCATCTGCATCGACGGGCCGGTGGCCGGCGTGAGCGCGCCCACGCTGTCGACCGACGACCTGCTCGCCGCCGAGCTGGCGGTGGACCACCTGTGGGGGCTGGGGCACCGGCGCCTGGGCATCATCGCGGGGCCGATCGGCAACCGGCCGAGCGACCTGCGCGTCCAGGGCTTCCTGGCGGCCGTCGAGGCGCGCGGCGGCAGCGGGGACGACGCGGTCGTGGTGCGCAACGAGTACAGCGTGGAGGGTGGCAACTCCGCGGCGGGGAAGCTCATCGGGGCCGAGGTCACCGGCATCGTGGCCGCCAGCGACGAGATGGCGTTCGGCGCGATCCGCGCCCGCCGCCGCGGCGGCCTCCGGGTCCCGCGCGACATCTCGGTGGTCGGCTACGACGACGCCTTCCCGCTGGAGTTCCTCGACCCGCCGCTCACCACCGTCCGCCAGCCGATCGAGCGGCTCGCGCAGGCCGTGGTGCCGGTCCTCACCCGGCTGGTGCAGGGCAGGCCGGTGGACACGGGGGAGTTGCTGTTCGACCCGGAGCTGATCGTGAGGGGCTCGACGGCACCCCGGCCATGACGCGTCGATGACGGCCTGGATGACGGGCTTCATGACGGATCTCTGCAAGTTCTTGTTCGATACACATCTTTGTGTTTTCATGCCGCCATGACAGCGGAGCAGGTGGGGAACCCCGGTGGCGAGCGTGTGCTGCCGGGCTTCCGGACGTCGGAGCCGGACCTGGAGTCCGGCTACACGTGGGCCGTTCGGCGCGCGTTGCGCTGGGTGCGCCACGGGGACGGGATCGTCCCCTCGTACTGGGCGGGGCTCACGGACCGCCCGATGTTCTACTCGCGCGACGTGGCGCACCAGGCGCTGGGCGCGCATCTGCTGGGCCTGGACCGCGAGAACCTCGCCATGCTGCGGCACTTCGCCGCCTCGGCCACCGAGGCCAGGCGCTTCTACCCGCTGTGGGCCTTCCACTTCGACGGCCGCCCGGCGGAGATCGACTACCACTCCGACGACGACTTCGTCCGCGAGACGCCGGCGCCGTTCGAACTGGTCGAGAAGTGCCTGGAGTCGCACCGCTGGACCGGCGACGACCGCTACCTGACCGAGCCGGTCCTGACGGAGTTCTACCGCGCCGTCGTGACCGACTTCGTGCGTCTGCACGACGTCCTGGGCACCGGCGTCGCCGGGGAGATGGGCACGGGCGACATCTTCGCCGGCAGCCCCACCTACAACGAGGGGTCGCGCGCTCCCGGGCTCCAGGTCGCGGGCGACGGCATCGCCAGCCAGTGGGCCGCCATGGCGGCGGTGCGCGACGGCCTGCCCGGCACGGCGCTCGCCGAGCACGCGGCGGCGGAGGCGGACCGGCTCAAGCGGCACTTCGAGGCCGCGTGGTGGAGCGAGGAGCACCGGCGGTACGTGACCGGCATGGCGCGGGGCGGCCCGGTGACCGCGTTCGCCTACGAGCCGTCCTGGTTCCCCGCGGTGAAGGGCCTGGCCGAGCCGGGGCCCCGGGCGGATGCCCATCTGGACTTCGTGTCGCGGGGGCTGGAGAGCGCGCCCCCGCCCAACATCGAGGCGTTCACCTATCTGCCCGAGGCGTTCCTGCGCTACGGGCGCGACGCCGAGGCGCTGCGCTGGATCCGCCACCTGATCGCGTCCCGCGCGGCCTATCCCGAGGTCTCGTTCACCCTGGTGGCACACCTGCTCACCGGGCTGACGGGGCTGCATGTCGCCGCCGACGGGGCCCTGACCACCCGGAGCCACCTGACCGGCGGCTGGGTGGAGGCCACCGGCGTCCCCGTCCGGGACCTCCGCGTGAGCGTCCGGCACGACGGCGACCGTTCGAGCACCCTGCGCGTCGCCGGGCCGCGCCCCCTGCGCTGGATCGCCGAGGTCGGCGGCCGGCGCGTCGAGCAGGTCGTCCTCCCCGGGACCGAGGCCCGCGCCACCGCCTAGACCGCGGGGCTCCGCACCGCCGCTCCGCCGCATCGCCGCACCGCCGCATCGCCATCGAGAGTCGAGGAAGATCCGATGAAGAGAATCCTGCCCGCAGCAGCCCTGGGCGTCACGGCGACGCTCGTCCTCTCCGCCTGTGGCGGATCGACCGAGGGGGCCGACGGCAGCACCACCATCTCGTTCGCCTACTGGGGCAGCAACGCCGAGTCGGACACGCTCAAGGCGATGGTCGCCGCGTTCGAGGACGAGCACCCCGACATCGACGTCGAGCCCAACTGGATCCAGAGCGACTACGAGCAGAAGCTCCAGGTCTCGATCGCGGGCGGGCAGGCCCCGACGGTCGCCGAGATATCGCACACCTCGCTGGCCGGCTTCGCCAACGCCTTCCAGGAGGTCGACGTCGACCCGGACGCGTACTACGCGGAGAACGTCCCCGACAGCATGGAGGTGGACGGCGAGCACCGGGCCGTGCCCTTCGTCGTCAAGACCAAGGTGATGGGCGTCAACGGCAACGTGTTCGAGACGGCGGGCGTGCCGGTGCCCTCGCCCGACACCCCCCTGTCCACCGAGGAGTTCGCCGACCTCGCCCGCCAGGTCACCTCGGGCGAGCCGCCGGAGAAGGTGTACGGCTCGGCGCCGGTCTGGTTCTGGGGCTGGCTGACCGCGGAGGGCGGCGCCGTCTTCAACGAGGACGGCACCGAGTGCACCCTCGACAGCGACATCGCCGTCCGGACGGTGGAGTACGTCATCGACGCGCAGGCACCCGACGGCTTCGCCCCGACCCCGCTGGAGGCCGAGGGACAGGACCTGTTCGACTGGCTGAGCATCGGACGGCTCGCGATGCAGCCGGACTTCGGCCCCTGGGACATAGCCAAGCTGGTCGCCGTGGACGACCCGATGCTCGACCTCGTCCCGGTGCCCGGCCTCGGCGCGCCCATGGAGATCGACGGGCTCGGGATCTCCCGCGACGCCACGCCCGAGGAGACGGCCGCCGCCGAGGAGTTCGTCGCGTTCATGAGCACCTCGCCCGAGGCCCAGGACCTCCTGACCACCGCCGAGTCCTCGCTGGGCGTCCCCGTGGTCGAGGACTCGATCGACTCCTTCCTCGACGCCGCTCCCGACCGGAACCTCCAGGCGTTCGTCGACGCGGTCGACCAGTCCCGGGTCATGCCGTCGGTCGCCGAGGAACCCCAGATCCGCACCGACTTCCAGAACGACCTCACCTCCCGGACGGCGGTGGGCTCCGGCGACGAGGACCCCGCCGAGGTGCTGCCCGAGCTCAACGAAGCCTGCCAGGCGTCCCTGCGGTGAACGAGGTCGTCACCACCCTGGAGGAACTGCTCGGCCGCCTGGGCATGGCGCCCGACGCGCAGCCGCTCGGCGCCTTCCTCATCCTGCTCGCGGGCGTGTACGCGCTCTTCCTCGCCCCGCTGTGGCTCGCGGTCCGCCGCGGCCGGGTGGGCCGGACCACCGCCGCCTTCTGGGTGTTCGTCTCGCCCTGGGTGTTCGGGTTCCTCCTGTTCACCGCCGGGCCCATGGCCTACTCGCTGGTGCTGTCGTTCTTCGACTGGGACCTCATCGACCCGCCCTCGTTCGTCGGCTTCGACAACTACACGGAGGCGGCGTCCGATCCGCAGGTCGGCAAGGCCGTGCAGGTCACGCTCACCTACGCGGCGCTGAGCGTGCCGCTCCAGGTCGTCCTGTCGCTGGCGGTGGCGCTGCTGATGAACGTCAAGGTCCGCGGCATCCACGTGTTCCGCACCATCTGGTACCTGCCGAGCCTGGTCACCGGCGTCGCGCAGATCGTGCTCTTCCTGTGGGTGTTCAACCCCAACTACGGCCTGCTGAACGGCGTGCTCGACCTGGCCGGCGTCGAGGGCCCGGCCTGGTTCGCCGATCCCGACTGGGCGCTGCCCGCGGTCGTGATCATGAGCCTGTGGACGGTGGGCGGCAACATGGTGATCTACCTCGCCGGTCTCCAGGACGTGCCGACCGAGCTCTACGAGGCGGCCCACCTCGACGGGGCCGGGGCGCTGCGCCGATTCTGGAGCATCACCCTGCCCCAGATCAGCCCGGTGATCTTCTTCAACGTCATCACCGGCCTCATCGGCGCGATGCAGACCTTCACCCAGGGCTATGTGGTGGCGCAGGCCGGCGGCGGCCCGTCCGACTCGCTCCTCTTCTTCGTCCTCTACCTCTACCAGAACGCCTTCCAGTACTTCCGGATGGGCTACGCCTCCGCGCTGGCCTGGATCCTGCTCCTGATGATCCTGCTGCTGACGGCCCTCATCTTCCGGGGCAGCGCCTTCTGGGTCTACTACGAGAGCGCCCGCCCGAAGGAGGCCCGCCTTGCCCGCTCGAAGTGACACCGCGCGTCACACCGCGCCGCGCTCGGGCGGCGGGCCGCTCGCGCCCTCGCGGCTGCGGCGGACGGGCTCGCTGATCGCCCTGGTGGTCGGCTCGTTCGTCTTCGCCTACCCGTTCCTGTGGATGATCGCCACCTCCCTGCGCACCCGGCAGGGCGTGGCCGAGGCGGGCGTGTCCCTGTGGCCCGTCCAGTGGCACGTCCAGAACTACGCCGACGGGCTCTCGGCGTTCCCCTTCTGGCAGTACCTCGGCAACTCGCTGCTCACCACGGTCCCGCCGGTCGTCTTCACGGTGCTGTCGTCCTCGCTGGTCGGGTTCGCCTTCGCACGCATACCGGCGCGCGGCGCGGGCGTCGTCTTCGCCGTCGTCCTGGCGACGATGCTGCTGCCCGGGGAGGTCACCCTCGTCCCGCAGTTCATCCTGTTCAGGGAGCTGGACATGATGGACAGCCTCTACCCGCTGATCCTGCCCAGCCTGTTCGGGTCGCCGTTCTTCATCTTCCTCTTCCGGCAGTTCTACCTGCGGCTGCCCGAGTCGCTCACCGACGCCGCCATCGTCGACGGCGCCGGCTGGTTCCGGATCTGGTGGGCGGTCTACCTGCCGCTGTCGAAGCCGATCATCGTGGCGGCGGCGGTGCTCCAGTTCATGGCCTCGTGGAACAACTTCCTCACGCCGTCGATCTACCTCACCTCCGACCGCTGGAAGACGCTGCCGCTCGCGCTGGCCGGGTTCACCTCGACCAACAGCACGGACACCTCGCTCCTCATGGCCACATCCATCGTCGTGGTACTCCCCTGCATCGCGATCTTCTTCGCGGCGCAGCGGCACATCATCGGCGGCATCTCGTTCACGGGGGCGAAATGACCTCGACGGAGATCACGGCGCCCTGGGCGCCCGGCACGGCCCGTTCCACCCGGCTGGTGCCGGTGGACCTGCCCGACGCGACCGCCGGGATCCGGGTGGCGCAGGGCGCCGACGACCACACCCACCGCGCCGAGGCGCAGGTGGACGCCCGCGGCGTGCTGACGGTCACGGTGCGCCGCTCGGCCGCCGGGCCCGCGCGCCTCCTGGTCGCCCTGCCCGCCGGGGACGCCGTCATCCTCTGGCGGCCCGGCAGCGCCCAGGAACACGTCCAACTGCCCCCGGCATGGGCGTCCGCCCGCGAGGTGGGCCCGTTCAGCGGCGCCTGCCTGGGCAGCCTCGTGGGGCGCGGGGACCGCGCCATCCTGACCTTCGGGGCGAGCGCCGGCGACCGGCCGGTGCGCGTGCGCGCGGGCATGGTCGAGGAGAACGCGGACTTCATGCTGGACCTCGACTGCGAGCTGGACGGCGAGGCGGACGGCGAGGCGGACGGTGAGGCGCTGACCGTCCATCTCGACCTGTCGGGCGCCGGCTTCGTGACGAGCGTGGCCGACGTGGCCCGGCGGCTCCGCCTGGCGCGGCCCCCGGTCGCGCCCGCCAACGAGGCACCGGTGCTGTGCACGTGGTACTCGTTCCACCAGGACCTGGACGCCGGGGAACTGGACCGGGAGCTGGAGATCGCCGGCGGTCTCGGCTTCGGCACGCTGATCGTCGACGACGGCTGGCAGACGCCCGACGCCCAGCGCGGCTACGGCTCGTGCGGCGACTGGCGCGTCGAGCCCGCCAAGGTGCCCGACGCCGCGGCCCTGGTCGACCGGGCCAGGTCGCTGGGACTGCGGACGATGTGGTGGATCGGCACGCCGTTCCTCGGCCACCGGTCCGCCACCTACCGCGAGGAGGGGCTGCCGACGCTCGGCGACGAGCCGGGGATGGAGACCGCCGTCCTCGACCCGCGCTCCCCGAGGGCCCGCCGGCACCTCGTCGAACGTGTCACCGAGCTGATGCGCACCTCCGGCGCCGACGGGCTCAAGCTCGACTTCCTGGAACGGTTCGCGGCCGGCGGGACGCCCCCGCCCGCCGACGCCGACCTGGCGGACCCGACGGCCGGCGGCCTCGCGCTGCTGGCCGAGCTGGCGCGGGACATCGAGACGGTACGCCCGGACGCCATGCTGGAGTTCCGCGAGCCCTACGTCTCGCCCGCCACCATCCGCACCGCGACGATGTTCCGCGTCGCCGACTGCCCGCTGAGCCCGGCGCAGAACCGCCGGGGCATCGTCTCCATGCGCGTGGCCACCTCCGGGGTGGCCGTGCACAGCGACCCCATCATGTGGTCGCCCGCCGACAGCCCGGAGCGGATCGCCCACCAGCTGCTCGCCGCGCTGTTCGGCGTGCCGCAGGTGTCGGTGCGGCTCGCCGGGCAGGCCCGGAGCACCGTCGAGGTGCTGGCGCACTGGCTGACGTTCTGGCGGGCTCACTCCCGCGTCCTGCTCCACGGGGAGCTGGATGTCACCGGTGTCGCCGAGGGCTTCACCACCGTCCAGGCGACCGGGGGCCGCACCGTCATCACCGCCCGCTACGCCGACGCCGTCCTGCCCGTGCCGGGCGGCGGCTGGGCCGAGTGGCACCTGGCCAACGGCGGCGAGGACGGCGTGACGGTACGCGACGACGCGGGCGGCTCGTTCGACGTCGAGCTCCACGACTGCCGCGGCCGGACGGCCGGACGGCTGGAGGACGTTCGCCTGACGCTGGTGACCCTCCCGGTGCCGGCGGGTGGGCGTGCTCTGGTCCGGCGGCACGGGGACCGGGCGGGACGCCCCGTTCTCAGGGGCAGGGCTCGGGCGCGGGGCGTGGGGTGCCGTACTGGACCGCGCGGGTCGGCAGCACCGTGCGCCGCGCCGGGGCCCCGCCGCCCGGCGCGCTCCGCATGCGGTCCACCAGCAGGCGCCCCGCCTCCCGGCCCAGTTCGTCGCTGTCGTACGCCTGGATGATCAGCGGCAGGCCGAGCGCGTCGGCCAGTTCGAAGTCGTCGAACCCGGCCAGCGCCGTGTCCCCGCCCGCGGCGGTCACCGCGCGGAACGCCCCGATGGTGTTGCGGTTGTTGGAGCAGAACAGCGCGGTCGGCGGGTCGGGAAGCGCCAGCAGCTCGCCCGCCGCCCGCGCCGCCTGCTCGATGTCCTGCTGCCCCTGCCGCACATACCGCTCGTCGTCCGGCAGCCCCGCCGCGCGCAGCGCCGCCCGGTGGCCGCGCAGCCGCTCCGTCGAGGTGTAGACGGCGGCCGGGGGGCCGAGGAAGCCGATGCGCCGGTGGCCCAGGGCCAGCAGCCGGTCGGTGGCGTTCCGCGCGCCGCCGAAGTCGTCCACCAGCACGTGGTCAGCCTCGAATCCGGCCGGCGGCCTGCTCGCGCACACCACCGGCACGCCCTGCGCCACCGCGGCGGCCAGATGCCGCTGGTCGCCGCCGGCCGGCACCGCGATGATGCCGTCCACGCGGCGGCCCACCAGGTCCGCGACCAGCTCCCGTTCGCTGTCCAGGTCCTGCCGGGTGTTCCCGATCACGGTCTTCAGCCCGTGCGGCGCCACCACGCTGTCCACGCCGAGCGCGAGCCGCGAGTAGAACGGGTTGGCCAGGTTGGTGACGACCAGGCCGACCAGGCCGCTGCCGTGGCCCAGACGCAGGCTGCGGGCCATCGCGTTGGGCCGGTACCCGAGCTCCGCGACGGCGGCCAGCACCCGCTCCCGGGTGCCGGGCAGCACCCGCGGATCGTCGCGCAGGACCCGGGTGACGGTCATCGCGCTGACCGCGGCGCGCTTGGCGACATCCCGCAGGGTCGGCCGTTCGGCCTTGGACCCGGGCGCGTGGGGCATGGTGGACGGCTGTCCCTTCTCGGCTCGCGGCGTGGACCCGTGCGGCGCGGACGCCGGGCGGTCAGGGACCCGCCGCGGCGCGGGCCGCGCCGATCAACGGCGCGTCGCCGCCCAGACTCCCCACCGCCGGGCGGACCCCCGCCGAACCGATCCCGGCCCGCAGCGCCGGTCCGACGATATCCCAGGAGGCGGCCATCGAGCCGCCGACCACGAGTCCGCCCGCGCCGAAGGCGACGAGGCACGGCCGCAGCGCGCTCCCCAGCGCCGCGAACGTCGCCTCCAGCACCGCCCGCGCCCGCGCTTCCCCGGCCCTGGCCCGCGCCGCGATCTCCCGCACATCCGCCGCCGGATCGCCGTACCGGGCGCGGATCGCCCGCCGCGAGACCGAGTCCTCCAACGGGCGCCCGCCCAGCCGCAGCAGGTCCACCCGCCCCTCCGGCGGCACGCCGGGGCCCTCACGGCACGGCCGCCCCTCCACGAGGAACGCCGAACCGACGCCCGTGCCCAGCGTGATGCCCACGCACCGCCGCTGCCCCCGGGCCGCGCCCGCGGACCACTCGCCCGCCGCGAAGGCGTGCGCGTCGTTGAGGAAGACGACCCCCGACGGCCGCCCCCGCAGCCCGCCGAGGAGCGCCTCCCGCACGTCCACGCCGTACAGGCCGTCGAACTTGCCGACCCCCCGGAACAGCGCGACGCCCGCCGCGTAGTCGAACGGGCCCGGCACCGCGACGCCCCACACCGCGCCCTCGGGCGCGGGCAGTTCCCCGGCGCAGCGCAGCACCGCGCCCAGGATCGCGTCGGCCGCGCCCCGGGCGTCGAGTGGCTCCCGGCGGCGGTCGGTCACCACCGCCGACGCCGGGTCCACGAGGGCGGCCGTCACATGCGTGCCGCCGATGTCGAGCACGGGAATCACCGGACGAGCGCCTTGACCACCATGACCGGCCCGTCCGCGGGCAGCAGCCGGTAGCGGCCCGCCGCCGCGGGCACGGTCAGCGTCTCGGCCGTCGCCAGCTCGTGCCGGTCGCCCGCCTCTGTCTCCACCGTCACACCCGCTCCCTCCACGACGTTCAGCACGTGGAAGCGCCCGGCCGTGTCGCCGTCGGCCGCCGCGCTCCCGTCGAGAACGTACCGGCGCACCTCGTAGAACATCTCCGGCAGCGCGCCGAGGACCTCCTCGTGCCAGCCTGCCCCGCCGCGCAGCCACCGGGGCCGCGGCACCAGGTCCCGGGCGACCGCGTCGCCGCGCCGCGCGGTGTCCAGGTTCGCCAGGCCGTGCTCGTACGGCAGCGGCCTGGGGCGGCCGTCCGCGTCGAGGCGCAGCCAGTCGTAGAAGCGGAGGCTGTACAGGTATGGCGTGGCGCTGATCTCCAGCACCACGTTCCCCGCGCCGCTGGCGTGCGGGGTGCCGGCGGGGATCATGTACAGCTGCCCGCGCTCGGCGGGGAACGTCCTGACGTGGTCCTCGGGGCGCATCGGCACTCCCTCGGAGGCCGCCTTCTCGATCTCCGTGCGGAACGAGTCGACGTCCGCGTCCTGGCGCAGCCCGAGGAACACCCCGCCGCCCTCGCCCGCCAGCGTCACGTAGTACGTCTCGTGCTGCGTGTAGGGCCAGCCGAACCGCTCCCGCATGTACCGCTCCCGGGGGTGGCAGTGCACCGACAGGTTGCCGCCGCCGGCCGTGTCCAGGTAGTCGAACCTGATGGGGAACGAGGTGCCGAACGCGGCCCGTACCTCGGGGCCCATCACCTCGTCCGGGTGCAGGACGCACATCAGCTGGAACGGCACCTCGGCCTGCCGCCCCGGCCCCTCGCCGATCAGGATCCCGGCCTCGGGGGCGATCAGCTCGTAGCCGAGGGCCGTGTTGCGCGCCCCCGGGTTGAAGCCCAGCTCCCGCTGCGCCCAGTGGCCGCCCCAGGGAGTGGAGTTGAAGAACGGCCTGGTGCGCACCGGGCGGCGGGCCAGCAGTGCCAGGGTCGCGCGGAGCCCCGCGCCGTCCAGCAGCGCCGGGCGCCCGAGGTCCTGCACGTCGAGCCAGCCGTCGAGGCGCCCCGCCAGCGCGTCGCGGTGCCGGTCCAGCATCGGCCAGTCCACGTAGAACAGCCGCCGCAGGTCGGCCCGTTCGCCCGGCAGGCCCAGGTTCTCGCCGGTCCCGGCGACCACGGCGGCCTCGGCGTGGCGCTTGGGCTCGTCGGCGTACCAGAGCACGTCGTGCTCCACCAGCGCGGCGCCGGGGCCGACGACCAGCAGCGGCCCGCCGCCGGGGGCCTCGGCCCCCGGCGGCGCGTCGAACAGGTCGCCCAGACCGTTCCGGGCGAGCGGGTAGTAGTAGGGGTCCGCCTCGTCCCCGGCGGCCACCGTGCGGCGTCTGACCTCGGCCGGGTCCGCGTAGTGCTCGCGCACGTCGAGGACCCGCGCCTCGGTTCCCAGGGCCGCCAGCTCGCGCGTCAGGCGGCCGGCCACGTCGCGCCAGTCGACGGACGGCGGTCCGTCCACCGCCACCACCACGGGCCGCCGGGGCAGCCGCGCGGCGACGGCGGGCCAGCCTGTGGTCAGGACGGCCCCCGGTGCCGGGGCGTAGCGCGGATCGAGCCGGTACACACGTTCTCCTTGGTGTCGTTCGGTTCCCGGGTCCGCGGGATCGCGCGGACCCGGGGCCTGCCGTTCGCCGGGGTGCGGGCTCACGGCCGGTCGAGCAGGACGGCGGTCGTGCCCAACGCGGGGATGGGCACGGTCACTTCGCCGTCCGCCAGCGGCAGTGCGCCGCTCGGGGTGCCGAGGTAGTCGGCCTGGTGGGCGGCGGTGACCGGGAACCGCGCCCGCACGCGGCAGGCGACGGGCTCCTCGGCGAACGACTGGAGCCGCAGCAGCACCGACCCCCCTCCGGGCGGCGTGGTGGCGCCCACCAGCCTGACCCTCGGGTCGCCCACCTCGGCGAACGCCAGTGTGTCGGCCGCCTCCGCCGCTCCCGCCGTCCCGGCCTCCCCGGCCTCGCCCCGGGCCCGCACCGCGTGCAGCGGGTGGCTGAACGCGGCTGCCGTGCGCGGCCCGAGCCCCGCCGCCGCCTCGCCCGAGGCGCAGGCCAGGCTGTAGCGGAACGGGAAGTCGAAGCCCTGCCGGCTCGGGAAGTTGGTGTCCCACAGGTTGTTGTGGATCCACGAGAACACCGTCGCCGGCTCGTCCTCCTCCAGCGTGGCGGGGAACGGCGCGTACGGCAGCGCGATATTGCCGAACTGCACCAGCGGCGCGTCCTGCGTGGACCACGCCACCGCGAAGCCGTCCTCCTCCAGCGTCACCCAGCGCCGCACCGCGCGCATGTGCCGGGCCGACCCCGGCACCACGTCCAGGCCGCTGCCGGTGACGCCCCCCGACGCCTCCATCCGCACCCGCGGCGCCTCGAAGGCGAACGGGAAGGCGAAGTAGGCGCTCTCCTTCCCCAGCGTGGCGTCCTTGTCGACGCGGTTCTCGATGTCCAGACGCGCCACGCCGTGCGGCAGCGTCAGCGTGGTGCGCACCCGCCGCGCGCCCGCCGGGCTCGTCTCGTACACCAGGATCTCGGCGACGGGCGTGGAGCGGCGGTCGATCAGCGCCGCGGGCGGGGCCGCGGCCCGCGCGCCCAGGTGCTCCAGGCGGTCGGAGGCCGTGGTGCGGCTGGAGTTGTGGTTGAACCCGCCCGCCGTCGTGTAACTGTCGTGCAGGTAGCCGTTGAAGCCGACCACGGCCCCGGACCGCACCAGCTCCCGGCCCGTCGCCCGGTCGGTGACCGAGGCGACGCACGCCCGCGCCAGGTCGACGCGCACCGTCAGATGCTCGTTCTCCAGCACCGTCGCGTCCGGCCGCGCCAGCGCCCGCGCCGCGGTCTCGGCCGGGTCCTCCCGGTCGGTGCCGCCCGTCGGGTTCCACCCCGTCGCGGACTTGACCACCGCGCCGTCCCCGCCGCCGTCCTCCGCACCCGCGACCGGCACCACGTCGAGCCGCACCGAGCCCGCCGCCGGAACGCCCGGCACCCGCAGCAGCAGGAACCGGCCCGCGTCGCGGTGCGTGTCGTTCACCTGCGGCCGTTCCTCGTGCGCGATCGCCTCCCCGGTGCGGGCGTCGCGCACCTCCACCGCCCGGTCGAGCGGCACGCTCGACTCCGGCAGGAAGATCCGCGCCACCTCGGTGCGCGGCCACGAACAGGTGTTGACCACGTGGAACGCCGCGGCGGCCCCGGCGGGCCGCCCGAGTCGCTGGCCCAGCCGCGCGGTGGCGCGGTTCAGCAGCGACTGCCCGTCGTCGTGACCCCGCCGCGCCTGCCCGTACTTCCAGTGCCACTGGTCCTCGCCCGAGTGCCCGTGGTCGTGCCCGTGCGTCCAGGGGTCACCCGCGCCCCAGGTGTGCTCGTCGAACAGGGACACCGCCTCGTACACCCCGGCCGCGTCCCGCGAGTCGTCCGCCGCGCCCTCGGCGCCGAGGATCCCGGCGAACGTGCCGATGGTCTGCGCGTCCGCCACCACGCCCTGCGCGGTGCGCGCCAGGGACAGCGGCATCGCGCCCGAACCGACGCCGTCCACCCACCAGTCGGTCCAGTCGCCCTCGAACGTCTGGATCCTCCCCGCCAGGCGCTCCTCCGCGTCGGCGAAGAAGTCCTCGTTGCGCGACAGCCGCAGCCGCGGGTACGCCCAGGTCTCGTTCCAGCGGCGCACGGTCTCCGCGATGACGCGGCGCGGCGGCGCGTTGTCCCCGAACTTGCCCTGCACCCGCAGGTGCAGCACGTCCCACGGGTAGGGCTCCCGCTCGATCGTCTCCCGGTCCATCGACCAGCCGAAGATCCCGCCCTCGTAGGGGTACGGGTTGCTGGCCAGCGAGGTCAGATAGGCGGGCAGCAGGTCGTCCACGCGGGCGTAGTCCGTGTCGAACCCGAGCAGCGGCCCCTCCATGTACGCCAGGCCGTGCGGGGTGTCGGTCATCCACACCAGCACGCTCCTGCCGCTGGGCGCCCGCCACCGGAACAGCCGCGGCAGCTTCTCGCCGCCCACCAGGTGCGGCACCGAGCGCCCCGCCCAGTTGTGCGCCACCGACAGGTACTTCACGCCCGCCGTCGCCAACGCGTCGACCAGGCCCACCACATGACCGGGCACATCCGTCTGCATGGCGGAGGTGAACGAGACGCCGAACCGCTCGGCGACCTCACGCGCGGGCCGCATGAGCTCATGCAGTTCATCGGTGGAGCAGGTCTCGCTGTGCAGGTTGAACGGCATCGCCGTCAGCTCGATCCGGCCCTCCCGCACGCGGCGCACGAACTCCGCCACCTGCTCGGCCGGGCGCGCGTCCGCCCACTGCCGGAAGGACCACAGCGACTCCACGCACCACCGGAACCGCGAGTCCTCCGACCACGAGTCCGTCGCCCCCGTCAGCTCCAGGCAGGAGTCGAGGAACGACAGGTGCTCGGCCAGCACCCGGCCCTGCGGGTCGGTGTAGCCGATGTCCAGGTGCGAGTGGTGCACCAGGTGGATCGTCCACTGCCGCTGCGGGGTGAGCGTCACCTCGACGCCCTCCGCGCCGTCGCCCCCGCCGCCGTCCCGGAGGCCGACGGTGACGCGCTCGTTCGTCTCCACGGCGGGCACGAGCAGCCGCACCGAGCCGTCGGGGCCCGGCAGTTCCTCGGCGCCCAGCGGCGTCCCCGAGGAGGTGCGCACGGACAGCGCGCCCGGCAGCGGCAGGTCACCGGCCGGGCCCACGCGCAACGACTGGAGCAGCCCGCCGTCCGCCGCGCGGCGCAACAGCGGCTCCACCGTCAGCCGCACCGGCACCCCCCCGAGGGAGCCCTCGGCGGAGACCACGGAGTCCCGCAGGCTGTCGCGTATCCGGTCGTTGTCCCAGGCGGTCGTGCGGACCAGGGCACGGGTGGTCATAAGAGATCTCCGAAGATTGAGACATCAGCGTGCGGTAGCGGTGATTCCGCGAAGGAAAAGCCCGCGGAACACCAGAAAGACGATCAGAGTGGGCATCGAAACGATCAACGCCCCGGCGAGGATCACCGGAGGACCGGACGAGCTGTAGGCGTTGTTCAACGAGGTCAGCGCGGCCATCACCGGCTGCACCTCCGGGCTGCGGCTGAGCGTGATGCCGAACAGCAGGTCGTTCCAGACCGCCGTGAACTGGAAGATGAACGCCGCGCCGAGCCCCGAGCGCAGCAGCGGCACATGAATCCGCCAGAAGATGCGCCGGAACGACGCCCCGTCCAGCATCGCCGCCTCCGTCACCTCGGGCGGCATGGTCGTCATCTGGTTGCGGATCAGGAAGAAGGCGAACGGCACGGCCCAGGCGGCGTAGATCAGCATCAGCCCCAGCCGCGTGTCATACAGATTGGCGTCCGCGTACAGGCCGAACAGCGGCGCCAGGAACATCTGCAACGGGAAGATGGTGCCCGAGTAGATGACCCAGAACCACGCCCCGGGCTTCGGCAGCGGCAGCACCACCACGGCGAACGAGGCCATCGCCGCGACCACCACCGCCGCCGCCCCGCACACCGCCGCGTAGAACAGCGAGTTCAGGAAGCTGTCCCCGATCGCCGCCTCGTCCCAGGCGGTCCTGACGTTGTCCAGCAGGGCGAAGTCCCGCGGCAGCCAGTCCGGCTCACCGGTATAACCCCCCGCCGGGGTCAGCGCGTTGACGATCAGCAGATACAGCGGCACCAGCCACAGCAGCACGCAGCCGGCGACGAAGAGATTGCGCATCGAGCGTCCCATGGTGATCTCCTCAGTCCCGGGCCGCGTTCGGCATCTGACGGCGGAGATACAGCCACGAGGAGGCCACCACGATCACCGAGAGCACCAGCGCGATCGCCGAGCCGTACCCCACGTGGAAGAGGCGGAACGTCTCCCGGTACATCGTCAGCGCCAGCGTCTCCGAGGACCGCGAAGGGCCGCCCTTGGTCAGGATCCAGATCAGGTCGAACGCCTTGAGGCTGTTCACGATGGCCATCCCGACCACCACGACCGTCACCGCCCGCAGCTGCGGCAGCGTGATCCAGCGGAACATCCGCCACCCCGAGGCGCCGTCCAGCTCCGCCGCCTCCACCGTCTCCCGCGGGATCGCCCGCAGCCCGATGGCGAACAGCACCACGTTGAGCCCGGTGCCCTGCCACGTCGACGCCACGATCATCGCCACCGTGTTGTGCGGCCACTCCAGCAGCCACGCGTGCGTCAGCCCGTCCAGACCCACCGCGCGCAGCGCCTGGTTGACCGCGCCGTCGCTGGTCAGCATGAAGTTCCACAGCACCGCCGTCGCCGCGCCCGAGATCGCGTACGGCAGCACGATCACCAGCTGCGCCACCCCGCCGAGCCGCAGCCGGTGGGTCGCCACCGCGAGCAGCAGCCCGAGCAGCACCGGCAGCAGCAGCGTCCCCGCCACCCACATCAGGGTGTTGAGGATCGACCGCGAGAAGATCGGGTCGTCCGCCAGCCGCGCGTAGTTGTCGAGCCCCACATAGTGGCTGGTGAAGCCGTTGTCCTCGAAAAGGCTTCCGTAGACGCTCCGGAAGAAGGGGTAGACCAGCAGCACCCCGACCAGCGCCAGCGCGGGCAGCACCCAGGTCACCCCGGCCAGCGGACCGCCCAGCGCCCGGTTGCGCCCGGAACCACGCGCCGCCTGATGGGGCTTCCGGACCGGAATCCTGCGCCGGGCGTTCGCGCCCCGCGCCCTGCCCGCGGTGGTGAGAGTGTCACTCATGAGCGCTCGGCCTCTCTCCACACCTGCCACGCGTCCTCCGCGCGCCCCTGCATGGTCCGCAGCACCGACCGGTACGAGGACGGGTCGAGCAGGAAGCCGGCCAGGTCGTCGACCGTGGCCTCCACCAACTCGGGCGGCCCCAACTCCCAGAAGCGGTTGAGCATCCGCAGCCGTTCGTCCCGCACCGTATGGGTGATGCCCTCGATCATCGGATTGGCCGGACCCACCAGCGGATTGGGCGAGCCGTCCTGGAGCGTCCCGGAGAACGCCGCGCTCACCTCCGGGTGCAGCCAGGTCCCGGTCGCCCGCAGCGCCTCGTCCCGGTCGGGACCCTTGACCGTGCAGACCAGCGCGCTGGACTCGAAGATCATGCAGGGCTCGGCCGAGGGATCCGCCATCGGCAGCACGAACGCGTCCACGTCCCCGCCGGGCTCACCGCCCGCCGCCACGAAGTTGGGCGTCATGAAGGTGCCGCCCGGCATCATGCCCAGCGTGCCGTGCACCACGCCCGCCGCCGCGTCCACGTGGTTCATGTCCATCGCCGTGAACCAGCCCCGGTCGGCGAAGTCCGCGATGGTCGCCATCGCGTGCTCGGCCCGCGGATCGGTATAGCTCTCGCGCCCATTCATCAGACCGTCGTAGAAGCCGGGATCCTGGCGGCTGAGCACCTCCATGAACCAGATGAACGCCGGCCACCGCCCGTCCGCCGTCGCGTGCAGCGGAGTGATCCCCGCGCCGTGCAGACGCTCGCAGACGCCGAGGAACTCCTCCCAGGTGCGCGGCGCCGCGACCCCGTTCTCGGCGAAGACCTCGGTGTTGTAGAAGAACACCCAGTAGGTGAGGTTCATCGGCAGGCCGTAGACCTCGCCGCGGTAGGTGAACGCGTCGCGCAGCGTCGGATCCACCCAGCCCTGCGCCTCCGCCTCGTCCCACCGCTCGGTCAGCACCTCGATGCCGCCGGTGCGGGCGAGATCCTGGAGGCGGTACCCGGACCAGTACTTGAGCAGGTCGGGCGTCTTGTTGGTACGCAGCGACGACTTGACGATCTGCTCGAACGACTCCAGGGACGGAATCACCTCGGGCACCAACTCCAGGCCGGAGACCGCCTTCATCTCCGCCCCGGCGGCGGCCAGTGGCTCCGCCCAGCTGGTGTTGTCGCCGTGGATGGCGACCTTTCCGGCGGGCTGTCCCGCGGCGGAACCGCAGGCGGTGGCGAACGAGGCAACCGCCGCCGCCAGCACGGCTCTCCGGCTCGGCGACGAGGAGAACGGCGAGCGTGGCGCGTGTGGCGAGAGCGGTGGGGGAGGAGAGGGGGACGGCGGCGGAGGCAGGGCAGAACGGCTACCTGGCATGGCGGCTCCCTGTGGCAGGTACGCGTGTTATCGTTAACACGTGCCGTGCAGCCTCCATGTGTCCTTGGGTGTCTGTCAAGAGGTGGGACAGAGGGAATGTCCTGGGGGATGTATCCCGTGATAGGGCGATGTGGGGGGTGGCCGTTGTGGCTGGGGTTGTGGGTGGGGCGGCTTCTACGCCTGGTCTAGGTGGCCGGTGCTTTGCCGGGTGTCCGTTTCGTGCGAATGCACGAGGAAGGCACCTACGGGGGGAGGGTTCGTGGGTGTTCGCCGTCCCGGTGACCGGTCGGCTTGTGGGGTGGATGAGGTGGGTGTCCGGACGGGCGCAGCGGATGCGGGTGTTGGAGGGCCGGTCTGTTCGCTGTGGCTGGGGTGGCGCGCACCCTTCGGGCCTGCTCTGGCCGCACGTATTCGTCGTCGTCCGCGCGCCGCCCGGGCTTATGTAGCGGGCCGGTGGGTTCGTTGCCCTATCGGGCATCGGAGGGCGGGGACTGTTTTCAAACGGCGCACGGTTTGTTTTCAACACTCTGTTTAAAACGAAGTGTTTCGCGTTTCAGAACAGTCCCCACCTCCAGATGCCCGAAGGGGCAGACGACCGCGCACCGCCACCACGGCCCGGTTGGGCAACGACCCCCACCGGCCCCGGGGATGACCAACAAGGGCGCACAGAGGCGGCAGCAGCTGCGCGCCACCCCAGCCACAGCAAGCAGACCGACCCCCAACGGCCGTCATCCGCTGCGCCCGTTCGGACACCCACCTCATCCATCCACAAGCCGGCCGGTCACCGGGACGGCGAACACCCACGAACCCTCCCCCCGTAGGTGCCTCTTTTCGTGCATCCGCACGAAACCCGACACCCGGCCAAGCGCCGGCCACCTAAGCCAGACGTCGAAGCCGCCCCACCCCCAAACCACCCACCACCCGCACCGCACGCCCCTAGAGGAACGCCCGACGGCGGGTCAGCTGAATGGTGCGGTGGCGTCGTCGTTCCCGGCCAGGGGGAGGCGGGGGGCCGGGAGTGCGGCGATCACGTCGCGCACCAGCGCGACCACGGCCGACTCGGCGCGGTCGGCGCGCCACCAGACGGCGACGTGGCGCTGGATGTGGCTCTCGGCGATGGGGACCAGCTCGATCCCCGCGCAGTTGGCGGTCATCATGGCCAGCGCGTTGGTCACCCCGACCCCCAGGCCCGCGCGGACCAGGGAGGCGAGGGTCTGCGGCTGGTTGGTCTGGAAGGCGATGGTCGGGCGGATGCCCGCCTCGGCGAAGACGAGGTTCGTCTCGAACTGGCGCGGGGTGTCCTCGGTCGGCTCCCCGATGGTCACCAGGGGGAACGAGGCCACCCGTTTGAGCGGCACGGGTCCGTTCGCGGTGAGCGGGTGCCCGGCCGGGACGACGACCACCAGCGGCTCGCTCCACAGCCAGCGGTTCATCAGCCGGTCGTCGCGCACCAGCGGCAGCACCGGGCGCAGGGCGAGGTCGATGTCGCCCCCGGTCAGCAGGGACTCCAGGGACAGGGTCGGCCCCTCGAACAGGGTGGTGCGCACGGACGGCGCGGCCTGCTGGAGGCGCCGGACGAGGGTGGGGTAGAGGAACGCGGCGGCGCTGGGGTAGAGGCCGACGCGCACCTCGCCGCGCACCACCCCGTTCGCGCCGTCCGCGACATCGGAGAACACGTCGAGGCGGGAGAGGATCTCCTCGGCGTGCGGGAGCAGCGCGCGGCCCTCGGGGGTGAGCGCCACCGGCTGGACCGAGCGGTCGAAGAGCTTGGCGCCCAGGACGTGTTCCAGCTCGCCGATGTGGCTGGAGACGCGTGGCTGGGAGCGGTAGAGCGCCTTGGCCGCCGCGGAGAACCCCCCCTCGTGGGCGACCGCGACGAAGCTGGCGATCCAGTCGAGTCGGTAGCTGTAGGCACTGGAGAGATCCACGTCGACCTCCTGGCCCGGCGCTGCCCCGCGGCCTCAGCGAATGAACTGAGTCACGTAGTCACGGCCGAGACCCACACGCTCGTAGTGTGCGCGGCAGAGGTCGATCTTGGTGAACGTGTCCTCGTACCCGGTCTGCCTGCCGTCCTCGTCGACATAGACCATCGCGCCCGAAATATTAAACAGTGTGATCATATAGTCGCAGTCCTCGGGGACCGCAAGGGTGTGGATCTCACCGGGTGGCTCGTAGACGAAATGCCCCTTCTCCGCCACCCACTCGTGCTCGTAGTAGTGCCAGCGTCCCTCGATGACGTACCCGAAGACGGCGCCGGGATGCCGATGACGGGAAACGATCCCGGACGCGGTGACCTTGAGCAGGTTGCACCACTGTCCGGTCACGGTGTTGAACATCAGCGGCCGGAACCAGACATTGGGCGCCTGTGGCACCCACACCCGGTCGTCCTCCGGCCGCACGGCGACGGCGATCTCCTCCGGATAGTCGGCGGAGACCGGGATCATGGCGTTGTCCATCTGCGCTCCCTCTCGGGTCGGGGCCCTCTCGGGCCGGGGG
>NZ_LAVK01000077.1 GCF_001083795.1 Streptomyces sp. SBT349
CTCCCGCCCGACGCCCCGCTCGGAGCCCAGCCACGCCACCGACTCCGCGCGCGTCAGCGGCCCGACCTCGATCCGCGCCAGGCAGCGCCCCGGCCGCACCACCGCCGGGTGCAGCCGCTCCAGGTCCTCGTTGGTGGTCACCCCGACGAGCACCTTGCGGCCCTGGCCCAGCAGCCCGTCCGTCAGGTTGAGCAGCCGGGACAGCGCCTGGCCCGCCGCGTTCTTGGCGCCGCCGCGGATCAGCTCGTCGCAGTCCTCCAGGAGCAGCAGGCGCCACTGCTCCTGGTCGTCGTCCCTGCCGATCGCCACGTCCATCAGATAGCCGATGTCGTTGAACAGCCGCTCCGGATCCAGCACGCAGTCCACCTGGCACCACGAGCGCCAGGCGCGCGCCAGCGCGCGCAGCGCCGAGGTCTTGCCCGTCCCCGGCGGCCCGTGCAGCAGGAGCAGCCGCCCCGTGATGTCGTCGGGCGTCACCGCCATCAGCCGGTCCAGCGCGCCCGCCACCGGCGCCGAGTACCCGGAGGCGATGTGCTGCCAGCTGTCCGCCTCGATCCTCCGCGTGGTGCGGATCGGGCCGCGGCGGCTGGGGGAGAGGTGCCAGAAGCCCATCGTCACGACGGACGAGGAGGTCTCCGGCTCCTCCTCCGCGCCGTCCACGGCCTTCTCCAAGACCTCCCGCGCCAGCTCCTCGGTCTCGGCGACGACGACCACGTGCGCCCCCTGGCGCCAGCGGCGCGAGCGCAGTTTCCAGCCCTCGCCCGAGGCCAGCACGGTGCTGGTGTCGGTGTCCCGGGTCTGGAAGTCGACGTCGGCGCCCTCGGGCAGCAGGGGGTGGCGCTCCTTGACGTTGTCCAGGCGACGGCCGTGCGCGAACGGCAGGGCGCCCGAGGTGAAATCCGTGAGAAGGAGCACATCGATGACGTCGTCGGGCGAGTCCGCCTCGGTGACGTTGAACCGGATCGGTGATTCCTCCTTGGGAGTGGACGGGTTCGTCGGCTTCATGCCCGCCATGATCCGGCACCCGTGTCCCGGGCGCACGGGGGTTTTTCCCGGAGAACACCCTCATGCGGTGTTCGTCAACCCCGTTGCCGGGAAAGGTGAATCGTGGGACCGGGATACCCACGCGTCCTTCTGGGGCGTTAGGGTTAGCCTGCCCGGACCGGGTGCCGTTGTACGGGTGGGAGTGTCATGAAGCAGATAACAGTTCGCAGCAGACCGCCGCGGGTGCCTGCGATCAACGGTGGGAGCAGCGCGAACAGCGCGCGCCTCGACCGTCACCTGAGCGTCCTCTCCGGCCCTGCCCTCCCGCAGCGCGAGACCGAAGAGGCCACCACGCTGATGCGCGAGCTCACCAGACGGGACGCGCAGTCCGCCCGCACGAGCCGCGGTGCCCGTGTGCTGCTGTTCGCGCCGCTGCGCCGCCTGCGGCGCACGCTCTTCGGCGGTCGCGGCTGAGACGGCCGCCGGGCAGGACCCGGCGGCCCGGCACCCCTCGGGTCACCTCGGACCAGGTCTCCCCGCGGTCGTTTCGCGCCCGGTCACTCGTGCGCCGCGTCCATCGTGACGGCGAACGAGAAGCGATCCCCGCGGTAATGAATGCGTGCCACGTCCACGGCGCGCTCCCGCTCGTCGTACTCGACCCCCGTGATGTGCAGGATCGGGCTCAGCAACGGCACCCCGAGCACCTGCGCGACGGGAGGGTCGGCGAGCATCGCCTGGACGGTGTTGGCGATCCTGCTCACCGTCACCCCGGCGATGTCCCGCAGCACCTTGGTCATCGGCCAGCGCTCCAGCGCGGCCGGGTCGATCCGGTCGGCGACCTCGGGATGCACCAGGTTCTCCGCGTAGTTCACCGGCTCTCCCGTGGCCGGGTCGTGGCGCAGCCTGCGGAAACGCACCACCTCCACGAGGCCGGGGAAGTGCTCCACCAGGTCCGTCGGCACCGGGACGGGGCCGTGGTCGAGCAGAGTGATCGTTTCTCCCGACTGCTGGGCCACGATGGTGTCCACCGAGCCGAGCAGCCGCACCGGCGTGCCCTGCCGGGCCAGCGGGGTGATGAACGTGCCCCGGCGCCGGTGGCGCGTGATCAGCCCCTCGATCTCCAGTTCCTTGAGCGCCTGACGCATGGTCAGCACGCTGACCCCGTAGTGCCCCGCCAGCTGCTCCTCGGTCGGCAGCCGCAGCGGGGCCTCCGCGGAGCGCCCGAGGATCGAGGCCCGCAGCGACTGGGAGACCTGATACCACAGCGGCAGCTTCCGGTTCAGCTCGAGCGAGTCGGGGGCGAAGACGGTCACGGCGGGCGCTCCGGGTCCGGGTCGACGATGTTATGAAGGGAAGTTCTGTTCCAGACCCTCCCACACCTCGTCGTAGCCCCGCTGCCGGTGCTCGGCGGTCAGAGCCTGCGCGGTGACGCTGACCGGCCAGGGTGTCTCGAACATGAACGCGAGTCCGTCGTCCAGCTTCTGGGGCCTCAGCTCACCGGAGCTGGCCCGCTCGAACGTCTGCCGGTCCGGGCCGTGCGCGGACATCATGGGGTGCAACGAGCCGCCCCCCGGCACGAATCCGTCGGCCTTGGCGTCGTAGGACCCGCGGATCAGGCCCATGTACTCGCTCATCACGTTCCGGTGGAAGTACGGCGGCCTGAAGGTGTCCTCGCCGACCAGCCAGCGCGGCGCGAAGACCACGAAGTCGGCCGCGGGCGAGGTGAGCACGGTGAAGATCGACGGGTCGGGGTGGTCGTAGCTGATGGAGCCGAGGACATTGAACCGGCTCAGGTCGTACAGGTACGGGACATGGGTGCCGTGCCAGGCGACGACGTCGAGGGGGGAGTGCCCGTAGGTGGCGGACCACAGGCTCCCGCCGTACTTGTTGACCACCTCGACCGGCCCGTCCGCCTCCTCGTAGGCGGCCGAGGGCACCAGGAAGTCACGCGCCGCGGCGAGGCCGTTGGCGCCGATCGGGCCCAGCTCAGGGAGCGCGAAGGGCGCGTCGTAGTTCTCGCAGACGTAGCCGCGCGCCGCCCCGTCCGGCAGCTCGGCGCGGAACCGCACGCCGCGGGGGATCAGCGCCACCGAGCCCGGTTCGACGCGCAGCGGGCCGAACTCGGTGCGCAGCAGCAGCGTGCCGTCCTCGGGAACGATCAGCAGCTCCCCGTCCGCGTCGCCGAACACCCGGTCGGTCATGGGGGCGTTGGCGCGGTAGAGGTGGATCGCCATCCCGGTGCGGCGGCCGGCGTCCCCGTTGCCGCCCAGGGTCCACAGGCCGGCCACGAAGTCGGTGCCGGGCGGCGGCTCAGGAAGCGGGTTCCACCGCATGCGGTTGGGGTCCGGGCCGCTGTCGTCGAACGGGGCGCTGCGCAGCGTGCCGTTGGGGACGCGGGTGAACGGCGGGTGCGCGGCCGAGGGCCTGATGCGGTAGAGCCACGACCTGCGGTTGGCGGCCCGTGGCTCGGTGAACGCGGTGCCGCTGAGCTGCTCGGCGTAGAGGCCGAGCGGGACGCGCTGGGGTGAGTTCCGCCCGATGGGCAGCGCGCCGGGCACCGCCTCGCTGCTGTGCTCGTTCCCGAAACCCCCCGAGTGTTGGGTCAGTTCGCCCGTTGTCATCACGCACTCCCAGCCTCGACCATTCCTCTGTTCGACCATAGAAATAGCGAGGGGGCAAGTCAACGACCGCGCACGGTCCTGGCCAGGAGTTCCGCGGCCGGTTTGCGGTTCCGGTGGGGCTGTAACGCCCGGCGCATGTCCCGCACCGCCCGCTCGGCCTCGCCCGAGCGCAGCCGTTCCTGCGCGGCCAGGAAGCCGTCCCAGGCCGCGCACGCCTCGTCCAGATGGCCGGTGCGCAGCAGCAGCTGGCCGAACCTCGCCTGGGTGAGCGCACGCCCGCGCACGTCGGCGGCCGACCGCTCGCCCGCGGCCCGCCGCAGCGCGGCCAGCGCGCCCTGGAGGTCGCCGAGCGACTCCAGGACGGCCGAGGTCTGGAAGTGCAGCGCCGCCCTGGGGTAGGAGTCGAACGGGGCCGCGGGGCTGGTCGCGCGGTCCGCGGCGCGCTCGGCCCGCGCGATCGCCGTCAGCGCCTCGCGCCGGTCGCCGCTGCGCGCGAGCACGACGGCCAGCTGCGTCTGCACATACGCCTGCTGGGCGGGCGGCGCCGATCGCGCGCCCCGGTGCGCCGCCTCGGCGAGCTGGAGGGCGGAGGACAGGTGGCCGAGGCGCTGGGCCTGCGCGCTCATCGCCCGCACCACCACGCTCCACGCCGACCGGTCGCCCGCCTCCCCGGCCAGCCGGTGGGCATAGGTGTAGTACCGCTGGGCGACGCCGTGCAGCAGCCCGTCCTCGTACATCCTGGCCAGCAGGAACGCCAGCCGGGAGGCGGTCACCAGCACCTCGGCGCGCAGGCGCTGGGTGAGTCCGGCGTGGAGCAACGGCGCGACGTCGTCGGCGAGATAGGCGGCGAGCGCGCTGCGGGCGTGGCGCCCCCCGTGGGTGTCGATCGACCCGGCGAAGAACACCACCGCGTCGCTGAGGGCGAGGGTCGCCACGGTGCGCCCGCCGAGCGGCCCGCCGAGCGCCGGCGGCCCCGGGGGCCCGGGCACCGCCGTGTCGGCCACCCGGTAGGGGCGCTGGTGCAGCGGCACCCGGCGGCCCGCGTCCGCGTCGGCGCGGCACAGCGCGGTGAAACCCGCCACCGGGTCGACGGGCACAGCGCCGCGCGAGACGGCGGGGAAGCCGGCGGCCTCCGGGGTCACCGAGCGGCCGATCCGCCGGGTCAGCGCCTCCGCCGCGAGCTGGGGGACGGGGTGGCGCGGCTGCGTCCCCGCCAGCCAGTGGGCCACCGCCGTCCGGTCGTAGCGCAGGACGGCGCCGATCTCGGCGCCCAGGGCGTTCACGGCGCGGGCCAGCGCCTCCTGGGTCCAGCCCGCCTCGGTGAGCAGCGCCCGCAGCTCGTAGTTGGGGCCGCGCCGGTTCGTCATGCTCCCGTGTCTCTCACGGCACCGCGCACGCGGACAGGGCGCACGGTGGCACGCGGGGGCGGCGGCCTGCCTCACGATCACACCATCGTGGCGGTTTTCCCTCGTTCGGCCAGCGTCAACTGGCAGGGAAGCTGCCCCGGGTTGTACCTGTGAAGCCATGAATGACCCAGATGTCTACGCGGCGGTCGTGCCGCCGCCGCACCCCGGTGTCAGAGGAAGTACCGGACGACCGTCTCGGCGGCGCAGACCGGCTTGGTGCCGCCCTCGCGCTCCACGGTCACCGACAGCACGAGCTGGACGCCGTCCGGCACATCCGTGACCCCCGCCACGTGCCCCGTGGCGCGCACGCGGGAGCCCGCGGGCAGGGGGGCGGGGAAACGGACCTTGTTGACACCGTAGTTGAGGGCCATGCGCACCCCCTCGACGCGCAGCAGCTGGGGGACCAGCACGGGGAGGAGGGCCAGCGTCAGATAGCCGTGGGCGATGGTGGAGCCGAAGGGCCCCGCCGCCGCCCGCTCCCGGTCGGTGTGGATCCACTGGTGGTCCCCGGTGGCCTCGGCGAACAGGTCGATCCGCCGCTGGTCCACGTCGAGCCAGTCGCTCATCCCCAACCGCTCGCCCACGGCGGCTCGGAGGGCGGCGGGCGAGGCGAAAGTCCGGGGCTCCGTCATCCGTTCAGGATACGGAGGACACCTCAGCCCGCCTCCCCGCCCCCGGCGGTCACGAGTCCGGCGGCGAGGAGCGCGGTGGCCGCCACCGCCGCGGCGGCGCCCAGCACCGTGACCCCGTCGGGGGGAACGGGCCTGCGGTGCGCCAGGACCCGCAGGCGCCGGTGGGCCAGGCCGAGGAATCCGACCCAGAGCAGGGCGGCCACCGCCACCGCCACGGTGCCCAGCGCCCGGCCGCTACCCCCGGCGTCCCCGCCCGCGCCGTTCCCGGTCACGAGGCCGCGCCCGGCCAGGATCACCACCAGCGCGAACGACAGGGTCGTGCGCCGCCAAGCGAGCCGTGTCCGCTCCGGCTGCGCGCCGGGGTCGCGTGCGTGGGGCGGGCCGCCGGGGCTCATGCGCCGGCCCAGCCGGCGGCCACCGCCACGATCACCAGGGCCGCGGTCACCATGGTTCCCACCGCGAGCAGCGCGGGGAACCGGCTTTCCGGCAGGTCCTCGCCGCGGCGCATGGCCCGTTCGGAGCGGACCCAGTGATTGACGGCGCGGACCGCGCACAGGGCCCCGCCCGCGAGCAGCACCAGGGCGATGGTGGTGCGCACCGCCCAGCGCATGTCCGTGAGGAACTGGTCCACGGCGATCCCGCCGGCCAGCAGCGCGAGGGCCGTGCGCAGCCAGGCCAGAAACGTGCGCTCGTTCGCCAGGGAGAAGCGGTAGTCGGGGGTCACGCCCTCGGCCCGCAGCCGCCGTGGCGAGAACCACAGCCGCACCGCCGCCCACACCCTTCGGATCATGTGATGAGCCTAATGGGACGGGTGGACGGTCGCCCGGTCAGCTGATCAGGGCCTCGTACGCCTGGGCGAGCTGGCTCCTGGAGTCGTCCAGATAGCGCCCGAGCAGCCGCTCGGCCCCGGCCGGGTCGCCGGACCGCAGGGCCTGGAGGATCTCCTGATTGCGCGCCAGGTAGGGCTCGTGGAAGCGGCGCGGGTCGGCCATCACATGGAAGGCGAGGCGGAGTTCGGCCAGAATCCGCCGCATTAGCTCGTCGGTCCGCGGGCTTCCCGCGAGGGCCGCCAGATTCTCGTGGAACTTGATGTTCGCCGTGCCGAGCTCCCGCCAGTCCTCCTCGCGGGCGGCCTTCCTGCCCCGCTCGACGGCGGCCTCCAGGGCGTCCAGCGGGTAGGGCGGCTCGCCCAGGCCGCGCAGTGCCGCGCACTCCATCAGCCGCCGGACCCGGTAGATGTCCACCAGGTCCTCGACCGTCAGGCGCCGGACGAAGACGCCGCGGTTGAGCGCGTGGACCAGCAGCCGCTCGTGCGTGAGCAGCCGGAACGCCTCGCGCAGCGTGTTCCGCGAGACGCCGAGCCGGTCGCTGATCGCCTTCTCGGAGAGCTGGGTGCCGGGCGGGAAGAACCCCTCGGCGATCCGGTCGCGCAGGATCTTGGCGACCCGGTCGGCGGTGCCGGTGCGGTCGAGCAGCGCGCGGTCCTCATCCAGCCCCTCCAGGGTGTCCCCGGTCTCTGTCACGTCCGCTCGTCCTCCGGTCGCCGTGCTCACCTGGGCAGTCAACCGCAGAAACGCAAATGAGACAACATGGGGATTGTCACCCCACTCCCTTGCCCTCTTGTTCAACAATCCCCTAGCGTGAGCCCAGGCAGCTGGACTGCCGGGCACGGTTCCCGCCGCATTCACGCCCGTGAGGTGCAGATGAGCACGCACGCAACGCCGCACGCCCCGTCCGGATCCGACCACCCGCCCCTCGACCAGGACACCGGGTCCTTCGCCTGGTTCCGCTCGCTCGGCCCGCGGGGCCGCCGCGCCTTCGCCGGCGCCTTCGGCGGGTACGGTCTGGACTCCTACGACTTCTTCACGCTTCCGCTGAGCATGGTCGCCATCGAGGCGTACTTCCTGCTCGACCCGGGCCAGACCGGCCTGCTGACCACGGTCACCCTGCTCTCCTCCGCCCTCGGCGGCGCCGTCGCCGGCGTCCTGGCGGACCGCATCGGCCGGGTCAAGGCGCTGATGATCACGGTGATCACCTACGCGTTCTTCACCGTGCTCTGCGGCTTCGCCCCCAGCTACGAACTGCTGCTGCTCTTCCGCGCCCTCCAGGGGCTCGGGTTCGGCGGCGAGTGGGCGGTCGGCGCGATCCTGGTCGCCGAGTACGCCTCGGCCAGGCACCGCGGCCGGACGCTCGCGTTCGTCCAGAGCTCCTGGGCGGTCGGCTGGGGACTCGCCGTGGTCGTGTACACCGTCGTCTTCCAGGTCTTCGACGACGACACCGCCTGGCGCGTGATGTTCTTCACCGGCGCGCTCCCCGCGCTGCTCATCGTCTATGTCAGGCGCAGCGTCACCGACGCGCCCGAGGCCACCGAACGCCGCCTGCGCAGCGCGGAGAGAGGCTCGTTCACGGCCATCTTCAAGGGCGGGCTGCTGCGGCCCACGCTCTTCGCGGTGCTGCTGTCCACCGGGGTGCAGGGCGGGTATTACACCCTGGCGACCTGGGTCCCCTCCTACCTCGACGACGAACGCGGCCTGTCGGTCGTGGGCACCGGCGGCTATCTCACGTTCCTCATCTCGGGCGCGTTCGCCGGCTATCTCACCGGCGGCTATGTCACCGACCGGCTGGGCCGGAAGAACAACATCGCCCTGTTCGCCGTGCTCTCCTCGGCGGCGATCATCGCCTACACCACCATCCCCGAGGGCGCCAACACCCTCGTGATGGTCCTGGGCTTCCCGCTGGGCTTCTGCATGTCGGCCATCTTCAGCTCGTTCGGCTCCTTTCTCGCCGAGCTGTACCCGACGGCCGTGCGCGGCACCGGGCAGGGCTTCACCTACAACACCGGGCGGGCCGTGGGCGCCGCGTTTCCCACGGGGGTCGGCTTCATGGCCGACAGCATGGGCGTCGGCGGCGCGCTGATCTTCGGCGCCGCGGGCTACGGCCTCGCCCTGATCGCCCTGCTCGGCCTGCCGGAGACCAAGGGGCGCGACCTCGCCTGAGGGCACGGGCCCGCCCCGGCACCCGCACGGCCACCGGCCACCGGCCACCGGCCACCGGTGGAGGCCGAGAACCGCGCACACGACCACGCACCACGAGAGGACCGACCATGACTCCCACCGCCAGACCCTTACCGCTACCGCCGGGGCCCAGTCAGCTCCGCGCCCGCTTCCGCGCCGGCCACGCCATCCCGACCACCGGCCTCGCGCCGGGCCGTGCCCAGGCCAACATGGTCGCCGTCCCTGCCGACTGGGCCGAGGACGTCGAGCAGTTCTGCCGCCGCAACCCCCAGCCCTGCCCGCTGCTCGGCACCACCGCGCCCGGCTCCTGGACGACCGGGCTCGCCCCGGGCGCCGACCTCCGCACCGACCTGCCGCGGTACCGCGTCTGGGAGAACGGCGCCCTCACCGGCGAACCGACCGACGTCACCGACCTGTGGCGCGAGGACCTGGTCACCTTCCTGATCGGGTGCAGCTTCACCTTCGAGACGGCGCTGGCCGAGGCCGGGGTGCCGCTGCGCCACACCGAACAGGGCCGCAACGTCCCCATGTACGTGACGAACAGGGCCTGCCGCCCCGCCGGCCGGCTCAGCGGCCCGCTGGTCGTCTCGATGCGGCCCGTTCCCGCGCCCCTGGTGGCGAGGGCACGGCGGGTCAGCGCCACGATGCCCGCCGTCCACGGCGGCCCGGTCCACTCGGGAAGCCCCCTGGGGCTCGGCATCCACGACCTGTCCCGGCCCGAATTCGGCGAGCCGGTCACCTTCGAGCCGGGCGACGTGCCGGTCTTCTGGGCCTGCGGCGTGACCGTGCAGGCCGCCCTGATGGCCTCGCGCCCGCCGTTCGCCATCACCCACGCGCCGGGCTATATGTTCATCACGGACGCGGCGGACAAGGAGTACCGAGTGGCATGACCGGCACCGAGAGAGCTTCGATCGACCTCAACGCCGACCTCGGCGAGGGCTTCGGGCGCTGGCGGCTGACCGACGACGAGGCCCTGCTGTCCGTGGTCACCAGCGCCAACGTCGCCTGCGGCTACCACGCCGGGGACGCGGTCACCATGCGACGCGTCTGCGCCCTCGCCGCCGAGCGCGGCGTGGCCATCGGGGCCCAGGTCTCCTACCGCGACCTGGCCGGGTTCGGCCGCAGGGCGATGGACGTGGCTCCGGACGAGCTGGCCGCCGACGTGGCCTACCAGATCGGGGCCCTCGAGGTGTTCGCCCGCGCCGCGGGCGGCAGGGTGTCGTACGTCAAGCCGCACGGCGCGCTCTACAACCGCGCCGTCACCGACGCGGGCCAGGCCGCGGCCGTCGTGGAGGGCGTCGCCCTCACCCGGCTGCCGCTGCCCGTCCTCGGCCTGCCGGGGTCGCGCCTCCACGAGGCCGCCGCACGGGCCGGACTCCCGGTCGTGGCCGAGGCGTTCGCCGACCGGGCCTACACCGATGAGGGCGCCCTCCTCCCACGGGGGGAGGAGGGCGCCGTCCTCACCGACCCCGAGACGGTCGTGCGCCGCTCGGTCGCCCTCGCCAGGGACGGCGAGGTGGTCTCCCACCGGGGCCGCCGCCTCGCCGTGCGCGCCCGCTCGCTGTGCCTGCACGGCGACACCGAGGGCGCCACCGAGCTGGCCCGCAGGGTCAGGTCGGCCCTGGCCGCCGCCGGCGTGGCACTGAGGCCCTTCGTGGACACCGCCGGATGAGGATCCTCCCCGTGGGCGAACACGCCCTCCTCGTCGAACTCCCCACCGGCGACGACGCGTTGGCCCTCCACGCCGAGCTGCTGCGGCGCCAGGCCGCGGGCACCCTCGAACCGGTGGCCGACATCGTCCCCGCCGCCCGCACCGTGCTGCTCGACGGCGTGGGCGACCCGGCGGGCCTCGCCGCCCGCCTGCCCACCTGGCCCGTCCCGCCCCCCGAGGCCGACGCGGGGGAGTCCGTCGAGATCCCCGTGCGCTACGACGGGCCGGACCTCGCCGACGTGGCCGCGCACTGGGGCGTCGCCCCCGGGGAGGTCGCCCGCATCCACGCGGGCGCCGCGTTCCGCGTCGCGTTCTGCGGCTTCGCCCCCGGCTTCGGGTATCTCACCGGCCTGGCCGGGCGGTACGCGGTGCCGCGCCGCGCCTCCTCGAGGACCCGCGTGCCGACCGGGTCCGTCGCCCTGGCCGGCCCCTACACCGGCGTCTACCCCCGCTCCTCGCCCGGCGGCTGGCAGCTCATCGGCACCACCGACGCCGTCCTGTGGGATCCGGGCCGGACCCCGGCCGCGCTCCTCGCGCCGGGGACCCGCGTCCGCTTCACGGACATGGACATGGACACGGACACGGACACGGCACCGTCCCCCCGGGAGAGGGCCTCGTGAGCGATCGGGCCCTCGCCGTCGTCAGGGCGGGCGCGCTGACCACCGTTCAGGACCTCGGGCGGCCGGGCCTCGCCCACCTCGGCGTGCCGCGTTCCGGCGCACTCGACCTCCCGGCCCACCTGCTCGCGAACCGGCTGGTCGGCAACGCGCCGGGCGCGGCCACCCTGGAGTCCACCCTCAGCGGCTGCGCGGTCAGGGCGCGCCACCCCGTCACCGCCGCGGTCACCGGCGCGCCCTGCGCCGTCACCGTCGACGGCGCGCCCGCGCCCTGGGGGGCGGCCACCCGTGTCCCCGCCGGGGCCGTGCTGGCGCTCGGCCCGGCCGCCCGCGGCGTCCGCTCCTACCTGGCGCTCGCGGGCGGCGTCGCCGTGGCGCCGGTGCTCGGCAGCCGCGCGACCGACCTGCTCTCCGGGCTCGGCCCCGCCCCGCTCGCCGACGGCGACGTCCTGCCGCTGGGCGAGCCCGGCGCGCCGCCCGCGCCCGCCGACGCCGTGCCGCAGCCCGCGCCCCCCGCGGAGCTGGTGCTGCGGATGCGGCTCGGGCCCCGGGACGACTGGTTCACCCCGGCGGCGCTCGACGCCCTGGCCACCGCCCGCTACCGCGTCTCACCCGCCGCCAACCGCATCGGCCTGCGCACCGAGGGCCCCCCGCTCGCCCGCGCCCGCCAGGACGAGCTGCCGAGCGAGGGCATGGTGCTCGGCGCGGTCCAGGTCCCGCCGGACGGCCGCCCGGTCGTCTTCCTCGCCGACCACCCCACCACCGGCGGCTACCCGGTGGCCGGGGTCGTCCCGGAGGCGGACCTCGCCGCCGCGGCCCAGGCGGTCCCCGGCACCCCGCTGCGCTTCGTGCCCCTGCGGAGCGCGGCGCGACGCGCCGCCCGTTGACGCGGCATCCGGCGTGGCCCAGGATCTTGTGATCCGTGCACCGAGCGGGGCACCGGAGCCAAGAGGGCGGGGAGCGGACGACCATGGCCTATGACGCCGACGTCATCGTGATCGGGGCCGGGCTCGCCGGCCTGACCGCAACGGCCGAACTGGCCGACGCCGGGCGGAAGGTGATCCTGCTCGACCAGGAGCCGGAGGCGTCCCTCGGCGGCCAGGCGCACTGGTCGTTCGGCGGCCTGTTCCTCGTCGGCTCGCCCGAGCAGCGGCGGCTGCGCGTCCGCGACAGCAGGGAGCTGGCCTGGCAGGACTGGCTCGGCACCGCGGGCTTCGACCGGGCCGAGGACCACTGGCCGCGCCGCTGGGCCGAGGCGTATGTCGACTTCGCGGCCGGCGAGAAGCGGTCCTGGCTCCGCGCCCGGGGCGTCCGCCTCTTCCCCGTCGTCGGCTGGGCGGAACGCGGCGGCTACGCGGCGACGGGCCACGGCAACTCGGTGCCCCGCTTCCACATCACCTGGGGCACCGGCCCCGGGCTGGTCGAGCCGTTCGAACGACGCGTGCGGGCCGCCGCGGAGCGCGGCCTGGTGGACCTGCGGTTCCGCCACCGCGTCACCGGGCTCGGCCGCAGCGCGGGCGCGATGGACACCGTCACCGGCGAGGTCCTCGCCCCCAGCGCCGCCCGGCGCGGCACCGCGAGCAGCCGGGAGACCGTCGGCCTCTTCGAACTCCGCGCCCAAGCCGTCATCGTGACCTCGGGCGGCATCGGAGGCAACCACGACCTGGTCCGCGCCAACTGGCCGGAACGCCTGGGCACCCCGCCGAAGCACCTGCTCAGCGGCGTGCCCGCCCATGTGGACGGCAAGCTGCTCGGCATCGCGGAACGGGCCGGGGCGCGCCTGGTCAACGGCGACCGCATGTGGCACTACACCGAGGGCATCACCAACTGGGACCCGGTCTGGTCCCGGCACGGCATCCGCATCCTGCCGGGACCCTCGTCGCTGTGGCTCGACGCGACGGGCGAGCGGCTGCCCGTGCCGCTCTTCCCCGGCTTCGACACCCTGGGCACGCTGGAGCACATCCTCGCGACCGGGCACGGGTACACCTGGTTCGTCCTCACGCAGAAGATCATCGAGAAGGAGTTCGCGCTCTCGGGCTCCGAGCAGAACCCGGACCTCACCGGGCGCAGCGTCCGCGGCGTGCTCGGCCGGGCCCGTTCCGGCGCTCCGGGACCGGTGCGGGCGTTCATGGAGCACGGCGCGGACTTCGTGGTCGAACGGGACCTGGGCGCGCTGGTCCGCGGGATGAACGAGCTGACCGGGGAGGCGCTCATCGACGAGCGCGCCCTGCGCCGCGACATCGAGGCCCGCGACCGCGAGGTCGGCCACCGCTTCACGAAGGACCTCCAGCTGACGGCGGTCCGCGGCGCCCGTTCCTACCTGGGCGACCGGCTGATCCGGGTGGCGCCGCCGCACCGCTTCCTCGACCCGGCCTCGGGGCCGCTGATCGCCGTCCGGCTGCACATCCTCACGCGCAAGTCGCTCGGCGGCCTGGAGACCGACCTCTCCTCGCGCGTGCTGGGGAAGGGCGGGAAGCCGCTGCCCGGCCTCTACGCGGCGGGCGAGGCGGCGGGCTTCGGCGGCGGCGGGATGCACGGGTACCGCTCCCTGGAGGGAACGTTCCTCGGCGGCTGCCTCTTCTCCGGCAGGGCGGCCGGGCGCGCCGCCGCCGAGGCGCTGTGACGGGGCCGCCCGGCGGGGGTCACCTCCCCGCCGGGCGGAGTCTCATGAGCGGGGCAGCAGCGAACCCAGCGGCCCCAGGTCGAGGTTCAGCTCGTCCGGCTCGATGCCGTACCGCTCGCACAGCTCGTCCATGCGCTCGGACAGCAGCATCAGGGTCAGCCCGATCCGTTCCTCCTGATCCTCGTCCAGGTCGCCGGCGTCCACGCGGCGCAGCGCCTGGCGCTCCATCAGCTGGCGCAGCAGCTCGACGACGGTCAGGACCAGCTTCATCAGGTCGCGTTCGACCGTGTCGCGATCCATCTCGATCCGCGCGTCCGGCTCGGCGGGCCTGGCGGCCCGAGTGCGAGTGGGCCCGGCGGGGTGGCCGAGGTCCGTCATGGCCGCTCCTCCGCCGTCGTGTCCCCCGCGACGGAGGTGACCAGGGCCCGCAGGTCGATGCGGACGAGTTCGACGTCCGCGATGACCAGCGAGAGGTTCCCGACCAGGACCACGCCCCCGGCCAGCAGCCGGTCCAGCAGGTCCACGAGCGCGATCCGGCGCGTCGCGAGCTCGCCGTTCATGCGGTCGGCTCCCTCTCCTGCTGCTCCTGCTCCTGCCCCTCCTCCTGCTCCTCCTGTTCGATGAACGAGTACGGCGCCCAGGGCCCGGTCAGGCTCAGCACCGGGGTGGTCAGCCGCCCGGCCAGGCGTCCCACCAGCGCGCAGAACTCCCGTTCGTCCGCTCGGGGCACGAGATACGCGCCGTTGACCAGGTTGCGGCCCGGCTCGCCCGACAGCCGCGCGTCCTGCGGCGGGTGGAGCCGCGAGCGTTCCGCCGCCCGGGCCAGGGCCTCGTGCACGGCTCGCGCATCGGCCTCGGCCTGCCGCCAGCCCTCGTCGGACGCGCTGCGCCGCCGCGACCGCTGCCGCAGGTAGTCGCGGCCCGTCCTCGGCGCGGGCTCTCCGGCCCCGGCGGGCGGGGACAGGTCGGCGGAGACCTTCACGCCCCACTCGGCACGGCCGTCGAGCCGCTCCACGGCCGAGGTGAAACGCTCCCGGTTCGCCGCCAGCAGCCGCCGTATCCCGTCCGCGTCCTCGCAGACGGTGGCCAGCCGCAGCGGCAGCACGCAGGTGGCGACGGGCACCAGGCCGTCCACCACCCGCTGGTGGCCCCGGGCGGTCTCCTCTAGCCACCGCAGGTCCTCCAGGTGCGCGGCCAGCGGCTCGGCGGCGAAGTCGGCCGCCGGGACCGGGCTCATCACGGCGGCGAGGCCGCCGGCGCGCAGGACCCTGGGCCGCCCGCCGCCCACGCCCCGCAGGTCCTCGGGCAGGGGAACGGAGCCGGCGGGCGTGACCGCGTACATGTACCAGAACTGCCCGCCTCGTCCGTTCCCCCTGACGCTCTCCACCTGGTCCACACTCTTCGCGTCGGTCATGAGTTCTCCTCCCGCCCTCGCTCCAGGGCCGCGACGCGCTCGCGCAGCCGTTCGTTCTCCGCCGCCAGTTCCCCGGGCCGCGCGCCCGAGGTGAGCGACGGGTCGTGCTCCCACCAGTCGATGCCCATCTCCTTCGCCTTGTCGACGGAGGCGACCAGCAGCCGGAGCTTGATGGTCAGCAGTTCGATGTCGAGCAGGTTGATCCGGATGTCACCGGCGATCACCACGCCCTTGTCGAGGACGCGCTCCAGGATGTCCGCCAGGTTGGCGCTCCCGCCGCCCGCGGCGGCGAGCCCGCCGTACGGCCCGGGTCCCGGCACGGCGGGCGCGGTCATGACCGCCTGCCTCCGCCACGGGGCTCCTCGTCGTCCCGCTCGTCGTGGTCGCGCTCCTCCGCGTCCTCGACGGCGTCCTCGTGGGTGACCTCGACCTCGCCGTGCCGGATCTCGCCGCGCCACTCGCCGGTGGCCTCGGCGCGCAGCATGACGGTGCGGCGGAAGTTCTTCAGGTCGAGCCTGGCCCTGCGGCCCTGGGCCCGCCACAGCGCGCCCGTCCGCTCCATCAGGCCCTTCGGGTAGTACTCGATCACCAGCAGCACCCGGGTCAGGGTCTCGCCCAGGCGGTGGAAGGTGACGACGCCCTTGGTCGTTCCCTTGCCGCCCTCGGAGGTCCAGGCGATCCGCTCGTCGGGGATCTGCTCGGTGATGGTGGCCTGCCAGCTCCGCTTGGACAGGAAGACCTTCGCGCGCCAGGTGGTCGTGGTGTCGTCGACCTGGTCCACGCCCTGCACGCCCTTGGCGAAGCCGCTGAACTCCTGGAACTGGGTCCACTGGTCGTACGCCTCGCGCACGGGCACGCCGATGTCGATGTCCTCGACGATGGTGAGGAACCCGCTGTCGGCCTTCTCTCCCTTGCTCCGCGCGCCCTCGGCCTCCTGCCCCTTCCCGTCCTCGCCGCTCCTGCTCCCCAGGCCGGGGAGGTGGAGGGAGGGCTTGGGGAGGGAGGGCATGTGGGGCTTGGGCACGGCCGAGGTGACCTTGTCCTTCACCCCCGAAGCCAGGTTCACCGCGCCCGCCTCGACGGCCGAGCGCACGACCCCCTTGCCCTGCGCGGTCCTCTTGCCTGTTTCCGCTGCCAGATTCACGAGACCTGTACTCCTTCCTTCGGCGATGTCGGTGAGCTTCGCGGTGGCTCTCCCCAGCCCCTTCGCGGTGGTGAGGAGGAGCCGTTCGGCCTGCACGGCGGCGAAGGCCGCCGCTTCCAGCCGCACGCGGTCGGACGGGCTGAGCTTGGCGACGTCACTCATCGCCCTCACCGGAGCCCTCGCGTCCGCGCCGCCCACGCGTGTCCGCCGTCGACCGGTCGGCCGCCGTCCGCTTCGCGGTCGTCTTCTCGGCGGTGGTCTTCTTCGCGGTCGTGGTCTTCTTCGCGGTGGTCTTCTTGGCCGCCGCCTTCCGCGGCGGTCCCTTGCTGGTCTTCTTCGCGGTGGAACGGGCCTTGCCCGCGGTCTTCGCGGCCGACCCGCCGGTACTCCTGCCCGCCTTCCCCGCGGCCCGGCCCGCACTCCCGCCCGCCGCCGCGCCGGCGTCCGACGCCTCCGACGCCTCCGACGCGGCGGAGCCGAGCCGTTCGCGCGCGGCGTCGGTCCTGTGGTGCAGGCCGTCGGCGAGCGAGCCCAACGGGCCCGAGACGAGCGACTGGGCTGATCCGCGCAGCCGGTCCGCGGCCGCGAGCAGACGCGGATCGGTGATGTCGATCCTGGAGGCGACCACCGCGCCCACGCCGCCCAGCGCCAGCGCCGCCCTTCCCTTCCTCGTGCGGCCCAGCACGTACCCCGTGGTCGCGGCCAGGCCCAGTGCCACTCTGCTGGTCACCGTGTCATCCCCTCGTGTGGGGGGTGGAGGCGGTCGAGCAGCTCGTCCTCACGGCGCTCGAACTCCGCCTCGTCGATCACCCCTTCGTTCAACTGCTCCTCCAGGGCACCCAGCTCGCGCTGCACCACCGCCGGGTCGTAGTACTGGCGCTCCGCCTCCGCAACGGTCTGCGCCAGCACCCACCCGGCGCCGCGCGCCGGGGCGAGCGGCAGCAGCAACAGCTCCCTGAGCAGCCCCAAGGCCATGTCAGACCGCCTTCTCGGCGGTCTCGGTCCGCACAAAGCTGTACGGGGGGAGCGGGCCGTTGACCCGCAGGTCGAGGTGGGGGCTCGTCTCCCGCAGCCGGTCGACGGCATCGAGGAACCCGGCCGTGTCGTCGCGCCCCACCAGGAACGAGACGTTCACCACCCGGCCGTCGGCCTGGGGACCCGGCCTGCGGCTCTCGGCGAACGGCGCGAGCACCTGCTCCACCGCGGCCGCGTCCTGCGCCTCGTGGGCCCGCAGCTCCTGCGCGACCAGCTCGCCGAGGCGCAGCCGGTCCTGGTAGACGGCCTGACCGCCCGACCGCGTCGCCTCGTTGAGGCGCCGGATCTCCGGGTTCCCGGCGACGACGCGCCGCAGCACCTCGTTCTCCCGGTGCGTGGCCTTGACGTTGTACTCGACGCGGTCGGCCACCGTCTCCAACTGGTCCCGGTAGAGGTCCGCGTGGTCCCGGAGGGCCGTGCGGACCGCGCTGTCGTCCGGCGAGATGCTGCCGAAGCGGAGCGGGAGGACCGGGCCGCCGGCCGCGGCGACCGTCAGCACCCTCTGGTGCGCGAACAGATCGCGTCTCCTGGGCCGCAGGCCGGGCGGGCAGTCGCTGACGAGCGCCGCCACCCCGCCGACCCGCAGCACGCGGACGGGACGCGGCGGGTTGCCGACCCCGGAGAGGCCGCCGGGGACCACACGCCGGTTCCCTGCGTCGGCGATGCCGTACACGTACGTCGTCATCCCGCGTCCTTGTCCCGCCGCGACGACGCGGTCCTGCGCGTCCGGCGCGGCTCCTTCTCGGTCTCGCGGCCGTCGTCGCCGTCGCCGTCGCCGTCGCCGTCGCCGTCCTCCTCCGACCCGTCCCGGCCCTGCCGGAACGCGTCGGAGACCGCCTCGGCGGCCCCGGCCAGCGCGCCCTTGCTCTTGCCGCGCGCCCCCGACTCGGTCATGGCGCCGACCAGCCCCGGCAGGCCCGGGTCCTTCCGCGGCCCGGCCTCCAGGTCCAGCCGGTTGCACGCCTCCGCGAACCGCAGATAGGTGTCCACGCTGGCGACCACGACCCGCACGTCGATCTTCAGGATCTCGATGCCGACCAGGGAGACCCGGACGAACGCGTCGATGACCAGCCCCCGGTCGAGGATCAGTTCCAGCACGTCGTACAGACCGCTGGATCCGCCACCCCCCGAACGCGCGGGAGCCATGGGCTGTGTTGATGCGACTGCTGTGGTCATGCTGGGAACCTCCTCGTCGGCGCCGTACGCCGATCGCTCACTGGTCGGCCGTGGGGCCCGTGGGGCCACCGTGGTGCCGTCCGGCACTGTGCGACACGGCCCTAGGTCCGGTCGGCCCTTCCTCGTTCGTAGCGGCGGATGCGCCGGTAGCCGGTCACCCCGCCGTCGGGGCCCGTGGCCACCTCGTAGGTCGCCATCAGGCTCATCGTGTCCGGCACGCGGGCCAGTTCGGTGACCTCGGCCTCCACCACCCAGCCGTCGTCGACCCGCTCCAGGCGGGTGACCGACTCGGGGCTCAGCCCGGTCAGCTCCGCGAACTCCGCGCCCGCCCTGCGCATCACGTCGAGCACCGGGCGGGATTCGCCGTGTTCCTCGGCCTGTTCTCTTCTTGCTTCTCTTGCTTCTCTTGCTCCGTCTGTGTTCGCCATGGCCCTTGTCGGGTTCCTTGCATCTGCGGCACCAAACGTCCGGAACCGTCCGGGTCTCCGGGCCGTCCCTGTGGGCGATGAGCATGCGAGGAAACGCGCTGACGACCGTTCTGCTGCTTCTGCTCGCGCAGTTGGCGGCACTGACGTGGCCCGCGTACGCCTGCGGCTGCGGGGGCATGGTGACCGATCCGGCCGAACGGATCGCGGTGAGCCAGGAGACGTCCGCCGTGCGCTGGGACGGCACGACGGAACGGATCGTCATGAGCCTGACGGTGGACGGCGACGCCGGCGAGGCCGCCTGGATCATGCCGGTGCCCGGCCGCGCCGAGGTCGCGCTCGGCGACCGCGACCTCTTCGGCGCCCTCTCCACCGCGTCGGACGCGGAGCACCGCACCCGCCACTACTTCTGGCCCAGGGACGGCGACTGGCCGCGCGGCTCGCAGGGGGACGGCGCGGTGGGCGGGGCGCCCGAGGCGCCGCCCCGGGACGGCGCCCCGCCCGTCGACGTCATCAGCCGCGACCGGCTCGGGCCGTTCGACGTGGCACGCCTGGCCGCCACCGACCCGCGGGCCCTGGACGGCTGGCTCGGCGAGAACGGGTTCGCCCTGCCCGAGGACCTGGCGGCCGAACTCGCGCCCTATGTCGAACGGGAGTGGGAGTACGTCGCGATCCGGCTCGCCCCCCCCGAGGCGGGCGGGGACGCGGCCGAGGAGGCGGTGCTCGGGGGAACGCTCGACCCCATCAGCCTGACCTTCGCCTCGGACGAGCCGGTCTACCCGATGCGCCTGTCGCGCCTCGCCGACACCCCGCAGTCGCTCCGGATCTACGTCCTGGGCCCCGGCCGCATGGAACCGGCCGACGCCATCGGCGGCCGGGCGCCCGAGGTCGCGTTCGCCGGGCGGCTCCCCGTCGAGGGCCAGCCCGAGGGGCCGCTGCGCGACCTGGCCGCGGGCGAGACGTTCCTCACCGTGATCGACCAGGAGTTCCCCGACCCCTCCGCCATCGACGCCGACCACACCCTGGAACGCGCCGCCGAGGACACCGAGTACCGCCCCGTGGTCTTCACCGACGAGCTGCGGACCTGGGCGGGCGTCCCGGCCTGGATCGTCACGCTGCTCGCGGCGGCCCTCCTCGCCGCAGGTGCCACCGCGCTCGCCCTGCGGCGCCTGGCCCGGCGCCGCAGGGCGAGCGCGCTGTACGGCGTCCACCGGGCATAGGCGCGGGCGCGCGCCCGGCGCGCCTCCCTCGCCGAAATGGTTTGCGGGCGGTGGGAGGGCGCTCTACGGTCCCGGCATGACGGACGACTGGCTGCGCCACAACCGCGAGAACTGGGACGACCGGGTGGGCGTGCACGCCGCCGGCGACTTCTACGACCTGCCCGGATTCCGCGCGGGCGCCGACCACCTGCGGCCCTTCGAGGCCGGGGAGCTCGGCGACGTGACGGGCAGGAGCCTGCTCCACCTCCAGTGCCACATGGGGCAGGACACCCTCTCCTGGGCCCGGCGCGGCGCGCGCGTCACCGGGCTCGACTTCTCCGCCGAGGCCGTCTCGACCGCGCGGGCGCTGGCGGCCGACATCGGGGTGGCCGACCGGGCCCGTTTCGTCGTCTCCGACGTGTACGAGGCGGAATCCGCCCTGGGCGGTGAGCGGTTCGACATCGTCTACACCGGACTCGGCGCGCTGGTCTGGCTGCCCGACGTGACGCGCTGGGCGCGCGTCGCGGCCTCGCTGGTGGCGGAGGGCGGGGTGCTCTACCTCGTGGAGTTCCACCCGTTCACCGAAGTGCTCGACGAGGCGGGGGAGTCGGTGGTGACCGACTACTTCCTCACCGGCGGGGAGACCTACGACTTCCCCTACAGCTACACGGGCGGCGCCGAGCTGACCAGGACGGTGCAGGTGCAGTGGCACCACACCCTCGGCGAGATCGTGACCGCGCTGGCCCGCACCGGCCTGGTGATCGAGCTGCTCACCGAGCACGACTTCACGATGTGGCCGCGCTTCCCCGCGCTGGAGCGGTCGGGGGAGCGGGAGTTCCGCTTCCCGGCGGGGCAGCCGCGCGTTCCGCTGATGTTCTCGCTGCGCGCGCGCCGCCCGGCCTGAGACGGGCCGGGCCCCGGGGCACGCACCTGCCCCGGGACCTCGGCACCGCCCCGCGTCACCCGCCGGGCTTCCCGGCGGGGTCCTTCTGCTCGGGTCCGTTCCCCTGCCCGGGCTCCGCGTCCTTGACGGTGATCTCGACCTCACCGGCGCCGGGGCCGATCCTCAGCTCGAAGTCGCCGTTGTACCGCTCGTGACCGGCGATGACCGCCATCTCCACGGCCTCCTCGCCCCGTTCACCGCGCAGGATGAGCGAGTCGTGCCGCAGATCGCGCATCAGCGCCGCACACAAGCCGATCATCACCAGCGTGAACGGCACGGCCGCGAGAATCGTCAGATTCTGCAAGCCGTCGAGCGCGTCCGATCCCTCGCCGCTCATGATCAGCATGATCGCGGCCACCGCTCCGGTCAGAACGCCCCAGAAGACGACCAGGACCCGACTCGGCTCCAGGGTGCCGCGCTGCGAGAGCGTTCCCATCACGATCGAGGCGGCGTCCGCGCCCGAGACGAAGAAGATGCCGACCAGGACCATCACGATCACCGCCGTCAGGCTGGCGAGCGGGTAGTCCCGCAGCACGGCGAAGAGCTGCCCCTCGGGGGTGGCCTCGTCCGTGATCGCCGAGCCGGTCTGCTCCAGGCGCATCCCGGTGCCGCCGAAGATCGCGAACCAGACCAGGCTGACCGTGCTCGGCACCAGGATGACGCCGCCGACGAACTGCCTGATGGTCCTGCCCCGGCTGATGCGGGCGATGAACATGCCGACGAACGGCGTCCAGGAGATCCACCACGCCCAGTAGAAGACCGTCCAGCCCGAGAGCCAGCCGCCGATGTCCTCGCCGCCGCTGGCCTCCGTGCGCGCCGCCATCTCCGGCAGCTGGCCCAGGTACGACCCGACCGAGGTGGGCAGGAGGTCCAGGATCAGCACGGTGGGCCCGGCGATGAAGAGGAAGAGCGCCAGGCACCCGGCCAGCACCATGTTGGTGTTGGACAGCCACTGGATGCCCTTGGCGATGCCGGAGATCGCCGAGAGGACGAACGCCAGCGTGAGGACCGCGATGATCATGACGAGCAGGCCGTCGCTGACGTCGTCCAGCCAGTCGAGCTCCTGGAACCCGCTGCCGATCTGGAGGGCGCCCAGGCCCAGCGAGGCGGCGGAGCCGAACAGCGTCGCGATGATCGCCAGGATGTCTATGACCCGCCCGGCCGTCCCGTTGGCGTGCCGCTCGCCGATCAGCGGCGTGAACACGGCGCTGATGGTCTGCCTGCGCTTGCGCCGGAAGGTGCTGTAGGCGATGGCCAGGCCGACCACCGCGTAGATCGCCCAGGGGTGGACCGTCCAGTGGAACAGGGTGGTCGCCATCGCCGTGGACATGGCCTCGCCCGAGTCCGCCGGGTCGGTCCCCGGCGGCGGCGAGACGAAGTGCGTGAGGGGCTCGTTCACGCCGAAGAACATCAGGCCGATGCCCATGCCGGCGCTGAACATCATGGCGATCCAGGAGATCGTCTTGAACTCCGGCTCCTCGCCCTCCTTGCCCAGCGTGATCCGCCCGTAGCGGCTGACCGCGAGCCAGAGCGCGAACACCACGAAGAACGAGGCCACGAGCACGAAGCCCCAGCCACCGTTGCTGATCACGCTGCCGAGCATGTCCCCGGTCGCGTCGGCCAGGGACTCGGACGACACCGCACCCCACACGACGAACGCCAGCGTCACCACCGCGGCGACCCCGAACACGACCGGGTCGGTCCGCGATCTGATCAGTGATGGCTGTCTGCTTCCGTTCGCCCCGCCGGAGCCCCGCTTGTCCTCTGGCACGCTGTCGCCTCTCGTCAAGGCCCCGCCGGACGTGATGTCCGGCGGGGCATCGTTCACATGGGCGGGCGGCTACCCCGTTTTCCGTCATCCATGCGAGGCGTTTTTCCCGTCGGGTCGGGCCGGATCGCCCCAGGTGAGCGCCGCGATCCACACCGTAGTCGGCCCGCCCCGCAAAACGCCTGAGACGGGGGCGAATGCGTACACCCGTTCACCTCGCGGGAACGGTCTCCGATCCGTTGACTAGGCTGACCGCCGTGGAAACCGTGCTCCTGTTGGGGCCGCTTCTCTTCGGCGGCTGGGTGATCCTTCGTGGGCGACGACGGCTGCGCCGGGCGGCGCGGCTGCGCTCGGCGGGGATCTCGGTGCCGGGCTCCGTCGAGTGCCTGGAGAGGTACACCCCGCCGAGGGGCGGCGAGCTGTTCCGCCCGGTGGTCTCCTGGAGCACGGCCGACGGCACGCGGATGCGGCAGACCTCGGCGGTCGGCCGCCGGCAGGCCGATCTCGGCCCCGTGCGCCGGGGCGCGGAGGTCACCGTCCGCTACGACCCGGCCGAGCCGGCCGTGATGTGGACGGAGGGCTGGGACGTGATCTCGCGGGGCGACGACCGGTGGTCCTGGGCGGCGGTTTTTTTCGGTGTGTTCGTGTGTGTCAGCGCCGCCGTGCAGATGGTCGTCACGGCGGTCTAGCGGCGGCGTGCGCGTCGGCCCCCGTGGCGGGGCGGGCTCACTCCTCCCGCTCCTCCCGGCAGACCACCTCGTCGCGGGGGACGTAGCTGGTGCGGAACGTCTCGCGGCCCGCCTCCGTGCCGTTGTCGACGAAGATCCGGTCCACCTCGACGTCGAAGCCATCCAGCGGCGGCTGCGGGACGCAGTCCTCGCCCTCGCCCTCGCGGCGGGAGGGCTCGGTCACGTTCTCCCGGGGGCCCTCCTCCGCGCGGACCTCGTCGTAGCGTTTGGTGCCGAGGAAGGTCACCGTCACCGAGGTGTCGGTGGCGCTCGCCAGGATGTAGATCGCGTTGCCCGAGTCGTTCAGGAACCGCAGGTCGAGGCTGCCCCAGGCGACCGTCGCCTCGCGGCCCGCCGGGTACCGCTCGATGTAGAAGGAGTGCGCGCCGTACTCCACCGGGTCGACGCCCGCGAAGAACACCGCGTTGAACATCGTCGTGGCCACCGCCGAGACGCCGCCGCCCTGCGCCCGCTGGTACTGGTCGTCGAGGATGATGACGCCCTCGACGAACCCGTTCTCCTCCGTGCGCTCCCCGACCGTCTCGTTGAAGCTCCACGTCTCGTCGGGCAGCACGAGCGAGCCGTTGATCAGCTCCGCGGCCCGGCCGATGTTGGTCGTGCGGTACGGCGCCGGATCGAAGCCGACGGTGAAGGAGGACATCTCCTCCACGACGCCGAGGTCGCGGTGGTTCTCGCCGTCGAGCGCCGGCTCGACCGGCTCGGTCGCCACGGGCGCCGTGCGCGCCGCCTCGCCGACGCCGGTCAGCAGCGGCATGACCGTGTCGCCGAGGGAGCCGGTGACGACCCTGCTGCCGGGGGAGCCGCCGGAGCCCACCACCTCGCCGCCCGACAGCGAGAGCCTCGCGTTCGTCGCGTCCACCTCCGCGGCGGCGATCGGGTCGGCCAGCCGCTCGTCCGCCGCGAGGGCCTCCCCGTCGAGGCGCGGCTCCAGGCGGCCCTCCTCGTTCGCCGTCATGGTCAGGTGGTCGCCGGTGACGCCGGGCGGGACGGAGATCACCGCGTCGCCCGCCGTCAGCAGGACCGGCCCGGACATGGCCGGGTCGGCGAACTCCTCCACGGCGCGCTCGACTTCGGCCGCGCCGACGACCGGCTCCGCCTGGTCCACCGGCAGGCGCACCGCCTCGGCGCCCTCGCCCTCGTACGGCTCGAAATCCTCGGGCCGCAGGAAGCCCTCCCGCAGCAGGCCGAGGGAGGCGGGGATGTCGAGCGCCGCTCCCGCGCGCGGCTCGGTGACCACGACGGCGCCGTCGTCGAAGCCCACGCCGCCCTCCCGCACGCCGGTGTCCGACTCCTCCGCGAGCGCGGTCAGCGCCGCTCGGCCCGCCTCCTCGTCCTGGAGGACGACCGGGTCGAGATCCCCGCCGCCGGAGCCGAACAGCCGCCCGAAGAGCCCCGGTCGGTCCGCCTGGTCGACGGTGGCCTCGTAGTCGACCGTCAGCCCGGCCTCGGCCGGGTCCAACTGGTGGAACTCCTCGCCGTCCTCGCCCAGCAGCACCGGTATGGACCGGGCGGCGGGCACGGCCAGCTCGGTGGCGAGCCGCTCCCTCGCCTCCCCGGGCGAGAGGCCGCCGATGTCCACGCCCCGCACGCTGGTCCCCGCGGCGATGTCCCCGCCGAGCGCGAGCGAACCGGCCAGGTAGAGCCCCGCGAGCCCCAGCGCGATCCCGCCGCCGAGCAGCACGGGCGGCGGAACGCGCCACGGCCGGGGAGGGCCCCACCCCCCGGGCGCGGCGCCGGGCGCCGTACCGGGCGGGGGAACGTGG
>NZ_LAVK01000078.1 GCF_001083795.1 Streptomyces sp. SBT349
CTCCCCCGGCGGGCCGCCCCGCGCCGGCGCCCGACCACCCGCGTGGGGGAAAACACAGCGCGCCCCGCCTACCACGGCCGTAAGGTGGCGGGCATGCAGGTGATCCAGTCGACCAAGCTCGCCAATGTCTGCTACGAGATCCGCGGCCCGGTGCTCGAAGAGGCACAGCGGCTGGAGGCGGCGGGTCACCGCATCCTGAAGCTCAACACCGGGAACCCGGCGGCCTTCGGCTTCGACTGCCCCCCCGAGATCCTCGAGGACATCCTCAGGAACGTGTCGATGGCCCACGGCTACGGCGATGCCAAGGGGCTGCTCTCGGCCCGCCGCGCGGTGATGCAGCACTACCAGACCAAGGGCATCCACCTCTCCGTCGAGGACATCTACCTGGGCAACGGCGTCTCCGAGCTCATCCAGATGTCGATGCAGGCGCTGCTCGACGACGGCGACGAGGTGCTGGTCCCGGCTCCGGACTACCCGCTGTGGACCGCGTCGGTCTCGCTGGCCGGCGGCACCGCCGTGCACTACCGCTGCGACGAGCAGGCCGAGTGGATGCCGGACCTGGCCGACATCGAGCGCAAGATCACCGACCGCACCAAGGCGCTGGTCGTGATCAACCCGAACAACCCCACCGGAGCCGTCTACAGCGACGAGATGCTCCGTCAGCTCGCCGAACTGGCGCGGCGCCACCGGCTGGTGCTCTGCTCGGACGAGATCTACGACCGGATCCTGTACGACGGCACCACCCACACCCCCACGGCCACCATCGCGCCCGACCTGCTGACGCTCACGTTCAACGGCCTCTCGAAGAACTACCGCGTGGCGGGCTTCCGTTGCGGCTGGCTGGCGGTCTGCGGCCCGAAGGACCACGCGACCAGTTACATAGAGGGTCTGACGGTCCTGGCCAACATGCGGCTCTGCGCCAACGTGCCGTCCCAGCACGCCGTGGCCGCGGCCCTCTTCGGGCGGCAGTCGATCGAGCAGCTCGTGCTGCCGGGCGGCCGGATCCTCGAACAGCGGGACACCGCCTACGAGATGCTCACGCGCATTCCCGGCGTCTCCTGCGTCAAGCCCAAGGGCGCGCTCTACGCCTTCCCCCGGCTCGACCCCAAGGTCTACAAGATCAAGGACGACCGGCAGATGGTCCTCGACCTGCTGCGCGCCGAGAAGATCATGATCGTGCACGGCACCGGGTTCAACTGGCCCGAGCCCGACCACTTCCGCATCGTCACCCTGCCGCAGGCCAGCGAGCTCGCGGACGCGATCGAGCGCATCGGCTCGTTCCTGGACGGCTACAACCAGTACTGACACCCGGCGGCGGCCCCGGCGCTCCGTCGAGCCGAGGCCGCCGCCGAGGCGGCGTGACGCCCCGGCTCAGCCCAGCCGCTCGGCCAGGGCCCGGTACTCGGCCCACAGCTCGTCGGGGGTGTGGTCGCCGAACGTCCGCAGGTGGGCGGGGATCAGCCCGGCCTCCCTCCGCCAGACCTCCGGGTCCACCTCCAGCAGGAACGCCAGCTGCTCATCGGTGAGTTCGAGCCCCTCGGTGTCGAGCGCCTCCGGTGTGGGCAGCACGCCGATGGGCGTCTCCACCCCGGCGGCCCGCCCGTCGAGGCGCTCGGTGATCCACTTGAGCACCCGGATGTTCTCGCCGAAGCCCGGCCACACGAAGCCGCCGTCGGCGTCCTTCTTGAACCAGTTGACGTAGTAGATCCGGGGCAGCCTCCCCTGGTCGGGCGCCCGCTCGCCGGTGCGCAGCCAGTGCGCGAAGTAGTCGCCCATGTGGTAGCCGCAGAACGGCAGCATCGCGAACGGGTCGTGCCGCAGCTCGCCCACCGTGCCCTCGGCCGCCGCGGTCTTCTCGGAGGCGACGTTGGCGCCGAGGAAGACGCCGTGCCGCCAGGAGAACGACTCGGTGACCAGCGGAACGGCCGTGGCGCGGCGCCCGCCGAAGAGGATCGCCGAGATGGGCACCCCGGCCGGGTCCTCCCACTCGGGCGCGATCGTCGGGCACTGCCCCGCGGGCACGGTGAACCGCGCGTTGGGGTGGGCGGCCGGCGCCGTCGAGGCGGGGGTCCAGTCGTCGCCGCGCCAGTCGGTCAGATGAGCCGGCGGGTCCTCGGTCATGCCCTCCCACCACACGTCGCCGTCGTCGGTGAGCGCGACGTTGGTGAAGACCGAGTTCCCCCAGAGCGTGCGCATCGCGTTGGCGTTGGTGCGCTCGCCCGTGCCGGGCGCGACGCCGAAGAACCCGGCCTCCGGGTTGATGGCGTACAGGCGCCCGTCCTCGCCGAAGCGCATCCAGGCGATGTCGTCGCCCACCGTCTCCACCCGCCAGCCGGGCAGCGTCGGCCGCAGCATCGCGAGGTTGGTCTTGCCGCAGGCGGAGGGGAACGCCGCCGCGATGTACCGGATCGGCGCGTCGCCGGGCGGCGTGAGCTTGAGGATCAGCATGTGCTCGGCCAGCCAGCCCTCGTCCCGCGCCATGACCGAGGCGATGCGCAGGGCGTAACACTTCTTGCCCAGCAGGGCGTTGCCCCCGTAGCCGGAGCCGAAGGACCAGATCTCGCGGGTCTCGGGGAAGTGCGAGATGTACTTGACCGGGTTGCACGGCCAGGGCACGTCGGCCTCGCCCTCGGCCAGGGGCGCGCCGACCGAGTGGACGGCGCGCACGAACGCCCCGTCGGTGCCCAGCTCGTCGAGGACCGCGCTGCCCATCCGGGTCATGGTGCGCATGGCGGCGGCGACATACGCGGAGTCGGTGATCTCCACGCCGAGCGCGGAGAGCGGGGAGCCGATCGGCCCCATGCAGAACGGCACCACGTACATGGTCCGCCCGCGCATGGAGCCGCGGAAGAGGCCGCTGGGCCCGCTGAACGTCTCCCGCATGTCGGCGGGGTCCATCCAGTGGTTGGTCGGCCCGGCGTCCTCCTCCCGCTCGGAGCAGATGAAGGTGCGGTCCTCGACCCGGGCGACGTCGGTCGGGTCGGAGGCGGCGTAGAACGAGCCGGGCCGTTTGTCGGGATTGAGTCTGATGAACGTGCCCTTGGCCACGAGTTCGGCGCACAGCCGGTCGTACTCCTCCTGGGAGCCGTCGCACCACACGACCCGGTCGGGTTCGGTCAGCGCGGCGATCTCCTCGACCCAGGAGACGAGCTTGTGGTGCCGGGTCGGGGCGTGGGCGGCGACGGGAGCTGCTGATGTCAGCGTCACGTTCGCTCCAGAGAGTTGAGGGTGGTTGCACATGCGCTCATCCGAAAGGGAGAACGCTCATCTGATGGTGCCGCCTTCTCTCTTCTGTGTCTAGTGCGGCTCATATGAGCGACACGTCACACCTGAGGGGCATCCGCACCGCTCAGCATCTTGACGGTTACTCACTTTTGGGAATGACTGTCAATTCAACGGTGACCCGCGGAACCCGGAGGCGCCCATGAACGGTCCGGCAGCCCCCGACCCGCGCCGCTGGTGGGCGCTCGCCGCCCTGGCCGTCTCCGTCCTGGTGCTCGGCTTCGACGCCACGATCCTCAACGTCGCGCTGCCCACCCTCGCCGTCGAACTGGACGCGTCGACCGGTCAGCAGCAGTGGATCGTCGACGCGTTCCTCGTCGTCTTCGCCGCCACGATGATCCCGGCCGGGCTCCTCGGCGACCGGTTCGGCTGGCGCCGCATGCTCGTCGTGGGCCTCGGGATCCTGCTGGCGGCCTCCGTCCTGGGCGCCCTCGCCCGCACGCCGGGAACGCTGATCGCCGCCCGCGTCCTCATGGGCCTGGGCGCGGCCCTGGTCGCGACGCTCGCGCTCTCCGTCCTCCCGGCCCTCTTCGGCCCCGAGGAACGTCCCCGGGCCGTCGCCACCGTCACCGCCGCGCTGGCCGCGGGCATGCCGCTGGGGCCGCTGATCGGCGGCGTGCTGCTGGACCACTACGGGTGGGGCTCGGTCTTCCTGCTCAACGTGCCACTGGCCGCCCTCGGCATCGCCGCCTGCCTCCTCCTGCTCCCCGAGACCAGGGACCCCGCCGCCCCCCGCGTCGACCCGGGCAGCACCGCGCTGGGCGTCGGCGGCCTCGGCGCGCTGGTCTGCGGCCTGATCGAGGGCCCGGGGCGCGGCTGGAGCGACCCGCTGGTGGTGGCCACCCTCGCCGGCTCCGTTCCGCTGCTGGTCCTGCTGGTCCGGCGCGAGCGCCGCCGCCCCCACCCACTGGTCGCCACCGACCTGCTGCGCGCCCCCGGCTTCGGCCGGAACGGCCTGGTCTCCGCCCTGGTCGGCTTCGTCTTCGCGGGGCTGCTGTTCGTCGTCCCCCAGTACCTCCAGGTGGTCCGCGGCCACGACGCGTTCGCCACCGGGCTGCGGCTGATGCCGATGATGGCGGGCATGCTCGTCGCGGCCCGCGCCTGCCCGCCGCTGGTGCGGCTGTTCGGCGCGCGCGGCGTCGTCTGCGCCGGACTCGCCCTGCTCTGCTTCGCCGGGCTCCTCGGCTCCACCACGGAGGTCGACACCGGCTACGGGCCGGCCGCCACCTGGCTGAGCGTCATGGGCCTGGGCGCCGGACTCACCCTCGTCCCCGCCATGGGCGCCGCGCTCGACGCCCTGCCGCCCGAGCGCTCCGGTGTCGGCTCGGGGCTGCTGATGACCCTGCGCCAGGTGGGCGGCGCGCTGGGCGTCGCGCTGCTCGGCAGCGTGCTCGCCCAGGTCTACCGCGCCCGGCTCGACACCGGCGGGCTGCCGCCCGAGGCCGCGGACTCCGCGGACGACTCGATCGCCGCCGCCCACCTCGTCGCCGAACGCACCGGCGTCGGGGAATTCGCGCGCGCCGCCGACGAGGCGTTCGTCCAGGGCATGAGCGTCACGCTCTTCGTCTGTGCCCTCGCCGCGCTGGCCGCCGCCCTGCTCGTGGGGCTGCTGCTGCCCGCGGGGGGCGGCGGCACCACCGCCGCGACCGGCGTGGCCCGCGCAGGGAGAGAGGGCTGGCCAGGACGCCCCCGTCGGCCCGGGGCCGCGCCGGGCGACGACGCGGCCCGCCGTGCGCGCCCCAGCGTTCGCGCCCGGCGTTCAGGAGGGCGCGGGGCCCCCGAGCTGCGCCGCCAACCGGGCCGGGTCCGTCGTCGGGGCCGAGCAGACGAAGCCGCGGCAGACGTACGCCGTGGCGACCCCGTCGCGCATCGGGCGGTCGGCCAGCAGGGGCGGCGGGTCGGCCGCGCCCGGCTCGCCCCGCGCGACCACCGCGCCCGGGGCCGCCGCGCGCAGCGCCGTGCGGTGCAGCGCGGCCGTCGCCGCGTCGTCCCGCGGCCCCACCACCGCCACCTCGCGCGGCCCGTCGAGCGCCGCCTCGGCCACCGCCAGGCCCCAGCCGATGAAACGCGGCGCCTGCGTGCCCAGCGCCGTGACGATCCCGAGCGCACGCTCCGCCGCCGTCCGGTGCCGGTCGCTGCCGGTGTACGCGGCGTAGGAGAGCAACGCGCCCGCCGCGGCCGTCCAGCCCGCCGGGGTCGCGCCGTCCGTCGGGTCCTGCGGGCGCCTGATCAGCCGCTCCGCGTCGTCGGCCGTGTCGAACAGCGCGCCGTCCTCGCCCGTGAACCGGGCGAGCACCGTCTCCAGCAGCCGCCCGGCCCGGTCGAGCCACGTCCGCTCGCCGGTCACGGCGTACAGCGCGAGGAAGCCCTCCGCCACGTCGCCGTAGTCCTCCAGCACCCCCGCGCTCGGCCCGGCGCGGCCGTCGCGCGAGGTGCGCGCCAGGCGCCCGTCCGCGTCCAGGTGCACGGCGGCCAGCAGTTCCGCCGCGCCCGCCGCCGCCGCGATCAGGTCCTCGCGGTCGAAGCACGCGCCCGTCTCGGCCAGCGCGGCGATCGCCAGGCCGTTCCACGCGGCCACGACCTTGTCGTCCCGCTCGGGCCGCGGCCTGAGCTCCCGCGCCGCGAGCAGCCGCGCCCTCAGCCCCTCGGGCGCCTCCGGCCCCGGCAGCCGCAGCGTCCCGGCCTCGCCGATCCCGAACACCTCCACCGCCAGCGCCGCGTCCGCCGCGCCCAGCGCCTCGGTCAGCTGCTCGGGCGTCCACAGGTAGAAGGCGCCCTCCGCGTGACCGCCGCCGCCCGGCGTCTCGCTGTCCGCGTCGAGCGCCGAGGCGAGCCCGCCCTCGGCCGTGCGCAGCTCGCGCACCATGAAGTCCGCCGTCTCCAGGGCCGTCGCACGCGCCGCCGCCGAGCCCGTGACCCGCCACAGATGCGTGTACACGCGGCCGAGCAGCGCGTTGTCGTAGAGCATCTTCTCGAAGTGCGGAAGGGTCCACGCCGCGTCCACGGAGTACCGCGCGAAGCCGCCGCCGAGCTGGTCGTAGATCCCGCCGCGCGCCATCGCGTCGCACGTCGCCTCGGCCAGCCTCAGGGCCCGGTCCGAGCCGGTGCGCGCGTGGTGCCGCAGCAGGAACTCCAGCGCCATCGACGGCGGGAACTTCGGCGCCCCGCCGAACCCGCCGCGCACCGCGTCGAATTCACCGGCCAGGCCGTCGACCGCCGCCGCGAGGGCCTCCGCCCCCGGCGGGCCGGGCTCGCCGTACTCCAGGCGCCGTTCGCCCAGCTCGCGCGTGATCCTCCCGGCCACGCCCGCGACCTCGTCCCTCCGGTCGGTCCAGGCGGTGTGCACGCCCTCCAGGAGCTGCGTGAACGACGGCATGCCGGCCCGGGGCGTCGGCGGGAGGTAGGTGCCGAAGTAGAACGGCTCGCCCTCCGCCGTCATGAACACCGTCATCGGCCAGCCGCCCTGTCCCGTCGCGGCCTGGACGGCGTCCATGTACACCGCGTCCACGTCGGGGCGTTCCTCCCGGTCCACCTTGACCGGGAGGAAGTGCGCGTTCAGGTAGGCGGCGACCGCCTCGTCCTCGAAGCTCTCCCTGGCCATGACGTGACACCAGTGGCAGCTGGCGTACCCGACGCTGAGCAGCACGGGAACGTCCCTGCGCCGCGCTTCCTGGAACGCCTCGGCGCACCAGGGCCACCAGGCCACCGGGTTGTCGGCGTGCTGGAGCAGATAGGGCGAGGTCTCGTCGGCGAGTCGGTTGCTCATGGCGGTCACCGGGCGGTCAGGCGGCCTGGTAGGGCTTGGCCTCCAGCACCTTCACCCGGGCGGTGGAGCCGTTGGGCAGCTGGTACTCCGCCTCGTCGCCGACCTTCTTGCCGTTGACGCCGCTGCCGAGCGGGGACTGCGGCGAGTAGGTCTCGATGTCCGAGGTGGCGAACTCGCGCGAGGCCAGCAGGAACGTCATGCTGTCGTCCTCGTCGCCGTCGAACGCGATCGTCACGACCATCCCGGGCGCCACCACACCGGTGTCCGCGGGGGCCTCGCCGACCTGGGCACTCTCCAGGAGCTGGGTGAGCTGGCGCACGCGCGCCTCCATCTTCCCCTGCTCCTCCTTGGCCGCGTGGTAGCCGGCGTTCTCCTTCAGGTCCCCCTCTTCACGGGCCTGCTCGATCTTCTTGGCGATCTCGACGCGAGCCGGACCCGACAGGTGATCCAGCTCGGCCTTGAGCTGGTCATACGCCTCCTGGGTCAGCCAGGTGACAGTGCCGCTGGTCTGCGTCACAGGTGCTCCTCGAAGTGCAGATGGGGATAAAAACAAGGCCCGACCCGGACGTCTGTGATGCCGGGCGGGCGATCATCGATCGAAATATCGACTCTAACAATGCCGGTCGATGTGCGGAAGGATTACCCTCCGCTGCCGCACACAAACCCAGTGAGCCTAGTTCGCGGCTTGTGCGGCCTCCGCGCAGCCCATCAGCTCGGCCGAGGTGGCACGCTGCGTAGTCCGCAGCGTCACGGCGCGGTGGACGCTGTCGTCGTCGTCATCGAACGTGAAGTCCCCGCGGCCCACCTCCAGGCCGTCCTCGGCCTGGGCGCGGACCGTGCACACGCCGTCGACGTCCGCGGGCTTGCGCATCGCGATGTTGATCTCGATCGACTCGTCCGACACGACGTCGAAACCGGTCAGCTGGCCGGTCACCTTCTGATCGCCGATGTAGGAGAACCCGGCCCAGGCCACGAAGGCGAGCAGCGCGGCGCCGAGCACGCAGCCGATGACCGTCAGCCGCCGGTCGGTCCCGCCCCTGGCGGTGCCGCGGCGGCCGTACCGGCCCTCGGGGAGCCTCGCACGCACATCAGCCATGGCGATCGGTCCTCGGTCCTCACTCGTTCTGCGGTCTCGTTCCCCGGTCCCGTCCGGCGATCTCGTTCCGCGATCTCCGGAATAGCGCCGCCGGTCCATCCGTCACTATAGAAGGCGAGCGCCGGACCCCGGCCATCGCCATGATGACCCCGTGACGACCCACCCGACGACGAGGATTCCGCCTTGACCGAGCAGCTGCGACTCATGGCCGTGCATGCCCATCCGGACGACGAGTCCAGCAAGGGCGCCGCCACCATGGCCAAATACGTATCGGAGGGCGTCGACGTGCTGGTGGCCACCTGCACGGGCGGCGAGCGGGGCTCGATCCTCAACCCGAAGCTCCAGGGCGACGCCTATCTGGAGGAGCACATCCACGAGGTGCGGGCCAAGGAGATGGCCGAGGCCAGGGAGATTCTGGGGGTGCGGCAGGCGTGGCTCGGGTACGTGGACTCGGGGCTGCCCGAGGGCGATCCGCTGCCGCCGCTGCCGGAGGGCTGCTTCGCGCTCCAGGACCCCGAGACGGCGGCCGGGACGCTGGTCCGGCTGATCCGCTCGTTCCGGCCGCAGGTGATGACCACCTACGACGAGAACGGCGGCTACCCCCATCCCGACCACATCATGACCCACACGATCTCGATGCTGGCCTTCGAGGCGGCGGGTGACCCGGAGCGTTACCCGGAGGCCGGGGAGCCGTGGCAGCCGCTGAAGCTCTACTACAACCAGGGGTTCAACAAGCCGCGCACCCTCGCGCTGCACGAGGCCCTGCTCGCCAGGGGGCTCGACTCCCCCTACGCCGAGTGGCTGGAGCGCTGGGACGACGGCGGGCACCCGGAGCGGCAGCTGACGACCCGCGTCCCGTGCGCGGACTTCTTCCCCATCCGTGACAAGGCACTGATCGCGCACGCCACCCAGATCGACCCGGACGGCGGCTGGTTCAGGGTGCCGATGGACCTCCAGCAGGAGGTCTGGCCGACCGAGGACTACGAGCTGGCGCGCACCCGCGTGGACACGTCCCTACCCGAGTCCGACCTCTTCGCGGGCATCCGGGAGAATTGAGCCCATGAGTGAGTTGCTGCCCCTCGCCGAGGAGCTGAACGAGTACACCGTGACGCCGGGCGTGCTCGGCTTCATCGTGTTCGCGGTCCTGGGCGTGGGCGTCTGGATCCTGTTGAAGTCCATGAGCAAACACCTGGGAAGGATCGCGATCCCGGACACCGAGCCGGGCGCGCGGGACGAGGAGAGGGAGACCGCCGGCGGCGACCGGCAGCCCTCCCGCTCCTGAGCGGTCCCGCCCCTGTCCTGTCCTGAACGACGCTGCACGGGTGCGACGTCAGGCGGTCGCCACGCCGATCACGTCACGGGCGCCGCGCCGCGGGACCATGCCGAGCCGCCACGCGGGCCAGCCCGACTCCGGGCCCTGGCCGCGCTGGAGCATCAGGGCATAGGTCTCGGCGGCGTCCGTGAGGCGCGGGTCGCGCAGCGCGTGGTCGGCGCGCAGGAGGTGCGCGAGCTCCTCCTGGGCGACCGCCTGCCCCACCTCGGAGCCGCCGGGCGAGGCCAGCGGCAGCAGGGTGCACCGGAGGAACTGCGCCCAGTCCGCGCCGCGCGCGTCCGGCCCCTCGCCATAGCCCTCGGTGAACAGCCGCAGCGCCTCGTCGGCCAGTGCGAGGCCCTGCCCGAGCCGCTCGTTCCCCGCCTCGATCACCGTCAGCTCCAGGCAGCACCACGCCTCGCCATGGGCGACCCCCGCCCGCTGGAAGTCGCGCCGCGCGTCACTGAGCAGCTGCCGGGCGAAGCCGCTGTTGCGGAGGGAACCGGTGCTGTCCGCCCGGCTGTCCCGGGTGATCCGCGCCGAGTGGTGGCGGGCGCAGGCCAGCCCGTAGACGTCCCGCATCCGCGAGAACATGGTGCGCGACCGCTCCAGGGTGCGCACCGCGCCGGTGCCGTCCCCCGCCTCCTCCAGGGCCTGCCCCAGGTCGTACAGGGTCCACGCCTCCCCGCGGGCGTCCTCCGTCTCGCGGTGCCTGGCCAGCGCCGTGGTCAGCTGCTCCTGCGCGGCGGTCGGGTCGCCGTCGTACACGCGGGCCAGGCCCAGCTCGGTCATCGCCCAGGCGACGCCGCGGACGTCGCGGGAGCGCTCGTACAGGTCGAGGGAGAGCCGCAGTTCGTGCTCGGCGTCCTGGACCCGGCCGCCGAGGAGGAGGGTCTGCCCCAGCTGGAAACGGGTCCACGCCTCGCCGTGCACGCTGCCGCTGCCCTGGTGCAGCAGGAGTGCCTCGCCGAGCAGGGAGCGGGCGGCGACGACGCGCCCGCACTCGCGCTCCACGGCCGCGAGGGCGTGCAGGGTCCAGGCCCGGTCGCCGTCCAGCGCGTCGCCCACCTGGAGCTCCAGCGCCTCGCGCAGCTTGTCGCCCGCCTCGCGCAGCTGGCCCTGGTGCTGGAGCGTGATGCCCAGGTCGCGCAGGGCGCGGGCGGTGCCCGCCTCGTTGTGCGCGCGCTGGTAGAGGGTGACCACGGAGGTCAGGGTGGAACGCGCCTTGTCGAGCTCGCCGAGCTGCCGGGCCGCGACGCCGGTGCGCCACTGGACGGAGCGGGTCAGCAGGCCCTGGTCGACCGCCTGGGTCAGCTCGTTGAGCTCGCCGAGGCGGTAGAGGTCGCCGCGGAGCAGGCAGTAGTCGCACAGCGCGCCCAGGAGGTGCTGGACGGCCTGGCGGTCGACGCGTTCGTCGGCGTGGCGCAGGGTCGAGGTGATGAAGCTGGTCTCGTCGTCGAGCCAGCGCAGCGCGGCGTCGAGCGAGGCGAAGCCGTGGCCGCCCGCGGAGGCGGGCAGGACGTCGGCGCGGGTGGAGGTCTTGCCGTCCACCAGCCGGATCACCGTGTCGGCCAGCTCGGCGTAGCTGCGGATCAGCCGCTCCTGGGCGGCCGAGCGCTCCTGGTCGCTCTCCTCGTCGTGCAGCCGGGCGCGGGCGAAGCGGCGGACGAGGTCGTGCAGCCGGTAGCGGTTGCCCCTGACGTGGCGCAGCAGCCCGGCGCGGGTCAGCTCCTCCAGCTGGCGGGCGGCCTCCTGCTGGCCGACGTCGAGGAGCGAGGCCGCGGCGCGGGCGCCGAGGCTGGCGCGGCCGACCAGGGCGAGGCGGCGCAGCAGGCGGCGGGCGATCTCGGGCTGGTCGGCGTAGCGCAGGCGCATGGCGCGCTCGGCCGGGTCGAGGCCGCCGCCCGGCGGCCCGTAGGCGGCGAGGTCGTCGGCCAGCTGGGCGGGTGAGCGCTCGTCCAGCGCCGATCCGGCCAGGCGCAGGAGCAGAGGGCGGCCGTCGCACAGCTCGGTGACCCGGCGCCAGGCCGCCTCGTCGTAGGGCCCCGGCGCGACCGTGGCGCCCTCGGTGCCCGAGGCGCGCAGCAGCTCCTCGGCGGCGGCCTGGTCCAGCGGGCCGAGCTCCATGTGGTGGACGGAGGCGGGCAGTTCGGGGTCGACGGGCAGCGGCTCGGCGGCGGTGACCAGGACCAGCGAGCCGGACCGCGGCGGGATCAGGGTGCGGATCTGCTCGGCGTCGGTGGCGTCGTCGAGGATGATCACGACGGGCAGCTCGGCGAGGTGCTGGTGGTATCGCTCGGCGAGGCGGCGCAGCTGGGCGGGGTCCTTGCTCCGGCCGCCGCCCTCGCGGAAGAGCAGCTGCTCGCGGGGGGCGCCGAGGCGGTTGAGCAGGTGGAGGATGGCGTCCCTGGTGTGCAGGGGGCTCTCGCTCTGGCCGCGCAGGTCCACCAGGCAGGCGCCGCGGAACAGTTCGCGCAGCTCGTGCGCCGCCCAGCGGGCCAGCATGGTGCGGCCCGATCCCGAGGGGCCGTGCAGCACGACGACGGTGGGCCGGGTCTCCGTCCTGGCGCGGTCGCGGTTGACCCACTGGGTGATCTGGGTGAGCTGGCTGCGGCGGCCGATGAACGGGTGCCCGGGGTCGGGCAGGCGGTCGAAGGAACGGTTCAGCACGGAACGGGCGCGGGCGACGCCGCTGCGGTCGCGGGCCCGGGTCACCGGGCGGCGGGACTCGCCCTTGTCGCGGCCGAGGGGGTCGCGGCGCGGGGCGACGACGCGCTGGTGCTCCAGGTAGGGGCGGATGCCCCGCACTTCGAGGGCCGCCCGCCACTCCAGCCGCAACTGCTCGACGCCGCCGGGCTGGTTGCGGCTTCCGGCGTGGCGCTCGGAGGACCAGAGGTGGGCGAGGACGGCCTGCGCGCTGAAGCCGAGCAGGGCGGCCACGGCGACGATGGCGGCGTCGGCGAAGGCGGTGGCCGCGGACTCGGCGATGCTGCCGATGAGCAGCAGGGTGGCCAGGGTGGCGGCGCCCACCGCGCCGCCGAGCCCGCCGAGGGTGCGCGGGCTGAACCGGTCGGCCAGGCGGCCGGGCGCGCCCTCGGCCTCGGCGCGGGCGTAGGCCGCGTACTCCTCCAGGGCGGGGCGCAGGATCTCGGGCAGCGCGCCGCGGGCCCGTTGCAGCAGCTGGCCCCCGTCCAGGCGGCCCTCGGAGCGCCGCACCTCCTCCTCGACGGCGCGTTCGAGCAGCAGGTCGACGTCCGCCCGGTGACGTGCACTCAGTTCGCCGGCGTGTGTCGGCATCGGCTTCCCCTCCCGTGACTGGTCGCACCACTCGGACAACACGCCCTCTATCACGCTGAATTCGCCCGAGTCGTTGCATCCGGGCGCATCATCCTGCGTACCTGGGCCGAAAAGCACAAGGCCCCTGGCCGCCGGGAGGCGGCCAGGGGCTCGGGTGCGGGTGGTGGGAAGGGGCGGGAGGGGCGGTCAGCCGGTGGCCCGCTTGTACTTGCGCACGGCGAGGGTGCGGAAGACGGCGATTATCGCCACGGACCACAGGAGCGAGGCGATCACCGGGTGCTGCATCGGCCAGGCGTCCGGCGTGGGCGCGTTGGCCGGCAGGTTCCCGAAGAGGTCGCGGACCGCGAGGACGGCGGCGGAGAACGGGTTCCAGTCGGCGACGGGCTGGAGCCAGCCCGGCATGTTCTCCGAGGGGACGAACGCGTTGGAGACGAACGTCAGGGGGAACAGCCAGACCAGGCCGCCGGAGGTCGCCGCCTCGGGCGAGCGGACCGACAGGCCGATCAGCGCGCCGATCCAGGTGAACGCGTATCCGAAGAGGAGCAGGATGCCGAACGCGGCCAGCGCGTTGGGCAGCCCGTCGTGGATGCGCCAGCCGACCAGGACCGCGACGATGGTGAGCACCAGCAGGATCGCGGCGGTCTGTGTCAGGTCGGCGAACGTGCGGCCGGTGAGCACCGCGCCGCGTGCCATGGGCAGCGAGCGGAAGCGGTCGATGATGCCCTTCTGCATGTCCTCCGCGATGCCCGCGCTGGCGCCCGCGGTGGCGAAGGTGACCGTCTGGGCGAAGATGCCGCCCATCAGGAACTCCCGGTAGGCGCCCGGGTCGTTGCCCGCGCCGGGGATGGTGATGGAGCCGCCGAAGACGTAGGAGAACAGCACCACGAACATGACGGGCTGGATCAGGCCGAAGACGACGACCTCGGGGATGCGGAGCATCCGCAGCAGGTTCCGCTTGGTGACGACGAGGGCGTCCCTGATCCCCTGGCGGTAGCCGATGCGCTCGTCGCCGGGCCGCGGATCAGGCCGCGTGGCGGGCCCCTTGACGCTGATGCTCACTGCTGCTCCCCTTTGTTCTCTTCGTTCGCCTTCCGGCCCCGCCCGTTCGCCTCTTCCTCGGCCGCGTGGCCGGTGAGGGAGATGAAGACGTCGTCCAGGGTCGGGCGGCGCAGGCCGATGTCGTCGATCTCGATGCCCCGGCCGTCCAGTTCGCGGATGACCTCGGCGAGCAGCTTGGCGCCGCCCGCCGCGGGGACGCTCAGCTTGCGGGTGTGCGTGACGAGCGACGTCTCGCCGTCGCCCAGGCGCCGCAGCACCTCCTCCGCCCGCTCGATGTGCTCGCGGTCGTGCACGACGACCTCGACGACATCGCCGCCGGTCTGGGTCTTGAGCTCGTCCGAGGTGCCGCGCGCGATGACCTTGCCGTGGTCCACGACGGCGATGGTGTCCGCGAGGTGGTCGGCCTCCTCCAGGTACTGCGTGGTGAGCAGCAGCGTGGTGCCGCCCGCGACGAGCTCCTGGATGACCTCCCACAGCTGCTGCCGGTTGCGCGGGTCGAGGCCGGTGGTCGGCTCGTCCATGAACATCACGGGCGGGCTGACGACCAGCGCCGCGGCGAGGTCCAGGCGGCGGCGCATGCCGCCGGAGTACGTCTTGGCGGTCCGGTCGGCGGCGTCCGCCAGGTTGAACCGCTCCAGCAGCTCGCCCGCCCTGCGCTTGGCGTCGCGCGAGGAGAGCTGGTAGAGCTGGCCGACCATCTGAAGGTTCTCCCGGCCGGTCAGGTACTCGTCGACGGCCGCGAACTGGCCGGACAGTCCGATGAGGCGGCGCACCTCGTTCGGCCGGGTCAGCACGTTGACGCCCGCCACCTCCGCGTGGCCGCTGTCGGGCTGGAGGAGGGTCGTCAGCACGCGCACGGCGGTGGTCTTCCCCGCGCCGTTCGGCCCGAGGAGGCCGAGGACGGAGCCCTCCGGAACGTCGATGTCGACGCCGTCCAGTGCGCGGACATCGCCGAAGGTTTTCACCAGCCCCTCGGCGTGAATGGCGCCTGACATGTAAGTCTCCCATTGTTTCGGGGTGTTCTGGCTGTTCTGGGTGTTCTCGATATTTCTGGGTCTTACTGGGTCTTACTGGGTCTTACTCGGTTTTCAGGGGTGCGGCCGGACATCCTCCGCGCCGGGGGACGGCAGGCACCCCCTGACGGCGGACGACAGCTTAGACTATCGCGATACATCGCGATAGTCGGATATTCCGACGGCGCGTCCGTGCTCAGCCGAGGACCCGGTACCCCGCCGCGCCCAGCGCCTCCGACAGCTGCGCGCAGTGCCGCGGGCCCTGGGTCTCCAGCTGGACCTCCACCTCGGCTTCGCTCACGCCCAGACCGGGATCGGTCCGCACGTGGTTCACCGCGAGCACGTTAGCGTCGGCCACTGACAACGCCCCGAGAAGCGCCGCCAGCACCCCGGGACGGTCGGGCACGCGCAGCCGCAGCGACAGGTAGCGGCCCGCCGCGGCCATGCCGTGCCGCAGGCTCCGCTCCAGCACCACCGGGTCGACGTTCCCCCCGGAGAGCACCGCGACCACGGGCCCGGCGTACGCCTCCGGCGCGGAGAGCAGCGCCGCGACCGGGCTCGCGCCGGCGGGCTCCACGACGAGCTTGGCCCGTTCCAGACAGAGCAGCAGCGCACGGGAGAGCGCGTCCTCCGAGACGGTGCGCACCTCGTCCACCAACTCGGCGATGATGCGGAACGGCACGTCCCCCGGGCGCCCGACCTTCATGCCGTCGGCCATGGTGGACACCTCGGGAAGCGCCACCGGGCGCCCGGCCGCGAGCGAGGGCGGATAGGCGGCCGACCCCTCCGCCTGCACCCCGATCACCGTCACATCCGGCCGCAGCGCCTTGACCGCCAGCGCGACCCCCGCCGCCAGGCCGCCGCCGCCGATCCCCACCACGATGGTCCGCACCCCGGGGCACTGCTCCAGGATCTCCAGGCCGAGCGTGCCCTGACCCGCCACCACGTCCGCGTGGTCGAAGGGATGTATGAGCACGGCGCCCGTGGTCTCGGCGTACTCCTCGGCCGCGGCGAGCGTCTCGTCCACGACCTGGCCACGCGTCCGCACCTCGGCCCCGTACTCGCGGGTGGCGGCGATCTTGGGCAGCGGCGCCCCGGCCGGCATGAACACCGTGGACCGCACCCCGAGCAGCGACGCCGCCAGCGCGACGCCCTGCGCGTGGTTGCCCGCGCTGGCCGCGACCACGCCCCGGGCGCGCTCGGCCTCGCTGAGCCCGGCGATGCGCGTGTAGGCGCCGCGGAGCTTGAACGAGCCGGTGCGCTGGAGGTTCTCGCACTTGAGGTGGACGGGAGCGCCGATCAGGTCGCTCAGATACCGGCTGCCTTCGAGAGCGGTCACACGCGTGACGCCGCCGAGCGTCTTCTGAGCCGCGAGAACGTCATTGAGGGTGGGGCGGTGGAAACCGGGCATACGGCCAGTCTCGCAGGCGGGCGACGCCGGGGCGCGGGCGGATCCGGCCGCCGCCCGGGGGACTACCCGTCAGGCGCGGGGCGCGTACGCTGAGCGCATCCAGAGCGCCACCCCCCGTTCTTCACCGGACTTTTCGGATATGACGCCTGAATCCATCACAGCAACACCCCAGAACCTCACGCTGCTCGACGCGCTCCAGCACGAGGTGGCGATCTTCGCCCGGCGGGCGGAGCAGACACGTCTCGGGGGCCTCGGCCCGGCCAGGGACTCCATGGACCGCGCGGCCTACCTCCTGCTCAGCAGGCTCGCCGAGGAGGGTCCCGCCGGGGTGAAAGCCCTGGCCGAGGGCATGGGCATCGACTCCTCCACGGTGACCAGGCAGGTCGCTCCGCTGGTGGACGCCGGGCTCGTCCGGCGGGCCGCCGACCCCGCGGACGGCCGGGCCGTCGTGCTTCAGCTCTCGCCGCGCGGCAACGAGCGGCTGGCCGAGGTGCGCTCCTCGCGCCGGCGCCTGATCTCGGCGCTCACCGCGGGGTGGACGCCGGAGGAGCGCGCCGACTTCTGCGCGCTCCTCACGCGCTTCAACGACGCCATCACCCACCTCCAGAGCGGCGGCGGGCCCCCGGAGCCGCCGTCCGCCCCCGGAGCAGAGGCGGACGGCGACGCGACGGAAGCGGAGGGCGAGGTGAGTGCGGTGGGCGAGGCGGAGCTCAGCCGAGAGCCTGGCTGAGGTCCGCGAGCAGGTCGTCCACGGCCTCGATCCCGACAGACAGACGCACCAGGTCGGAGGGGACCTCCAGGGCCGACCCCGAAACGGAGGCGTGCGTCATGCGGCCCGGGTGCTCGATCAGCGACTCGACGCCGCCCAGCGACTCGCCCAGGGTGAACAGCCGCGCCCGGTCGCACACCTCGACCGCGGCGCTCTCACCGCCCGCGACGCGGAACGACACCATGCCGCCGAAGTCGCGCATCTGCTTGGCGGCCGTCTCGTGGCCCGGGTGCGTGGGCAGCCCCGGGTAGAACACCTCGACGACCTTCGGATGGGCGGTCAGCGCCTCGACGACCCTGGCCGCGTTGGCGCTGTGCCGGTCCATCCGCACGGAGAGCGTCTTGATCCCGCGCATCACCAGCCACGCGTCGAACGGCCCGGCGACGGCGCCCATCGCGTTCTGATGGAACGCCAGCTCCTCGCCCAGGGCCCCGTCCGAGGTGACCAGCGCGCCGCCGACCACGTCGGAGTGCCCGCCCAGGTACTTGGTGGTCGAGTGCACCACCACATCCGCGCCCAGCGCCAGCGGCTGCTGGAGGTAGGGGCTCGCGAAGGTGTTGTCCACCACCAGGCGCGCGCCCGCGGTGCGGGTCAGGTCCGCGATCAGCGCGATGTCGGTGATGCCGAGCAGCGGGTTGGAGGGGGTCTCGACCCAGACCATGCGGGTCTCCGGGCGCATCGCGGCCCGCACCGCCGCGGGGTCGGAGGTGTTCGCGACCGACCACGTCACCCCCCAGCGCTCGACCACCTTGGCGACGAGGCGGAACGTGCCGCCGTACGCGTCGTTCGGGATCACCAGGTGGTCGCCGGGGGTGAGCACGGTCCGCAGCAGGCAGTCCTCGGCGGCGAGCCCGGAGGCGAACGCCAGCGCGCGTCCGCCGCCTTCGAGCGCGGCCAGGTTCTCTTCGAGGGCGGTCCTGGTGGGGTTGGCGGAACGGCTGTACTCGTAGCCGCCGCGCAGACCCCCGACGCCGTCCTGCTTGAACGTGGAGACCTGGTGGATGGGCGGGACCACGGCGCCCGTGACCGGATCGGGCTCCTGCCCGGCGTGGATGGCCACGGTCTCGAAGCGGCGCCCGCTTGGCTGATCGTTCATGGGACCACGGTAATGGGCCGTACCGTGGAGGTGATGCCGCGCGGGCCGCGCCGTTAGGGGGCGCGAAGGCGCGACATAAGGTGTCCATACACATCAAGCACACGCCGCGTACGCGCGTGAGCGAGGGGGAGCCGCACGCCATGGAAGCCCTGATCCTGCTGATCACCCTGGTGGTCCTCTTCGGCGTGATCGTGATGCCGATGCTGCGCCGGCGCCGGGAGCGCGAGGAGTTCGAACGCGCCGCCTCCGCCGCCGACGCGGCCACCGCGCGGGACGGCCTGATCCCGGGCTCCCCCGAGGGCCCCTCCCTGGCGAAGGAGGGCGAGCGCCCGGCCACCACCGGGCTCGTCCCCGTCGACCAGCTGGACACCCGGCTGCCGGGGCCCGACCCGGAGCTGGTGACCGCCCTGGAGGAGGCCCGGCGCACCGGGGACTGGCGGCCCGCCGGGCAGCTCCTCGCCCTGACCGACGAGAGCGAGTCGCGCTGGCAGCGCGTGCAGTCGCTCGCGGGCGCGGGGGCCATGGAGCTGTCCCGCTGGCGCGCGGCGGGCGAGCCGGAGGGCGGCCACGACGCGGGCTGGCTGCGGCGCTGGCGCGGCGAGGAGCCGAACGACGCGGGCGGCGCGCAGGTCTACGCCCAGTTCCTCGTGTGGCAGGCCATGGCGGACCCGGGCTCGGCGGCGTACCGGATCATCCTGGAGGAGGCCCGCACGGTCTGCGCCGAGGCGGCCCGGCTGCGCCCCGACGACCCCATCCCCTACATCACCGAGCTGTTCATCGCCCGGGGCCTGAGCTACCGCACCGCCGACTTCGAGGCGCTGTGGCAGAAGGTGACCGAGCGCGACAAGGAGCACATGGGCGCCCACCTGGCCGCCCTGCCGTACCTGTCGGAGAAGTGGCACGGCTCGCGCGCCGACGCGGACGCCTTCGCCACGGCCGCGGCGGCGAACGCCCCGCGGGGGAGCCTGCTGGCGGCGCTGCCGCTGTTCGCGGTCTACGACCACCTGCCCGAGGTGGAGCTCTCGCCGATCTACCGGGGCGCGGTCGTCTCGGACGCGATCGAGGCCGCCCAGTTCGCCGTCTCCACCGTCCGCTCCGGTCACCCGGTGGAGCCGCACGTGCGCCACCTGCTGCTGTGTTTCCTGGTGCGCGCGGAGCGGTACCCGGAGGCCGCGGAACAGGTGCGGGCCATCGACGGTTATGTCGGTGCGATCCCGTGGGTGGACGGCGAGGATCCGGCCAAGGAGTACGCCGCCTACCGCGCCATGGCCATCGCCGGCCAATGAGAACAGGGAGACACTCGATCATGCTGTACGCCTTCAAGACCCGGCTTCCCACCACCGAGGAGGCGCTTCCGGGCCGCGCGGAACGACCGTTCCGCGTCCCGGAGACGCACACCGTCCTGGGGACGCCCCTGCTCGGCCCCTACCCCGAGGGCATGGAGGTGGCCGACTTCGCGCTGGGCTGCTTCTGGGGCGCGGAGCGCCGCTTCTGGCAGACCGCGGGCGTGTGGACGACCCTGGTCGGCTACCAGGGCGGCGTGACGGCGAACCCGACCTACGAAGAGGTCTGCTCCGGCATGACCGGCCACACCGAGGGCGTCCGCGTCGTGTACGACCCCGCCGAGGTCAGCTACGCCGACCTGCTGAAGATCTTCTGGGAGTCACACGACCCGACCCAGGGCTACCGCCAGGGCAACGACGTCGGCACGCAGTACCGCTCCGCGATCTTCACGCACACCCCCGCCCAGCAGGCGGTGGCGGAGGAGTCCCGGGAGGCGTACCAGCGGGTGCTGTCGGGCTCGGGCTACGAGCGGATCACGACGGAGATCTCCTCCGCCGGCCCCCACCCGCTCTACCCCGCCGAGGACTACCACCAGCAGTACCTCGACAAGAACCCGGCCGGCTACTGCGGCATGGGCGGCACGGGCCTGAGCTGCCCGGTGGGCGTGGCACGCGCCGAGGGCTGAACGGGCCCGGCCACCGGCCGTCACCCGTTCGGAGGGCTGCGGGCAGCATCCGCCGGTTACGCTGCCCGCAGCGAGCAGAATCCCTCCCATGGGAGACGCCATGACCACCTCCGCCACGGTGACCGCGCTGCGGCGGGCCGTGGCCCGGATCGCGCCCGCGGCCATGCCCGCCTTCGCACGGGAGCTGGACCAGGCGCGCCAGGGATCCGACCTCGCGCCGTTGCGGCGCTTCGTCGCCCAGTGGGCGGTGTACGTGCACATCCAGCGGCAACCGCACCTCGCGCGACGACTGCGACACCTGGAAGACACCGCCGCCGCGGGGGACGCCGAGCAGGCCCGCAAGGCGGCGTCCGAGATCGGCCGCATCCTGGACGACGCACACGCCACGCTCGTCGCGGAGGTGGAACGCCTCGTCGCGCAACTCGTCGAACCCGCCGACACAGACGTCGTGATGATCAGGAGGCGTCAATAGCCGTGGCGAGCCGGGCCGGGAGGGCCCTCGTGTGGTGGGTCTTCCGCTGCGAGTGGCTCATTGCTCCTCCGGGCCCCTGGTCGCCAGGCGCGTCGCGATCTCCTCGGCCAGTCCGCGAAACTCGCGAAAGCAGGTCTGGACATACTTCTGCGTGCTGCCGAGGGCTCCGTCCGCCGGCTTGAGGTCGAACATCGGCTTGCGCGCATCGTGCGCGAGTGGCATGAGGCTTCGGTAGTTCCGCATGGTGGCGATCTCGAACGAGCGGTCCCGGGGAGGAGCGGCATCCATACCCACGACGGCCGTGTCGAAGACGCCGGGGATGCGCTCAAGCCAGCGTGCGTAAGCCTTGACGGGACGATCCAGGCGCATCTCGGGTTGCATGATCACATAACCGAGGGGTCTCATGGCGGCTTTGGGCGCGGGGATCCCGTCCGGACTCCGCGGCAGGATGAGTTGCTGCCAGTCCTGCCGCCAACTTCGCAGCGTGGGGCCGAGGTTGCGCAAGCCGTTGAGCGAGAACAGGTCAGCGGCGAGCGGCATCAGCACGGAGTCCGCAGCGAGAAGCGAAGCCCGGTTGATGGCACCCAGGTTAGGGCCGATGTCGATGAGAACGATGTCCGCGCGAACGGCATCGGCCGCACCCCGGATGATGCGGTGAAACGCTGTGGTGGAACGGATCGCAGCGGGGTCGGCAGCGTAGGTCCTGAACCACTCGTGGGACAGCTTGTCCTCGAACCGGCTGAGTTCCAGGCTGCCGGGCAGCAGCCAGAGATCAGGAACGAGTGGCGTGGGCGACACGTTCCTGATGTCCCCGGTGCCCTCCAGGATCGGACGGACGGCATCAGCGACCGTCTCCCCCGCACGGACCCGGCCGGTGCCGTGATCGATGAGCGCGGAGGAGTCCTCCCACAACTCTTCGAGTTCCGTCTCGTCCAGGCACATTGCGGTGAGGTTCGACTGGGGGTCGAGGTCCACGGCCAGAACGCTCAGACCAAGGCGCTGGAACATGTGGGCCAGGTGGTAGACGAGCGTGGTCTTGCCGACGCCCCCCTTGTTGTTGAACAACGCGATGGACGTCACAAGGTTGCCCGCAGGGTGACCGACCACGAAGACTCGTCCACCTGGAATTCAGGGGGAGGATTACCGTTGCGTCGGAGTGTCGCCCGGATACGGCCGATGCCCCGGCCGAAACGGTTGACGTAGCCGAGCGCTTTCATGGCCGCGGCCAGGGAGGGATTGCGGTAGTCGGTGACCCGATCGAAGTTGTCGGTCCGTACCTGCCCGTAGGGACCTCCCGGATTGGTGACCTCGATCCGGTCGTCGAACCACGCGATTCTCGTAGGGGCATAAGACGTCTCGTAGTTGCGGTGCATGAGCGCGTTCATGCTGACCTCACGTAGTGCCTCGATCGGATAATCGGGCCGCTGCTCCTCTCGGAACCCGTTCTCCACGAGGCGAGTGCGCACGTTGCCTCGCAGCAGCGTTTCCAGTCTCGCGGCGGTATCAACGATGTTCTGCCTCAGCTCCTGGTCGTCAGCGACCGGTGCGTCCAGGTCAACCCCCTGATAGCGCACGAATTGGACGTACGCGCCGGGGATACGGCTGCTCGGATCGAAACCCGTGACCAGCAATCCCAGTGTGGTGGGCACGGGGCTGTCCGACGGCTGGGCCAGGTGCAGCGAGGCGAGCTGCTGGGCCAGTGGTCGCCCGTTCTCATCGATCACTTCGGGATCGACCACGGAAGGGAGGTATGTCGAATGGAAGAGACCCAGATCGAGATCCTCGAGGCTGCTGCCCTGGACTACCCGCGTATCGAAGGGTCCGTCCGCCGCTCGGCGCCGTTCGGCGAGCACCCGCTCATCGTCGCGGGTCGCCTTCCGTGTCGTCGGGCCCGGCCGTACCCAGACGACCCCTTCGAACCGCACCGGAGGAGTCGCCGAAGCCTTGACGTGGATGCGCACGACGGGCTTGCCCCGGTAGACCGCCGTCGCAACGGTGAACGACGGTCGATCCAGGATCCGTCCATCGTCCCGGAGGTCCGTCAGCGCGAGAAGAGCGCGGTCACTCGTGTCGACGTCCCCCAGCGGATTTCCCTGGTCGTCGACACCGATCACGATGTCGCCGCCACCGTGTCCGGCCAGATCGTTGGCCATGGCGCACACCGCATTGCCGATCGCGTCGCCACGCTTGCCCGCACGCTTGGCAGTGCTCTTGAACTCCAGCCATGCGGTCTCGCAGGTACCCAGAACGTCGGCCAAGTCATCGGTGGTCACGTCGGTCATTCTTCACCATCTCGATCGGCGGCCCGCAGACACTGGCCTGCGGCGCCGAGTGTCCCCGAATCCGTCGGCCGTCGGCGACCCGCTCGATCACTGCCTCGGGCGCACCCCGGTGTCAGGCCAGGCCGTGCCAGCCCCAGCGCGGAGTCGGTCCCGGGTCGCCGAGGTCCGTGCCTTTCGGGTCGGCGGACACGTCGCGCGCGATCCTGGTGCCCCAGTCGAAGTACTCGATGACGCGGCGGCGCACCAGTGCGTCGTCCGGGAGTTCCTTCGCGACGGCGACCGTCATCAGCTCCATCCACCGCAGCCGCTGCTCCTCGGTGATCGACAGGCCCAGGTGGGAACGGAGCAGGGCCTGGTGTCCCCCGAGTTCGTCGGTGAAGCGGGTGGGGCCGCCGAAGACCTCCGCCAGCCAGACGGCGACATGTTCGACGTGGGCGCGGGTGAAGTCGGCGAAGACCGGCGCGAGGAGCGGATCGGCCAGGACCGCCTCGTAGAAGGTCTCGCTCAGCCGGCGCAGCACCTCCGTGCCGCCGATCGCCTCGGCAAGGGTCTCCGGACGCGCGGTCGTGTGGCCGGCCTCCGGTCCGGACAGGACGGGGGTCCGCTCGTAGTGCTTCATCTCCTCGATGTCACCGATGTAGGGGCGGACGGCGTCGAGGAACGGAGGGTGGTCGGGGACGGAAGTCCACTCGATCCGCAGGATGTACCGGTCGGGCTCCTCGACCCCGCGCGTGAGCTCGTATCCGAGGCACTCGGGGGCGAGGTCCAGCTGTCGCGCGGCGACCGCGTAGGAGTCCTCGAACCGCCCGCGCCGCGCCGCGTCGGGAATCCGGTAGCGGATGTACTCGACTATCACGTGCCCTCACCTCGTCCGATGACAACCACCGCGGTCGAAGCTACTCCACCGGTCCGCCGGCCCGGCGGGGCCTACTCCCCGTCCTTGAGCAGGGCGCCGACGAGGTGGCCGAACAGCAGGCGGCCGGACCACGCGGTGGGCGGGCCGAGCAGCCGGGGCAGCCTCCGGACGCGCGCGTCCTCGCGCCACAGGACGTGGGACCCGCCGCCCCGGGGGCGCACCTCGATCTCGGCCCACCCCTCGACGACCGCGCCGCGCTTCTCCAGCCGGCAGATCCCCGGGGCACGCTCCCGGGGCGGCTCCCAGCGGACGACCTCCATCGGGTCGTCGAACCCGGCCCGCCCGACGCCGGTGCGCGCGACGATCACCGTGCCCGGGCGCGTGGGACCGGGCGGCCGGACGGCGACCGTGGTCAGGGGGGTGTGGGCGCCGTGACGCCGCCAGTCCGTGAGCCGCCGCCACGCCTCGGCGGCGGGCAGCGACGACTGACGCTCGACGGTGAAGAGGGCCACGGTGTGAGGGTAGAAGGCGACGGGGAGGGGGACGGGATCAGGTGGGGACCACGGTGGCGTGGACGCCGGGGAGGTCGTCGAACGCGGCCTTGCCGTCCGTCGTCAGCAGGGTGCGGGCCGTGGCCGCGGCGGTCGCGGCGATGATCAGGGCATGAGCGCCCCGGGGCTTGCCCTCGCGGCGCACATGCGCCAGCAGGCGCGCGTGCACGGTCGCCACGTCGGCGGTGTAGTCCTCGACCGGCACCAGTGCGCGCACCCCGTCGACGAACTCCTGCCTCCGCGCCCGGCGCTCCCCCTCGGCCAGCTCCACCCCGAGGTGCAGCTCGGCGAGGCTGACGGCGGCGATGGTCACGTCGTCGTCCTGGCTGAGCACTCCGGCCAGGACGGCGCCTCCCCGCTCGGCCCTGACGAGGACTCCGGTGTCCAGGATCAGTCGACGTGCCACGTCGCGCTCATCTCATCGGTCACGCTCTCTCGGGCGGCGGCCACGTCGTCCGCGAAGTCCTCGTCCACGGAGTGCGAGGCCAGGAATTCCTTGATCGCCGCGCCGTTGCCCGCGGGCGTGGGGGCGAGCACCGCCAGCCGACGGCCGCCGCGGGTGATCACGATCGTCTCTCCGTGCTCCGCCCGGTCGAGCACGGAGGCGAAGTTGCGGGCGACCTCCGTCGCCGTCATCGTCCTCATGAGATCAGAGTATCTGATTCTCACTGGTCCGACACCTTTCGAGCCCGCACACCCGGCCCCGAGGGCGCACACGGCCATCAGGTTCCCCGGGCATGGTGCCGGGAGGTGGTTTCGGCCATTCCCGGAATGTCCGGACGACGTGCGCCGGGTGTGCGGGCTCGAAAGGTGTCGGAC
>NZ_LAVK01000079.1 GCF_001083795.1 Streptomyces sp. SBT349
CCCGCGTAGCCCGGGACGGCGTCGCGCGGGCCGCGGGGGTCCCGCGCGACGCCGTCCCGGGCTACGCGGGCGGGCGGGCGCGGTACCAGGTGGCGAGGGAGGCCAGGGCCGCCTGGAAGGCGCCGCGTTCCAGTGCGGCGGCGATGGTCCCGTCGCCGAACCGCTCGCCCCGCACCAGCGCCGTGGCCAGGCGGACCGCGTCGGCCGGGGAGAGCGGGCTCCCGTCGGCCGGGACCGTGGGCGCCCGGTGCCGCGTCCAGTGGTAGGCGGGGGTCACGGCGCGGACCTCGGCCAGGGCGCGGCGGGCGAGCTCGACCCGTTCCCCGTAGAGGGGGTAGGGGAGCGACACGGAGCCCGCCCCGCCCGGCTCGGGGCGGCTCCAGCTCACGTCGTGCTCGGCGTGCGGGGACGCGGCGAACGCGTCGGCCGCGTTCAGCAGCCGCCCCCAGGCGTCGGGCGACGTCTCCAACTGGGCGAGCAGCGTGGCGTCGTCGGGGTTGCCGTCGTCGGTCATCACCGAACCGTACTGCCGGGAAAGCGCGGTGACAGCGCATCAGGTGTATGTGAAGATTGCGGCGAGAATGAGAAGTCGGCGCTCACGGACGGGGGGATTTCGTGACCGGCCCGTGAGCTGACAGAAGGATGAATGTGCGACGCAACGTTGCTGTCATAGCGAGCATCTGCGGCCTGCTGGCCGCGTCGGCGCTGGGGGCGTCGACGTCGGCGAGTGCCGCTCCGGGGTCCGCCCCGGGGGCGGCCACCGCCGGAGTGCCCGAGGGGTGGGAAGAGGTCGAGCGGGGGGATCTGGAGGAGTTGCTCAACGGCTCCACCCTCTCCTCGCCGGCCGCCGACGTCGGGGCCCAGGCGGACTTCGAGGAGGGGCCGCTGGCCCTTCAGTCCACCGTCACCGAGCTCTTCGTCACCAGCGAGCTGAGCTACACGGGGACGAACACCGGAGCGCTGCGCGCCCGTTCGGACTGGGTCTACGGGGGATGGGAGCAGTACTACTTCGTCTGGGACGAGGAGACCGGGACCCTGGCCCTGCGCAACCAGGGCAACGGCCTCTACGTGGCGGTCGAGAAGAACTTCACGGGCGACCGGCAGAACCTGCTGCGCGCCCGCTCGACCGGCATCGGCGGCTGGGAGCGCTTCCGTCTCTACATCGAGACGGATACGGGCGAGTACGCCCTGCGGTCGGAGCTGAACGGGCTGTGGGTGACCATGGAGTACAACTTCGACGGCCAGTTCCAGTACGCGCTGCGCGCCCGCTCGGCCGAGCCGAACGGCTCGTGGGAGTGGTTCGACATCTATGAGGTGATCTGACCTCGGGGTCCCGCCTCGGAGTCCGATGCGCTCAACGGCCGCCCTCGCCCCCGGATACGCGGGGGGCGGGGGCGGCTCCGTTCACGCCGCGGTCCCTGGTGTCACGCTCCTGCCGCGTCCTCTCCGACCACGGAGAGGTCGTCGCCGAGGGCGGCGGCGATCTCGGCGGCGCGGGAGTGGTCGTCCAGGCGGCGGGTCAGATAGGCGGCGGCGTGGTGGTGCGTGAGGGACCACCAGGCGGCCGAGCCGCCGATGCCGCCCTTGGCGATCTTGCCGCGGTCGCGGATGAGGCCGAGCGTCCAGGTGAGCCGGGTGCCGAAGACCTCGTCGTGGCCGGTGATCTGGGAGGCGAGGAGGTCGGCGTGCAGCCGGGGGCCGAGCAGCGCACGGAGCGGGCCCTCCTCGTCGGTGAGGCGGGAGAAGAACGCGGCCATCGCGGTCGCGCTGGTGTGGAGGTTGACCGCACCGAACACCGACTGGCGCCACTCGCGGGAGTTGGTCCGCGCGGTGTCCAGGGGGCCGGCGGGAATCCGCAGCCAGGGGGCGGCGTGGAGCAGGCGGGGCCACTCGGGGTCCGCGTACTCCAGCTCCGCGACGCGGCCCAGCGCGCCGTCGGGCACGCCGAACCAGGCGTCCAGGCCGAGCGCGGGCCGCACCTCCTCGCGGAAGACCTCCCCCAGGGTCGTCCCCGCGCTCGCGCGCAGGATGCCGTCGACCAGGTGGCCATAGGTCAGCGCGTGCTCGCCGAGCGAGGTGCCGGGAACGTACTCGGGCGCCGCCCCGGCAAGGCTCGCCCGCAGCCCGGCGTCGTCGAGCGCGTCGAGGCCCGCGGCGCGGTCGGGGAAACGCGGCAGGCCCGCCCGGTGGGTGAGCACCTGGCGCAGGGTGGTGCGCTCCTTGCCGCGGAAGCCGTAGGCCCTCCAGTGGTCGGCGACCGGCTCGTCGAGACCCAGCGCGCCGTCGCGGACGGCGACCAGGGCCGCCAGGGTGACAAAGGTCTTGGACAGCGAGTAGGGCATGACCAAGGTGTCGTCGCGCCATGGGCGTTGCCGCGCGGCGTCGGCCCATCCGGCGCTGAGCCGGACCACCTCGCGGCCCTCGCGCCAGACCGAGACCCCCGCCCCCGTCTCCCGGCCCTCGTCCACCAGCCGCTGGAGGACCTGCCGCACCGCGTCATAGCCGTCCGCGGTGAATCCCTCGACCTTCACCCTGCCCGCCTCCTCGCGCGCATACCCGGCAGGGGTATTGACCCCCGCGCCAGGAATATACGTCCAGGGGGTATAGGCGGCAACCCCGGAACCTGAGCACCACCGCCCTGGGAAGCCTCAGGGGACGAGCCCCGCCTCGTGGGCGACCACGGCCGCCGCCGCCCGGTTGTCGACGGCGAGGCGGGCGAGGATCGAGCTGACATGGGCCTTGACCGTGCCCTCGACCACCTGGAGGCGGCGGGCTATCTGGGCGTTGGACAGCCCCGTGCCCAGGAGGACCAGCACGTCCCTCTCCCGCGCGGTCAGCGCGGCGACCCGCTCGCGGGCGGCGGTGCGGCGCCCTCCCGCCGCGCCCGCCCCGGTGGACGCGAGGTGGGCGACCACCCGGGCCGCGACCTTGGGCGACAGGTAGGCCGCGCCCCCGGCGACGGCGCGGATCCCCGCGATCAACTCCTCCGGCTCACCCGACTTGATGAGGAAACCGGCCGCGCCGCCGCCGAGCGCCTGGAGGATGGAGGCGTCCTCGCCGAAGGTCGTGAGCATGACGACGCCGGTCTCCGGCGCGGTCCTCCGGATCTCGGCCGCCGCCTCGATGCCGCCGAGTCCCGGCATACGGATGTCGAGCACGGCCACCCGCGGGCGGTGGCGCCACACCATGTCCACCGCCTCGCGCCCGTCCCCCGCCTCGGCGACCACCTCGATCTCCGGATCGGTGGCGAGCACCGCCCTGACCCCCGCCCGGATCATGGGCTCGTCGTCGGCGATCAGCACCCGGATCACCGGACCTCGCTCCCCAGGAACGCCTCGGCGGATATGAGCGTGCCCGTCCTGAAGCAGAGGCGGTAGATGTCCCCGGACCGGTCGTCGAAGGGGTCGTCCGTCATCGCGTAGTACTCGCAGGCCGTGCCCGGTGCGCGCGGCTCGGGCTCGGCCGGGCGGAACTCGCTCTGGCGGGCGGGCAGATACCCCGCCACCTCGGCGCGGCTCTGCCCGGTGTGGAGGCGGTCGAAGTCCTCGGGCGACAGCACCGTCTGGCGTGCCTCCACCGCGTTCCACACGGTCAGCCCTCCGGTGAGCACCGCGGCCGTGACCAGCGGGACCAGCGCCCCCGCGACCAGCGTGCGGCGCAGTCCACGGCGCGCGTGCCGCCGCTCCGGGGGCACGGGGGCGACCGGGCCACCCGCGGGAGACGGCTGGGCGGGAGGGGGGCGGGGCAGGCGGGCGCGGACCGCGAAGCCGCCGTCGCCCCGGCTGTCGCCGTGGGTGAGGGAGCCCCCGGCGAGCCTGACCCGTTCGTCGAGTCCTATCAGCCCGAACCCGCCGGTGCCCGCGGGGCCTCGGGCGGCCGGGAGGACATCCGCCGGGGCGGGGCCGTTCTCCACGTGCACCTCCGTCTCGCCCGGCGTGTGCCGGACGCGGACGGTGGCCGCCGCCCCGGGGGCGTGCTTCGCCACGTTCGTCAGGGCCTCCTGCACCACGCGGTGGACCGCCCGGCCTCCCATCGGCGGCAGACCGTCCGCCGCGCCCTCGACCCGCAACTCCACGGCCAGGCCCGCAGCACGGGCCCGGTCCACCAGCCCGGCGATCCCCGCGTCGCCGGGCTCCTTCGGCGCCGCGTCCGTCTCGTGGCGGAGCACGCCGATCACCTCGCCGAGGCGGTCCACCGCGGCGGCGGCCCGCGCCCTGATGTCCTGGGCGACGGCCCGATGGGGCTCGGGCAGCCCGGGAGCGAGCTTGAGCGCGCCGGCCGACAGGGCTATCAGGCTGAGTTCGTGCCCGATGACGTCGTGCATGTCCTGGGCTATGCGCGCCCGCTCGCGCAGCCGGGCCTGCTCGGCGACGAGCCGCTGCTCGCGCTCCAGATGCTCGGCCCGCTCCCACCCGGCCCTGATCAGATCCCGGTACTGACGGCAGAACCGGGCCACGAACCAGGGCAGCACGGCGGCCCCGGCCACCACACCCACCAGGCGGCTGCCCAGCGCGACCGACGCGGGCGCGAGCGAGAGGGCCACCACCCCGGCGGCGACCGCCGCCACCAGCGCGAGCGCCGTCGATCGGGTCCGGCCGGGGCGCCATCCCGCCAGGAAGGCGCACACCGCCGTGGGCGCCGCCCACCACAGGCTCAGGATGCTCAGCCCGGCGGCGGCCGTGGCCCCCGCCAGCAGCAGGTGCCCCGGCCCGGGCAGCCAGGGCGGCGCCAGCCACCGGACCGGCAGCCGCCACCAACGCGCTGTGATCACTCCACTCATGACCGCTACGATACGTAACCGGTCGGGCCGCGCGGTACTGCCGAAAGTCATGTACCGGAGATCGCCCCGCGGTTCGACTTCCGCTCCCGGGGAAGGCCGGTCTCGGGAGGCTCGCCGCGCGCCGCCGACTGGTCGATCACCGTGAATTCCACGCCCTGGTCGTCGGCCACCGAGGCGACGCGGCCGAACGGGCTGTCGTTCGGCCCGCCGATGACCCGGCCGCCGAGACGCCGCACGGTCTCCACCGCGGCGTCGCAGTCCTCGACGCCGAAGTAGACCTCCGCGTGCGGGGGCGTCCCCGCCGGTGCCCCGGACGGCAGCGCCATCCGGCCCGCGACCGCCCGGCCCGCCACGTTCCAGACCTGGTAATCGAACTCGGGCGGCCCCACCACCCGCTCCGCCTCGAACGGGAAGACCGCGGGGAAGAAGGCGTCCGCCCCGTCCGGGTCGGGCGTCACCACCTCGGCCCAGACGAAGGAGCCCGGCTCGCCGCGCCGCCCGAAGCCCGGGTGCTGCCCGCCCTGCCAGACGCCGAAGATCACCCCGCCCGGCTCCGCGGCCAGCAGCATGCGGCCGAGGTCGCCGACGTCCATGGGGTCGAGCAGCACCCGGCCGCCCATCTCCCGCACCTTTCGGGCGGTGGCCGCGACGTCGGGGGAGGCGAAGTACAGCGTCCAGGCGGGCGGCGCCTCCTGCCCGGCCATCTGGGGGGCGAGCGCCGCGACGACCTTGCCGCCCGAGGTGGCCTCCGCGTATCCGCCGTACTCGGGAGAGCCCTCCCCGAAGTCCCAGCCGAAGAGCTCGCCGTAGAACCGCTTCCCGGCGTCCACATCCAGCACCGTGGCGTCGGCCCAGCAGGGCTCGCCCTCGGCGAAGCCCTCAGAGATACCGGACACGAAAGTTCCCTTCCATCCGCAAGACCGCGCCATGCGTGTGATACCGCCCATGCGTGCGATACCGCGCCATGCCACGCCATGCCTCGATGCAACGGTCCCACGCTAGCCAGGCCGGGACCGATCGGCACGGCGAGAGGGTGCTGTCGGGTGAGTGGCAGCCGGCGCGGAGACGGCCCGGTGAACTCTCCGCGAACACAACGAAGTTGAGCTCCCCGCACCTCTCCGCCCGGATAGGGTGCGCCCGTTGGCGCGCCACCCACGCCGGGCGAAATCATCTGGCCGTCTCCTGCCCTTCGCCATGCGGAGGGACGCAGGTCACCCTCCCCCACCAGGGTGCTGACGACCGGCGCCCACCGAGCGCCCAAGGCAGGGACAGCGGCACCGCACATGAACGCACCACCTCCGAGACCGCCCGAACTCCACCCCCGCCGCCGTTCGTTCCTCCAGCTCGCCGGTGTCGGTTCCGCGGCCCTGCTGGCCGGGGTGGGCGCGGCCGGAACCGCCGAGGCGGCCCGCACGGGCGAGCGCCTGCGCGACGACCCGTTCCGTCTCGGCATCGCCTCGGGCGACCCCTCGGACGACGGATTCGTCCTGTGGACGCGCCTGGCACCCGAGCCGCTGGCCGCCGACGGGCACGGCGGCATGGGGCGCGCGTCGTACGACGTGGAGTGGGAGGTCGCCGAGGACGACCGCTTCCGGCGCGTCGCCCGGCACGGGCGCGCGCTCGCCACGCCCGAGCTGGCGCACGCGGTGCACCCCCGGGCGCGTGGACTGCGCCCGGGGCGCGAGTACTTCTACCGTTTCCGCGCCGGGCGCTGGATCAGCCCGGTGGGGCGCGTGCGCACCATGCCGCGCCGGGGCACGATGCCCGGCTCGTTCACGTTCGCCAGCGCCACCTGTCAGGCGTGGTACCACGGCTGGTTCGGCGCGTACCGCCATCTGGTGGCGGACGACCCGGAGTTGGTGTTCTTCCTCGGCGACTACATCTACGAGTACGGCATCACCGCGGCGAACCTGTGGCGCCAGGGCGTGACGCTCGGCGAGGGCCACGACCGCGAGGTGGTGACGCTGACGGACTACCGCCTGCGGTACGCCCTCACCAAGACCGACCCCGACCTCCAGGCCGCGCACGCCGCGGCGGCGTTCGTCATCACGCCGGACGATCACGAGGTCGAGAACAACTACGCCGACGAGACCTCCCAGTACGGCATCACCCCCGAGGACTTCAGGCGGCGCAGGGCCGTCGCCTACCGCGCCCTGTACGAGAACACGCCGCTGCCGCTGGAGTCGCTGCCGGTGGGCGGCCCCGACGCCCGCTTCCACCGGCGTCTGGAGGTCGGCGACCTGGCCTCGGTCAACGTCCTCGACACCCGCCAGTACCGCGTGACGGGCGGGGGCGCCACCATCCTCGGCGACCCCCAGGAGCGTTGGCTGCACGACGGCCTGCGGCGCTCGGGCGCGCGGTGGAACGTGCTCGCGCAGCAGGTCGCCGTCATGCATGTCACGGACGACCGCGTGGACCAGTGGGACGGGTTCCCCGCGGTCAGGCAACGGCTGCTCGACACGTTCGCGCACCCGTCCGTGGAGAACCCGGTGGTGCTGACCGGCGACACCCACCGCGCCACCGCGGGCGACCTGTTGGCCGACTTCGGCGACCCGGGGGCGGAGGTCGTGGGGACGGAGTTGATCACCTCGTCCATCGCCTCGGACGGCGACGGCGCGGCGAGCGACCCGTACGAGGAGGACTGGGTGCAGCACCCCTGGGTGAAGTTCTACGACGGGAGGCGCGGTTACACGCTGTGCCGCCTGACCCCGAGTGAACTGACCGCGGACTACCGGGCGCTGGAGTATGTGGAACGGGACGCCGAGGCGCCCGTCTCCACCGTCGCCCGCTTCGTGACCGAGGCCGGACGCCCCGGCCTGGAGAGGGTGAGCTGACCATGGCACACGGCATCAGCGCGCACGGCCTCGGCATCGGCGCACAGCGCGCCGGCGCACGCGGCGCTCGCGCGCCCCGCATCCGGAATCTGCGTGCCACCGGGCGCGTGGCCGCGATCGACCTCGTCTGGGACCCGGCGCCCTGGGAGCCGCTGGTGGACCACTACGCGGTGTACGCGGCGCGCGGCAGGTCGCCGGAGACGGGTCCGCGGGACCTGCTGGCCACCACGCCGTACCCGCACCTCACGCACGCCGTGCTCGGCCCGGCCGCGGTGACCTGGAACTACCGCGTGCTCGCGGTGGTGGACTCGGGCGAACGCGGCGACCCGGAACGGGTCTCGGCGACGACCACGGCCTCGTACGCGACGGGGCGGCCGCTCGCGGTGGTCGGCTCGTTCGACCACAAGGGGCTGGAGTTCGCGCTGTCGCCCGCGGGCAGCGCGAACTACCTGGCGGCGTTCCCCGACGGCGTCGACTACCGGTACGGCGCGAGCACGCCGGGGACGGACTGGCCGTACCTCCACCCGGGGCCCTCCGACTCCTGGGCGGGGCGGCGGAACCACACGTTCACGCTGCGGTTCCCGCTGGAGGCGGCGCCGGCCGCCGACCTCGGGTTCGCGCTGTGGATGACGGACACGCACGCGACGGCTCCGGGCAGGGCCGTGCTGGCGGTCAACGGCGCGGAGATCGCCACGATCCCCTTCGCCAGGGGCGCCACCAAGGGCTCGCTCGAAGGCGACGCGACGAGGCCGGGGAACCCGCTCAAGCCGTCCTTCGTCGAACTTCCCCTCCCGGCCGGGGCGTTGGTGGCCGGGGAGAACGTGCTGACGCTGGAGAAGACCGAGGGGTCCTGGCACGCGTACGACGCGATCGGCGTCTTCGCGCCACGCTGACCGGCGGCGCCCCTGCCCGGTCCCCACGCGGGGACCGGGCGGGACCGGACGGGGCCGGGGAAGCCCAGGCAGGGCCGGTCGGCGCCGAACGCTACGGGGATCCGGCGGGGCCGGGCCGCCGCTCGCCACTGACGTGAATGAGTCGCAGCCCGGCCTCGACCAGCGTCCAGCCGAGGCGCCGGCGCAGCGCGTCAAAGCCCGCGGTCGCGCGCCACGTGCCGCGTGCCGGGCGGGGTCCTACCCGCCGGGCGAGCGCGTCGGTGGCCGCGCGGGCCCTGAGCTCACGGGCGCGGTGCCGCTCGCCCACCAGATGAACGTCCGGATGCATGCTCCCTCTCCCCCTCAGCCGCCGGAGGAGCGGAACGGGAACCCGTACAGGTGCAGCGCCACGCTCTCGCGTCCCTCGGTGTCGCCCTCGGCGACGGCGGCCCTGCCCCGCTCCTCCCACTTCTCCATGACGGCGCGCATCTCCGCCGCGAGCTCGGCCAGCTCCCCGGGAGTGAGCTTCGGCAGGTACTCCGAGCTGAACGCTGACTCCCACCACCCCTCCCAGGCGGAGTGCTCGTCAAGGTACTGCTCGTACATGCCGACGTGCTGCCGCAGCATGGTGCGGCTGAGGGCGGCGTGGGCCGCGACGCGCTCGGGCTCGCCGAGGAAGTCCCGGTCCCTGAAGGTGATCCGCCGGGACACCACCTTCCACCAGCGCTCCCTGCTGTCCTCGCTGCGCGCCTCGGCCTCCTCGATCAGGCCGTGCTCCGCGAGCTTGCGCAGGTGGTAGCTGACCAGCGACACGGCCTCGTCCACCTGGGCGGCGAGCTGCGAGGCCGTGGCGGCATCGGCGTCGGCCACGCAGAGCGCCCGGTACAGCCGCATTCGCAGCGGGTGCCCGAATGCCTTGAGCGTCCCCAGATCGGTGATGCGGCGTGAGTCCCTCGTCGTCATGGGGACGACCCTAGAAGGGAAAAAAATATTGCGCAATATGTGTTGCGCAATATTTCCTTCCTATCTGGCGGCGAACCGCGCCAGTCGAGGGGCGGCCACCGCGCCGACCAGCGGCAGGAGCGCCAGCAGCACCGCCGCCGTCACGGCGGCGCCGAGGGCCGCGCCCGCCAGGACGTCGTGGGGATAGTGCAGGCCGACGACCACGCGCAGGACGGCCGTCGCCACCGCCAGGGGCAGGGCGAGCACGGCGACGCGCGGCCGGAGCCAGATCAGGCCGGTGGCCAGGGCGACGGCGAGGGTCGCGTGATTGCTGGGGAAGGCCCAGTCGCCGGGCGGGGGGCATGCGGCGAGCGCGTCGGCACCGGGGACCGCCCGGCAGGGCCGCTCCTGGTCGGCCACCAGCTTGAGCGCCTCGCTCCCGGCGTAGGCGGCCACGGTGGCCAGCCCGGTCAGCAGGACGCCGGCAACCTCGCGCGGCTCGCCATGCCTGAGACCGCCCCAGCCGAGCCACAGGAGCAGCAGCCCGAGCGCGACCAGCCCTCCTTCCGTGGCTCCTTCGGATATCACCGCCAGCCACTCCGGCGCTCCCGCGACGGCGTCCGTAAGGGTGCGGTACAGCTCCACCGAGGCGCCCGACGTGACGGGGAGGGGCTCCGGATGTCCGAGCCCTCCGGGCCAGAGGAGGGCCAGGGCGACCAGACCGGCCGCGAGGATCGCCAGTGCACCGCCCAGGCGGCGCAGCCCCTGACCTTGTCGTGTTTCTTCTGTCATGGCTACCGGACCCTAGGGAGACGGGGATCAGGGCACCCGGGTCGAAAGACCGACCGGGCCCCTGACTTTCGTCAGGTCCGGCCCCACGTCACCCGCCCATGCGCACCACCTTCTCCGCGTGCGCCGCCGCCTGGCCACGCGCGGCACTCCTTGCACCCTCACGCAGGTCGAGCCGTCCAGGCAGGCGTCTCCGGCGGCGGGTCCCGCCCTTCCCCGTCCAGCGGTCCATCGGCTCCTCCTTCGAGGGTCAATCGAGGTCGGCATCGCACGGCGTGCGCTCGCCTCGAACACTGTTCGACGTTCCCGCACAGCGTACTGCCATCGAACGATGGACGCAAGAGCGCACAGTGTGCGCTACACTGGGGGACGACAGACTCGACGGAGAGGAGCCGTGCCATGGAGGCCGAGGAGCAGGTCGTCCCGTCCGTGTGGACCCGCCCGCACCGGGCCCGGCGGGAGCAGCCGTCGCTGAGCAGGGCCCAGATCGTGACCGAGGCTTTGCGACTGCTCGACTCGGACGGTCTCGACGCCCTGTCGATGCGGAAGCTCGGCACCCGGCTGAACGCGGGCGCCACCTCGATGTACACCCACGTGGCGAACAAGGACGAGCTGATCGAGCTGGTCGTGGACGAGGTCTACGGCGAGATGGACGTGGTGCCCCCGAGCGGCCCCGAGGGGTGGCGGGAGGCGGCGGCGGAGTGCGCGCACAGGCTGCGCTCGGTGATCCTGCGTCATCCGTGGATGGTCTCCGTGCTCGGCGAGGTCGGGCTCGCCCACCTGGGACCGAATCTGATGCGGATGTCCGAGGGGCTGCTCGGCCTGTTCGAGGAGGCGGGCTTCACGCTGGACGAGGCGAACCAGGCCGCGCAGACCCTGGTCTCCTATGTCACCGGGAAGGCGACGAGCGAGGCGGCCTTGCTGGTCACCCTCGCGCGGGGCGACCAGGACGAGCGCCAATGGAGAAAACAGGTCCGGCCCGCAGCCGAGCGGGCGGCCCGTCCGTATCCGCGGCTGCGGAGGCTGTACGCCGCCCAGCGGGAGGAGGACACCGGCACCGCCCGGGAGGACGGCTTCGACTACGGCCTGGCTCGGATCCTCGACGGCCTTCAGACGCGCCTGGTCTAACGGAGGCGCGGGGCGGTGGAGTCCCGCTCGACCAGTTCAGGGAGGAAGGTGACTTGTTCATGGCGGTGACCGGTCTGCTCCTCGCTCAGCAGCAGCCTGGCCGCGGCATAGCCCACCTCATACGCGGGCTGGCGGACGGTGGTCAGGGCGGGCGAGAGTTCCGCCGCGAACTCGACGTCGTCATAGCCGACCACGCTGATGTCGTCCGGGATCGCGATGCCGCGCTCACGCAGGCCGCGGTAGACGCCGAGGGCGGCGGCATCGTTGCAGCAGATCACGGCGTCCGGCCGGGGCGAGCGGCCCAGGATGCCCGCGATGGCCTCCTCCGCGATCGCGGAGGTCGCCGTGGACCGCACCGCGATCTCCGCGACATGCGCGTCGGGGTCGAGCCCGTGGTCGTAGAACGCGTCCCGCACGCCGGCGAGGCGGTCGCTGATCGTGCGCAGCGGTGGCCCGCTGCGGACGAACGCGATGTTCCGCTGCCCCGCCGCCAGCAGGTGGCGGGCGGCCAGGGCGCCGCCCGCGACGTTGTCGACCGTCACCGCACACAGGTCGGTGCCGTCGCGCGGGTGGTCGAGGAGGACGACGGGGATGCCGCGCTCCCCGAGCCGCACGAGTTCGGGAAGGCCGGGCGCGACGGGACTGATGATCACGCCCCGGACACCCTGCTCCTCGAGGAGCCGCAGATAGCGCTCCTCGCGGCGCTCCTGCATGTCGGTGCTGCACTGGACGAGCATGCAGCCGTCGTCCGCGAGGCAGTCCTCGATGCCACGGGCGACGGTCGCGAAGTAGGCGTTGGAGGTGTCGAGCAGCACACAGCCGACCACCGAGCTGGGCGCGCCGCGCAGCTGCCGGGCGGCGCCATTGCGGACATAGCCGACCTGGTCCATCGCGTCCCGGACCCGGTGCCGCGTCGAATGGGCCACCAGCTGGGGCTTGTTGAGCACATTGCTGACCGTGGACATGGACACCCCTGCCACCTGTGCGACCAACCGGATGTTGGCCCGCCTCACGGTGCTGTCTACGGAATCTCCCGAAGTCACGGCGGCAGCCTAGCGTTTGCTCCTCCGCCGCGGACCGGCGTACGGCGCGCGGGGGAGGGGCCGGACGCGGCCCTCACCAGCGAAGGTACGCCCACCGACCCGTCACAACAATGCCCCGGGGGACGGCGCCCTCGGCGTTGACGCGGGCCCCGCGCACGCGCCCCCCGCCGCGCGCACCCGTGCCCCCGAGTGGAGGCTCGGGGGCACGGGCATCACCAGGGGCGGGGCAATGTCACACCCTCGCCGGCTCGGGCGTGCGCTCGGCCGCCGTCCCACCTCGCGGCGCCGTCCCGGACGCGGGTGCCTCGTTCGGCGCCGCCTCGGTGGCGCCCTGCTCCCGTGCGTGGCGCGGCAGCAGGAAACCGAGCGGGATCGCGGCCAGGGTCAACGCCAGTGCCAGCAGCGTCACATGCTGCGCGCCGGAGACGAAGTCGGCCACCGCGGGCGCGGATCCCGCGGCGGAGAAGAAGACGGTACCCAGCCCGGCGACACCCAGGCTGCCGCCCAGTTGCTGGAACGCCTCCAGCAGGCCGGAGGCTGAGCCCACCTCGTGGTCGCGGACCTCGCCCATGATGATCCCGAAGAGCGGAACGAAGATCATGCCCATCCCCAGCCCATAGACCACGAGCGGCGCCGCCAGGTCCCAGCCGCCCACGCCCGTCCCGGCACGTTCGAAGACCAGGTAGATCCCCGCCAGTCCCACCGCCATCAGCGCCAGCCCCAGATGCAGGATCCTGCGGCCCAGACCGGCCTTCATCGCGCTGAACGCGGACCCGAAGAACGCGCCCACGGCCCAGCTGACCATGGTCAGGCTGGCCCGCACCGGGCTCATCCCCAGTCCCATCTGGAGGAACAGCCCGATCGCCAGCGAGAAGCCCACGATGGAGCCGAAGAAGACGATGACGAACGCCACCCCCGAGGTGTACGACCTCCGGCCCAGCACGCTCAGCTCGACCAGCGGCGTTCCGCCGGAGCGCGTGCGCCGCCGCTGCTGGACGGCGAACGTGCCCAGGGCCACCACCGCGCCCGCCGCCACGGCCAGCAGCCACACCGGCCAGCCCAGCTCGCGGCCCTGCACCAGGGGGTAGACCAGCAGGAAGACCCCGGCCCCGGCCACCAGCGCGCCGGTCACATCGAGCCGCAGCCCCCGTTGCCCGCTGCCGCCCGGCAGGGCCTTCGCCCCGGCGATCAGGGTGAACGCCCCGATCGGCACATTGATGAGGAAGACCATCCGCCAGCCGGTGCCCAGCACGTCCGCGTCGACGAGCGCCCCGGCGACGACCGGCCCCAGGATGGTGGACAGGCCGATCACGGGCCCGAGCGCGCCGAACGCCTTGCCGATCTCCCTCGGCGGGAACATCTCGCGGATCAGGCCGAACGCCTGCGGCACCATGATGGCCGCGAAGAGCCCCTGCACCACCCGGGCCCCGGTCAGCCCCCCGGGTGACCAGGCGAGGGCACATGCCACGGACGAGGCGACGAACCCCAGCACGCCGGTCATCAGCACCCGCCTGCGGCCGAACATGTCGCCCAGGCGCCCGCCGGTCAGCAGTCCCACGGCCATCGCGAGGGGGTAGGAGGCCGCGATCCACTGGAGGCTCGTCTCGGAGCCGCCGAGGTCCTGCCGGATCGAGGGGGCGGCGATGTTGACGACGGTGGCGTCGAGCAGGTTCATGATCATCGCGGAGAGGATCGCGAAGAGGCCGAGCCAGCGCCGGTCGTGCGCCCCCGCCCCGGGCTTGGCCCCGGCCTCGGGTGCGTGCGGCGTATGCGTGTTCGTGTCGTTCATGCCGGTCAATCTGTCAGGGCATGAGGAAGGTTTCGTTCCTAATGGACCCGGCAGAATGCGTCCATGCTTGAGACATCCGCACGTCTGCTCCGCCTCCTCTCCCTCCTCCAGACCCCGCGCGAGTGGACCGGCAACGAGCTGGCCGAGCGCCTCGACGTCACCTCGCGCACCATCCGCAACGACGTGGAGCGCCTGCGCCGCCTGGGCTACCCGGTGCACGCCACCCGGGGCGCGGTCGGCGGGTACCGGCTCGGGGCGGGGAGTTCGCTCCCCCCGCTGCTGCTGGACGACGAGGAGGCGGTGGCCATCACGGTCGGCCTCCGCACCGCCGCGAGCGGCTCGGTCACCGGCATCGAGGAATCCTCGCTGCGCGCCCTGGCCAAGCTGGAGCAGGTGCTGCCCTCCCGGCTGCGCCGCCGGGTCGGCGCGCTCCAGGCGTTCACCGTCTCCGTCCGCCCCACCCGCCAGGAGCGGGGCGTCTCTCCCGACGTGCTCACCACACTCGCCGCGGCCTGCCGCGACCACGAGCGCCTCAGGTTCGACTACGAGACCCACGACGCGACGACAGGACGCCGCGACGTCGAGCCGTACCGCCTGGTGAACTGGGGCCGCCGCTGGTACCTGGTCGCCTGGGACACCGACCGCGCCGACTGGCGCACGTTCCGCGCCGACCGGATCAGCCCCCGCACCCCCACCGGCCCGCGCTTCGCGCCCCGCCCACTGCCCGACGAGGACATCGCCGCCTACGTGTCGCGCGGCATCGCCACCGCGCCCTGGCGCCACCGGGCGCGCGTCACGGTCCACGCGCCCGCCTCGGTCATCGCCGAGCGGCTGCCGCCCACGGCCGGGACCGTCGAACCGCTGGACGAGCACAGCTGCCGGGTCACGACCGGCGCGGACAGCGCCGAGACACTCGCGAGCTGGCTCGGCGTCCTCGGCGCGGACTTCGACGGCTCCGACGACCCGGAGCTCGCCGCGGCACTGCGCGCCATGGCCGACCGCTACCGCCGCGCCGCGGGCGATTGAAACGCCCGAGGCCCTCCGCGACAAGAACAGACGAACGAGGCCAACAGGGCGAAGAGTGCGGACGGGATGAAGGAGGCGGACGTGACGAGGGAGTCGAAGGGGGCGAGCGGGCTCCCCCGAGTGCGCGGACGAGTCCGCCACCGCATCATCGGACCAGACGACGCGACGAAAGCGGAGGAAACGGGCATGGGCGTGCGCACCTGGGTCCAGGACTGGCCCGTCTACCGGCAGCTGACGGGCCATGACCCGCTCGGTCGCGGCGCTGCGGCGGAGTCGCGGCACACCGCCGGGCTCCGGCCCCGCACCCACTCCGCCGACCGGGTGGTGGACTCCGTCTGCCCGTACTGCGCGGTCGGCTGCGGCCAGCAGATCTACGTCAAGGACGAGCGCATCGTCCACATCGAGGGCGACCCGGCCTCCCCCATCAGCCGCGGGCGGCTCTGTCCCAAGGGTTCCGCGACCCTCCAGCTCACCACCGGCGACTCCCGCCGCCACCAGGTGCTCCACCGCCGCCCCCACGCAACCGAGTGGGAGCCGCTGGACCTGGACACCGCAATGGACATGGTCGCCGACCGGGTCATCGCGACGCGTCGCGAGACCTGGCAGTGGGAGCACGCGGGCTCCCGCGTCGCCCGCACCCTCGGCATCGCCAGCCTCGGCGGCGCGGTCCTGGACAACGAAGAGAACTACCTGATCAAGAAGCTCTTCACCGGCCTCGGCATCGTCCAGATCGAGAACCAGGCCCGCGTCTGCCACAGCTCCACCGTCGCGGGCCTGGGCACCTCGTTCGGCCGTGGCGGCGCCACCACGTTCATGCAGGACCTCCAGAACTCGGACTGCATCGTCATCCAGGGCTCCAACTACGCCGAGGCACACCCCGTCGGCTTCCAGTGGGTCATGGAGGCCAAGGCCCGCGGCGCCACGATCATCCACGTCGACCCGCGCTTCACCCGCACCAGCGCCCTCGCCGACCTGCACGTCCCGATCCGCGCCGGCAGCGACATCGCGTTCCTCGGTGCCCTGATCAACCATGTCCTCACCGAGGGCAAGGAGTTCAGGGAGTACGTCGTCGCCTACACCAACGCGGCGACCATCGTCGCCGAGGAGTTCCGGGACACCGAGGACCTGGACGGCGTCTTCTCCGGCCTCGACGCCGAGAACGGCGTGTACGACCCGGCCACCTGGCAGTACGAGGGCGCCGCCGTCCGCTCGATGGCGGGCCCTCCCGACCCCGACGCCAACAAACGCCTCGACTCCGTCGTCCTCGAACACCACGCGGGCGGCTCCGAGTCCCACGGCTCCGGCGGCCAGGACGTGCCGCCCGGCACGGCGCGCGACGAGACGCTCACCCACCCCCGCTGCATCTTCCAGCTCCTCAAACGCCACTACGCCCGCTACACCCCCCAACTGGTCGAGGAGGTCTGCGGCATCCCCCGCGAGACGTTCGCCCGTGTCTGCCAGGCCCTGACCAGCAACTCGGGCCCCGACCGCACCAGCGCGTTCGCCTACGCGGTCGGCTGGACCCAGCACACGGTCGGCGCCCAGTACATCCGCGCCGCCTGCGTCCTCCAGCTGCTCCTCGGCAACATCGGCCGCCCCGGCGGCGGCATCCAGGCACTCCGCGGCCACGCCAGCATCCAGGGTTCGAGCGACATCCCGACCCTGTTCAACCTGCTGCCCGGCTATCTCCCCATGCCGCACGCGCAGGCGCACCAGGACCTCGACTCGTTCATCGCAGCCGTCCGCACCCGGAAGGGCTTCTGGGCGAACATGAGCGCCTACATGGTCAGCCTCCTCAAGTCGTACTACGGCGACGCCGCCACCGCGGAGAACGACTTCTGTTTCGACCACCTCCCCCGCCTCACCGGCTCGCACAGCACCTACGACACCGTCGTGGCCCAGATCGACGGCATCTGCAAGGGCTACTTCCTCCTCGGCGAGAACCCGGCCGTCGGCTCGGCCAACACCCGCCTCCAGCGGCTGGGCATGGCCCACCTCGACTGGCTGGTCGTCCGGGACTTCTCCCTCATCGAGTCCGCCACCTGGTGGCGCGACGGCCCCGAGATCGAGACCGGCGAGCTGGTCACCGAGGACATCGCCACCGAGGTGTTCTTCTTCCCCGCCGCCGCCCACACCGAGAAGTCCGGCTCGTTCACCAACACCAACCGCTGGCTCCAGTGGCACCACGCCGCCGTCGAGCCGGAGGGCGACGCGCGCAGCGAGCTGTGGTTCACGTACCACCTGGGCCGCCGCATCCGCGAGAAGCTGGCGGGCTCCGAGGACCCGGCCGACCGCCTCTTCCTCGACCTGGCCTGGGACTACCCGGTGGACGGCCCCCTCGAGGAGCCCATCGCCGCCGCCGTCCTCGCCGAGATCAACGGCCGCGGCCCCGACGGCGCGCCGCTCTCCGCCTACACCCAGCTCAAGGACGACGGCTCCACCACCTGCGGCTGCTGGATCTACTGCGGCGTCTTCGCCGACGGCGTCAACCAGGCCGCCCGCCGCAAGCCTCACACCGAGCAGGACTGGGTCGCTGCCGAGTGGGCCTGGGCCTGGCCCGCCAACCGCCGCGTCCTCTACAACCGCGCCTCCGCCGCGCCCGACGGCACGCCCTGGAGCGAACGGAAGGCGTACGTCTGGTGGGACACCGCTCAGGAGCGGTGGACCGGCCACGACGTGCCCGACTTTCCCCAGACCCTGGCCCCCGGCCATGTTCCCGGCCGCGGGGCGCGGGGCGTGGCGGCGCTGCGGGGCGACGACGCGTTCATCATGCAGGGCGACGGCAAGGGCTGGCTCTACTCCCCGGCCGGGCTCGTCGACGGCCCGATGCCCACGCACTACGAGCCGCAGGACTCGCCGTTCCCCAACTCCCTCCACCCGGACCACCCGCGCTCGCCGGTCCGGCGGACCTACCCGCGGGCGGGCAACGAGTACCACCCGGCGGGCGGCAGCGACGGCAGCGCCGTCTTCCCCTATGTCGTCACCACCTACCGCCTCACCGAGCACTTCACGGCCGGGGCCATGAGCCGCCTGCAGCCGTATCTGGCCGAGCTGCAACCGGAGTTCTTCTGCGAGGTCTCCCCCGAGCTCGCGGCCGAGCGCGGCCTGGAGCACACCGGCTGGGCCACCGTCATCACCGCGCGCAACGCGATCGAGGCCCGCGTCCTCGTCACCCCCCGCGTGCCGCCGCTGCGCGCGGGCGGACGGACGGTGCACCAGATCGGGCTGCCGTTCCACTGGGGGCCCAACGGGTACAGCCGCGGCGACGCGGCCAACGAGCTGTCCGCGGTCGTTCTCGACCCGAACGCCCATATCCAGGAGGTCAAGGCGTTCTCCGCCGACATCCGTCCCGGCCGCCGCCCCCGAGGTCCCGCCCTGCGCGCGCTGGTGGCCGACTACCGGCGGCGCGCCGGGGCAACCGAGCACACCGGCCTGGAGGTCTGACCATGACGGCACCCGAACGCCCCCCGCAGCCACAGGGCCCGCCCCGGCCGGATCTGGCGAATCTGCTCTCCGGCCCCGAGCCCCAGGTGGCCGAGGACGCGGGACACCAGCCCGCGCCACCGCGCGTCGGATTCTTCACGGACACCTCGGTCTGCATCGGCTGCAAGGCGTGCGAGGTGGCGTGCAAGGAGTGGAACGCCGTCCCCGAGGACGGCCTCGACTTCACCGGCATGAGCTACGACAACACCGGCGCGCTCGGCGCCTCCACCTGGCGGCATGTCGCGTTCATCGAGCAGGAGAAGCCGCTCGGCGGGCAGCAGGCGCACCTGGGCACGGGCCCGGCCGTCGGCACCGACATGCGCTGGCTGATGGCCTCGGACGTCTGCAAGCACTGCACGCACGCCGCCTGCCTCGACGTCTGCCCGACCGGCTCGCTGTTCCGCACCGAGTTCGGCACGGTCGTGGTCCAGGAGGACATCTGCAACGGCTGCGGCTACTGCGTCCCCGCCTGCCCCTACGGCGTGATCGAGCAGCGCGAGGGCGACGGCCGCGCCTGGAAGTGCACCCTCTGCTACGACCGGCTCGGCGCCGGGCAGGAGCCCGCGTGCGCCAAGGCGTGCCCCACCGAATCCATCCAGTTCGGCCCGCTGGACGAGTTGCGGGAACGCGCCGCCGCCCGCGTCGGGCAGTTGCACGAGAGCGGGGTGCCGGACGCCCGCCTCTACGGCGAGGACCCGGCCGACGGGGTCGGCGGCGCGGGCGCGTTCTTCCTCCTGCTCGACAGACCCGAGGTGTACGGCCTGCCGCCCGACCCCGTGGTCACCACCCGCGACCTGCCCGCCATGTGGCGGCACGCGGGCTACGCCGCTCTGGCGCTGCTCGGCGGCCTGACGGCGACGTTCGCCACGTTCACGCGGACGAGTGGCGGGTTCCGCAACGGAAAGGGAGGACGCGGGCGATGAGCGAGTCACGGGTGACCAGGGACGGGCTGCGGGGCGAACGGCCCGGGCGCGAGGCGCTGTTCGGCAACGGCATGGACGGCGAGCGGCGGAGCCCGGACGGGGAAGGCACCGGTCAGGCCGGTCGCGCCGGTCGCGCCGGCCGCAGGGGCAAGGATCGCCGACGCGGCGAGGACGTCGCCGTTCCGCCCGCCGAGTTTTCCTCCTACTACGGGCGCCCGATCGTCAAGGCCCCCTCCTGGGCCCCCACCGACATCGCCGGATACCTCTTCCTGGGCGGGCTCGCGGGCGCCGGTTCCGTGCTGGCGGCGGGCGCCGCGCACACCGGCCGCCGGGGAACCGCCCGCGCGATGAAGGTGAGTTCGCTGGGCGCGATCGTCCTCTCCACCGCCGCGCTGATCCACGACCTGGGCAGACCCGACCGTTTCACCCACATGCTCCGCGTCTTCAAGCCGACCTCGCCCATGAGCATGGGCTCGTGGCTGCTGGCCGTCTACGGCCCGCTCGCCGGGACGGCCGCCGCCTCGGAGCTGACCGGCCGGCTGCCCCGCACCGGGAGCGCCGCCACCCGCGGCGCCGCGCTGCTCGGGCCCGTCGTCGCCGCCTACACCGGCGTGCTGCTCGCGGACACCGCCGTTCCGGCCTGGCACGAGGCCCACCGCGAGCTGCCGTACCTGTTCACCGCATCCGCCGCGGGTGCCGCGGCGGGCATGGCGCTGCTCACCGGGCCACCGGCCGAGAACGGCCCCGCTCGCCGCGCCGCCGTGCTGGGCACCGCAGCTGAACTCACCGTGATGCGCCGCCTCCACCGCGGCGCGGGCCTGGCCGCCGAGACCTACCGGCGGGGGACGGCGGGCCGCCTGCTGCGGACCGCGGAGCGGCTGGCCGTCGCGGGCGCCGCAGGCGCGGCCCTGCTCGCCGGGCGCAGCCGCGCCGCCGCGGCGCTCAGCGGGGCGGCGCTGCTCGCGGCGTCCGCGTGCACCCGGTTCGGCGTCTTCCACGCGGGGATCGCCTCGGCGCGCGACCCCGCGTACACGGTCGCCCCGCAGCGGGAACGCCTCGACGCACGCGGCACCGAGGGCTGAGCGGATGGTGACCACGCCGGGTGCACGGATCGGCGGAACGTGTCGGCGAACGCGTCAGGTGGGGGACGGTTCGGGGGTGATCTCGCGCTCGCCGGTGTACTCGCCGTCCTCGAAGAACCGCAGCACGTCGCCGGCGATCTCGTAGCGGTTCGGCGGGTTCTCCGCGGTGAAGCCGGACTCGGTCTCCTCCGCGGGAAAGATGGTCCCGGCCTCCCTCAGGTCGATGAACTCGTCCACATAGTGCAGTGCACCGGATTCCTCGCGGCAGATGAGGATCTGCGTCTCCTCCGTCCGGTACGCCGCCACCAGCTCCGTTGTCGCCCCCGGCGCCAGCTCCAGCCCGTCGGCCACCCGGTCGGGACAGGGACCCGACCACTCGGGGAGCGGCTCCTCGGCCGACCGCGGGGTCTCGTCACCCGATGGGGTGCTCTCCTCGTCGTCGAACCACTGGGGCACCGCCCAGCCCAACAGCGCCACCAGGCCGACGATCAGCAGAAACGCCAGGCACCCGGCGCACCCCGAGGGCACCGGCTCCTGCCTCAACGGCGGATCGGGGACCGCGGGCGCGGGCATCCTCTCGCGCAACTCGCCGAGTCGGGCGAGCAGTTCGTCCAGGCTCTCCGTGCTCTCCGGATCACGGGGGGAGGGGCGGTAGGCGGCACCGTAGGAGGGGCGGAACGGCGGGGTCCGGACCGACCCGACCCGGCCCAGGCCGTCGGCCCAGCGCCCGCCGCACCCCGCGCACTCGGCCGCCGTGGAGGCGTTGTGCGTGCGGCACGTCCGGCACGTCCACCCCCTGGCCACGGGCGTGGTCCACACCGACGACGGCACACTCGCCGAAGGCTCGGTCTTCTTCGGGGGCGTCTTCTTCGGAGATGTCTTCTTGGCGGACGAGGGCTTCGCGGCGGACGACGGTTTCGCGGCGGACGAGGGCTTCTTCCCCGGTGCCTTCTTCCCCGGCGGGGGCTTCGGACGCGGGCTGGGGACGGCCTTCTTCACCGGAGCCGGTTTGGGCTTGGGCGCCGCGGCCCGCGGCGTGGCGCAGATGTCGCACACGCTCACGTCGTTGCCGTTGTAGATGTCGCACTCGGAACAGCGCCACGTCCCCCCGGACATCCCGCTCTCCTTCCTCAGGGGACCCGGCGTGCCGACCGCCGCAGCACCTCGGTGAACAGCGCCTCGGTCAGCGGCGCCACCGGCGAGATCGTCCACTCAGCGCTGTCGGCCGGGATCCGCGGCGGGGGCGGCGGGGGAGGGGGCGGCAGCGCCACGCGGACGCGCGCGACGCCGTACTCCCGCGCGCACCGTTCGGCGAACTCCCGCACCTCCAGTTCGAATTCGGCGGCGACCACCACCCGGACCAGCACATGGCCGCTCTCGGTGGCACCGGCCGTGTGCAGGCGGAACAGCAGCTGCATCCGCCCGTCGTCCGCGTGGAGGGAGATGGCCAGCTCCGCGCAGGTGGCGGCCGGTGCCTCGAAGCCGGAGTCGGCCCACTGGAACGTCAGCCGCCCGGCCCCGACCCCCACCAGGACGCCCTCGCCCTGGAGGATCACAGGCTGTTCGCGATCGTCTCGATGATCTCGTCCATCTCGAACTCCTCGAGGCCCTCGCCCGCCCGCGACGGGAAGTGGAGCGTCAGGTCCCACTCCTCCCCGATGGCCTCCTTCCAGGGCTCCTCCTCCGGCGCGAAGAGCACCAGCCGCTTCGCCGACTGCTCCATCACCGCGGTCTGGCTGCGCGCGTAACCCCACTGCTCGAACAGGGCGTCCATGGACCGCGGGATGTTCTGCGGGTAGGTGCGCGCCGTCGCGCCGACCGTTCCCAGCGGGTGTGCGGGGGCGTCCGTGAACATGACGACGACATGGCGCCGCCGGTCGAGCCCCTTCTCCCAGGGCGAGTTCACGGCGAGGGCCAACGCCTCCAGACCCGACTCGGGGATGTCACCACCGCCCGTGGCGTCGACCCCGCGCAGGAACGCCTCGAACTCCGCCGACTGCGCAGGGAGATGAAGGAACGGCGTCTCCTCGATCGCGTTGTTCGGGTTGTCCCCGAAGTCCCGGAAGGCGATCACCCGCAGCCGCAGCTGGCTGATCTCCTTCCCCTTCTTCGCCATCACCCCGTTCAGCCGCTCGTGGAACTGGAGCGCGCTGTTCTTCACGGCACCGATGACCGGGTACATGCTGCCCGTGGCGTCGACGCACAGCACGATGTCCACCGCGTACCGAAGGTTCCCCTGATACTTCTCCAGTTCGTGACCCACCTGGATTCTCCTCTCGGTCATGAGGTGGAGCGACGGCTCCGCGGGTTGAAGCGCACACGTGACGGCCTCGGCGCCGTCCCACCATCGTCATGGACCGGTCCGGGACCGGTCCCGGGCGCCCGCGCCCCGCCGGTGAGGTTGGCGCGAACGCGGCTGGTCCGCGGCGCCCCTTCAGCGTCACCCTCACCGTCACCGTCCGCGCCCCCGTCCCCCGGCTCGTCGTCCCCCGCGGGCGCCCCCGGCTCCGCGGGCGCGGATCCCCCGGGCACGGGCACGGGCGCGGGTGCGGGCGCCGGCGCGGCGGGCCTCGGCGCGCGCCGTTCCCTCGGCTCCCCCAGCGCGCACACGTCCGCCTCGCCGAGGACGGCGAGAAACGTCTCGATGGACGGGCGGGCGCCCGGGTCCCACGCCGTCATGTCCCGCACCAGCTCGTACGCCGGATCCGAGAGCCGTGCGTCGAGGGCGAGCGCCTCCTCGGCGTTGACGGCGTCCGCGGGCGACCCGAACCGTTCGTCGAAGCCCGGGACCGCCCCCGTCAGATAGAGGTGCGTCATCAGGCCGAGGGCGAAGATGTCCACGGCCGTGGTGAGGTCCGGCTCCTCGATCAGCTCGTCGCCCTGCACATAACGGCGCCACTCTGGCGCCCCGTACAGCGAGTCCCCCGCGATGTCGTCGCGCCCCGGCGGCTGCCCCGAGACATACGAGTCGTCGAAGTCGATCAGCTTCGCCGTGTGGAACGTGGCACCCTCGCGCCGCTGCACCAGCACGTTGGCCGGCTTGAGGTCCCCGTGCACCACCTCGATGTCGTGCAGCAGCTTGAGACTGCTGCCCAGAGTCTTCAGCAGCACCGCCCGGTGCGCGGGGGCGAGGGTGTGCGGCTCGGCGAGGCTGGCGGTGTCGATGCGTTCCGTCACCTTGTAGTAGGTGCTGCGCTCGTGGAAGAAGTCGACGGCGAGCACCAGGTTCCCCCCGCCCCGCGCGTCGGGCCGCAGGCGGCGCATGATGCCGCGGTGGCGCTCCTCGAACTCCTCGCACGCCTGGCGCCTGATCCGCAGCGAGACGGCGCTTCCCGACGCGCCCTCGCGCGGCCGCTTGGGCTCCAGGAAGCGCTTGAGGAAGTACTGCTTGCCTTCCCTCTCGGCGAACGCCCAGATGCACTTGCCGCCATTGGCGTTGGTGGGCTCGCTGACGAGGCGGTACCCGGCGATGACATCGCCCTGTTTCACGCTCATTCCTCCCGCACCGGCGGCATGTGCGTCTCATAACCGGCCCGGTAGGACTCCCAGGCGGCCTCCTGCCACCCTCGCAGCCCGCCCGGGGAGCCGCCCTCCCCCGCTCCGCCACCGGCTCCAGCCGCGGGTCCGGCCCCGGATCCGTTCCCCGATCCCTGCCCCTCCGGCGGGCGTGCCGCGTAGCCCGCCCGCACGGCCTCGCACCGCGCGGCGAAGGCGGCACGCACCTCGCCGAAGTCGCCGAACCCCGGCGTCACCAGGGCGAGTGAGGCGTCATCCGCCGTGTACCCCTGCACCTCGGTACGCAGCAGCCGCGCCCACTCGGCCAGATCGGTGGCCCGCTCCAGCGTCCGCAGCAGCACCCACTCGAACTGCCCCGGCGTGTGCAGATACCCGAAGAAGCCGTCCGTCGCGCAGAGCAGCACGCACGGCAGCGGGAACGTCCTCTCGTGCGCGTCGACGCGGAACGGGCGGTCCGCGCAGATGACGTTGGTCATCGCCGGGTCCTCGCGCAGCTGCTCCAACGCGTCGTCCATGTGCGTGTGATCGCGCGTCAGCGCGTGCAGGCCGCTCGCGGGCAGCAGCGCGTACGACCGCGAGTCGCCCGCCCACAGCGCCTGGCACGCCACCTCGCCGGAACCGCTCCCGCCCATGCCCATGCCCCC
>NZ_LAVK01000007.1 GCF_001083795.1 Streptomyces sp. SBT349
CTGGTGAGTAGGGGGTGGGATTGTATGGCATGCAAGAGGTCAGGAGTTCAATTCTCCTTAGCTCCACAGGTCAGAGGCCGTCTCCCGTAGGGGAGGCGGCCTCTGTGGTGTGGGTGAGTGACTATCTGAGTGACTGCTGTGGCGGTGGCGCCGGTCTGGATGAGGGGTCGATCTGCTTTCGATGGATCCTCTCTGTGGTGGTTGTGCTGGTGTGGCCGACGAGGGGGGTGATCTTGTCGGTGGTGATGCCGTCGTCCGAGGGGACGGACACGAAGGTGGGTCGCCCCTCGCGTGGTGTCCATTCCGCGGGGTCGATGCCGTCGATGGTGGCGAGGGGGCATCGGGAGGCGCGGCGTCCATGGGGGTGCCCGTGGTGGTGGTGGAGACGAGCCCGGTGTCCCGCCAGGTGAGGGCGGTGGCGCGGCGGGTGGGGAGGGCGAGGGTTCTGCGGGATCGGTGGGTCTTGGTGTCTCCGGTGCGGCGGACGGAGCGCCGGACGGCGATGAGGGGCGGGATGAGTGGTTCTGTCTGGGGGACTGCGGAAGAACATCGTGAAGGTGATGGGCCGAGTCCAGTACGGCCGCGAACACATCCAGGCCGTGCGCTACCAGGACCCGCAGGCGGTCATCGTCCCGGTCGACTGGTACGAGCAGGCCTGCCGAGCCATGGGCGAGGAAGCCCGTCTCCCCACGGGAGACGACGACCCCGACAGCACCCCGCGATAACGCACCCTCCCACCGCCGGGACAACGCGAGCCTTATGCGCGCCCCGGCCCTCCGTCAACAAGCGCCGAGGCCGCGCCGCGGCTTCTGGTACGCGGGAACGACGAATCCCGAGGGCCGTCAAGGCCGATCCAACTGTCGAGCACCCCCGCCCGCACGCGGAGGACTCCGGCACCACCTACGACGACTGCGGCCGCCAGCTCACCGCCACCGATCTGACGGCCGATGTCAGCGTCACCGGCTCGGCCCTGACCCGCACCGCCCGTACCGACGGCCGCACCACGACCACCGTCCACAGCCCCGCCACGGGCTTCCCCACCACCATCACCGAGACCACACCGCGTGCCGATCCGGACGACGCGGCGAGCGCGCTGTCCACGACCACAACTCTCGACCCCCGGCGCGGCCTGCCCACCCAGACCACGGACGCCAACGGCAACGTGACGGTGCAGTCCTACGACGCGCTCGGCCGCTCGGCGCGCGTCTGGCTCCCCGACCGGCGTACCGCCCAGGCCCCCAGCTTCGAGTTCACCTACCGCGTCGAGGAGGGCCACCCAGTCAGCGTCGGCAGCCGCGCGCTGAACAACTCCGGCGGGCAGACCTCCACCTCCTACACCCTCTACGACGGGCTGCTGCGCGCACGGCAGACCCAGCAGCCGGGACCGGAGGACGGGATGCTCCTGAGCGACACCTTCTACGACGAACGAGGTCTCGTCCGCCAGACGTTCGCCTCCTACTTCGCCGAAGGAGACCCCGCGCCGGAGGTCTTCAAGCCCACAGACCTCGCGAACGTGCAGACACAGACCCGGCACGCCTACGACGCGCTCGGCCGCGAGACAGAGAGCGTTCAGGTCGCGGGGGACAGCGATGGCGGCGAGGTGCTCGCCACCACGACGACCAGCTACCGCGGCGACCGCGTGACGGTGATTCCGCCCGAGGGCGCCCCGCCACCACGACCATCTCCGACGCCCGTGGCCGCGCGGTCGAACTGCGTCAGCATCGCGAACGTTCACCGGACACCGACTTCGACACCACCACCTACGCCCACACCCCGGCCGGGCAGATCGAGACGGTCACCGACGCGGCCGGTAACGACTGGACGTTCGCCTATGACCAACTCGGCCGCACGGTCGAGACCACCGATCCCGACGCCGGCCGGACAACCAGCACATACAACGACCGCGGTGAGCTGACCACGCGTGCCGGTGCCCGTGGCATCACCCTCGCCCATGTCTATGACGGGCTGGGGCGGCAAACCGAGCTGCGCGAAGGGGACGCGGCGGGTGAGCTGCGGGCGGAATGGGTCTACGACACCGTCTCCGGTGCCCGCGGCCATCTGGCAAGGTCCACCCGCTACGACGAGGCCGAGGCGTACACCAGCGAAGTCGTCTCCTACGACCGGCTCTACCGTGCGACGCGCAGCCAGGTCACCATTCCGGACGCGGAAGGCGCGCTGGCCGACACCTACCAGTCCACGACCACGTTCCTGCCTTCGGGGCTGGTCCGGTCCACCGGCTTGCCGGAGGCTGGCGGTCTGCCGGCCGAAACCGTCGACCGCACCTACGATGACGTGACACTCCGCCTCCTCAGGACGGCTGCCACGGGTGGCGCCGCTGTCGACCTGACCCACACGCTCACCGGCAAGCCCGCCACGTTCGACTTCTCCAGTCGGGGCGCGGCCGTGGCCCGTGGGACGAACTTCTACGAGCGGGGCACCCAGCGGCTGGCCTCCACTTCCGTCCAGCGCTGGCTGCAGGATGAGAACGACCGCGACGAGACCTACGCGTACGACGATGCGGGCAATGTCCTGTCCATCGCCGATGTCTCACGCACCGGCACGGACGTGCAGTGCTTCCAGTACGACCATGTGCGCCGTCTGACCGAGGCGTGGTCGCAGGCCCCGCGTACCTGCGCGTCCGAGCCTTCGGACGCCGCCGTCGGCGGGCCCGCGCCGTACTGGCACTCCTACTCCTACGACCTGGCGGGCAACCGCCTCACCGAAACCCTGCACGAACAGGACACCGAACGCGCCTACGACTACCCCGAGCCGGGCGCGGCGCGGCCCAACGCTGTCACCTCGGTGACGCAGCGGACGCCCGATGTGACCTCGCTCGAACAGTACGGCTACGACGAGGCCGGGAACACCGCCAGCCGTCAACTCGGCGGCGATGAGCAGGAACTGTCCTGGGACGCCGAGGGCCGTCTCGCCTCCGTCGAGGAGGCGGACGGCTCGGTGACGGAGTACCTGTACGACGCGGACGGCAACCGGCTGATCTCCCGTTCCGAGTCGGGGACGACGCTCTACCTCGGCAGCACCGAGGTCACCCAGGCCACGGGCTCCACCACCGCGGAGGCGACCCGGTATGTCGACCTCGGCGGCGGCCATATGGCGGTGATCGCCGACGACGGATCGGTCAGCTTCACCCTGGCCGACCACCATGGCACCGGCCAACTCGCCATCGACGCGACCTCGTTGACCATCTCCCAGCGCCGGACCGCTCCCTTCGGCCAGATCCGGGGGCAGCAGCCGGAATCCTGGCCGGGCAGCCGGGGTTTCGTCGGCGGCATAGCCGACGGCACCGGCCTGACCCATCTCGGGGCCCGGGAGTACGACCCGGCGTTGGGCCGGTTCGTCTCCCCCGACCCGGTGCTGGTCACCGCGGACCCGCAGCAGTTGAACGCGTACCAGTACGGGGGGAACAGCCCGGTCACGGTCGCCGATCCGCTGGGGACGATGCTGCGGGAGTGCTGGTCGGGCCAGTACACATGCAGTCACAACAGCCAGGGCGACGTCACGGACGTCGACTACGGGAAGAACTACGGGCGCCAGACCGGCGCCAGCGGTGGCACCCCGGCCCCGCGGTGGGTGGGTGAGCAGCAGAGTAACTCCCGGAGCTGCCGCAACGATCCGGGCTGCTCGGGTACGGCGGCCCAGCAGATGCTTCAGGCGCAGAACGACCGGCGTGCGGAGTATCTGGCTGCCGTGCGGCTGGCGGAGCAGATGGCCGCTGCCGCCGCGGCGCAGCAGAACCAGTCGTGGTGGCAGACGGGTCTGAGTATCGCGGCCGATGTGACCGGCATCAGTGACGGGTGGGCCCGCATCACGCAGGGCGACGCGATGGCGTGCGCCATGACGGTTCTCACCATCGCCACGGGCGGCAGTGGCCGAACGGCGGCGCTGGCGCTGCGTTATGGCGATGACATCATCGGCGCCGCGCGTCAGGCTGAGAACACCATGGGGAGTTGTGCGCGGCACTCGTTCCTGTCCGGCACCGAGGTGCTGATGGCGGACGGCACCCGCAGGGACATCGACGATCTGGAGGTCGGCGACGAGATCCTGGCGACCGACCCGGAGACGGGCGAGACCAAGCCGCGGCGCGTGGTGGCCACGATCATCACGGACTCCGACAAGGAGTACACCCGCGTCTCCGTGACCGGCGCCGACGGTGACGAGAGCGAGATCATCGCCACCGCCCACCACCCGTTCCGGGACGAGGCCACCGACACCTGGACCAACGCCACCGACCTCACCCCCGGCGCCCAATTCCGCACCCCCGACGGCACCACCACCGAAGTCACCGCCGCCCTCACCTACAACGACACCGCCCGCACCTACGACCTCACCGTCGAAGAACTCCACACGTACTCTGTGCACGCGGGGGCGACGCCGGTCCTGGTGCACGACAGCAATTGCACTGTGGGGCGGTGGATGTCGGAAGATGAATATCGAGCGATGGGGGATACGGGACAGGTTCAGGCAGGCCGTGGTGGTGCTTCGACCTATGTAGCCAGTCCGGCTAATTCCGATGCCTATCGAAGGCAGGCCGCACCAGGGACGATCTATGCGGAGTTCGATCTTCCATGCTCGTGCCTGAAACCCGCTGGCGAGCCTGGGTGGGCGCAAATACCTGGCCCTCGCCATCCTCTTTACTCAAGGCTGAACGCCCGGAATGGTCTACCGCCGCCAGAGATTGCCTGCTTTCGGAAATATAAGGATTGTCGATAGGAAATGACTATTTCCTTGACTGGGATACTCGAGGCGCGGATCGAGAAGGTGCGCAAGCAGCTCGAAGAATCTGGTTTTACTCTGGAGCTGTTCAGCGGGCCGAGGCGTGCAGGAAAGGAATCCTTCGCTGTCTACCTACAGAGAAGGGATAGGGGGTGTCACTTTACTGTCTGGAACTCGGGTGAGGTGCAGGTTTCGGTCATTGACTACGGCCGCGACCCCTCCCCTAGGGAGACGTATCTGTCCGATGTCGGCGGAGATCGAATGGAATCGGAGCTCCAGAAAGTGATTGTTTGGGTTTCAAGCGGTTCCGAAGCGGGGTAAGGATATCGCTTGAGGGCCTTTGCTTCACTGGGATGTTCGGGCGGCGTTCGGTCATCGTGCCCAGGGGGAACGCCGACAGCAGGAACGTCGAGTTCGATCAGTCAGTTGATCTATGGCTTGGGGCGCCTCCGGGGGCTGCGGCTCGTGGTGAGCGTGCAGGGAAAGGTTTGGATTAATGGGGAGTCATGGCTCTATCGTGAATCGAAATCTCGGGAATCGGATCATCGAGATCACAGAAATCGATGACGTGTCATCCGGCGAGCGTGTGATTGAATTCCGTGACCCTGGAAGGTTCGAAGTTGGAGCCCATGTCGCAATCATCATCCCTGAGGGCGGAGGTTGGGCTGAGGCTATGGTTAGCATTAATCCTCATATCTCAGAGATTTCAGCAGAATTCATTGTGTGGCTTATTGGAACCGCGCAGGCCATCGTGCAAAACCCGTGATGGGCAGTGCTGATGGAGGGCGGGGGGCGAGGGGTGACATTGATGTTCCTCTGGTTGGTGTTGCCCCCTCTCGCGCCGTCAGGAATGGAAGTAACCGTCACCACCACTCGAACCACCACCACAACGGCGACGGTCCACAACCTCACCGTCGAAGGCGTCCACACGTACTATGTGCTCGTCGGCGGGACTCCGATCCTCGCTCACAACAGCAACTGCGGCGTGACCATTGACGACGGCAAGTGGGATTACTTCTTCGGACATGTTGACTCTAATCCGCACAATGCGGAGAGACCGACACGGAATGCTTATCGGTTGGAGTCGATCGGAATCCGTGACAACGCTGCCGGGCACGAGATCCTCACCGAGCACTTCAACGAGGCGATGAGGAGTGGAGTCGTGGATTCTCATGTGAATCCGAGAACTGGACTCACGAACGTGCGGACGGAGTCGCTCCTCTATGGACCGCGCGGCGCTCTCTTGATTCGCGCTAATTTTGAAATGACTGGCAGCGGAGCGAGGCTCACCACGATGATCCCTATTGGAGGACGGGGCTATGGCAGGTGATGTCATGGAGGTTCCGGGAGACCTCGAATTCATCGAGGTCTTCGGATCTGCCCCGGAGCCGACGGAGCATGATCCGGACGTATGGCGAGTCGAGACCTCCATAGGCGATGCCGACGATTCCGTGGCGCTGAGCTTCGATATTGGGGCGCGGTCGGTACGGTTGACCAGGGAGTCGATGGGCGAATGTGAAATCGAGATCTATCGTGAGCAGGTCGATCGAATTCTTCTGTACTCCCGGGGCGGAGAGCGTGGCATTGTTCTGGAAGTGAACGTTCCTGGTTTCGCATGCGAGCTCAGGGTCGTCGTGTTTCCCCGGTTTCGCCTGGTGAACCCCATGCTGTACGTGGGGCGTTGACAGATTCTCGCCAGGGTTGGGATGGAGAACGAGGGGGAGTGAGACCCTCATCGCTGAGGATGAGCGAAATCTGAGCGCCGGCGATTCATAGCGGCGCGATCGTCGCCGCCGTCGACCACGCGACCACGGCCGCTGCCGTGCACAACCTCACCGCGGAGGGCACCCACACCTACCATGTGCTGGCGTGGAACATAGAAATAGGCCGTACGTCGTATTCGAGCCCCGGAGCAGGTGGGCACTTGCGAGCATCAGAGCAGATCATCAATGAGGTTGCTCAAGGATTCCGCAGTTTGGAAAACGCTATGGCCTGGTTCTCTTCGCTGGAGCAAGTTCAGCAACGGGCGGTACTGCAGGAGGTTGTTCGCTACTCCATGCAGGCCCATGCCACGGTAAATGACGCACGTGAGGGACTACTGCGATCAGGCGTCAAGTCGACAATGACCTCGGCGGTGTTGATTGTTCAAGAACCGATTCTCGAACAAATGGGGGCGCATGACTCACGTGGATAGTCGGACAGGCTCACGTGTCGCCTATGATCAGACTCGAGGGGTTTTGATTATCGAGAACTCATATATGATCCATGGTTTCAGATATAGTGAGGACGCTTTCGCGACCAGCGGAAGGTACGTGATGCCGTGAAAGCAAGTCTGCGCGTCATGCGGGAGGGGCAACATTACCTGGTCCGCTTCACAGAGCCGCAACGTGACCTGGTTCGAGAGACGCTCTTGTTCGTCAAGGACCGCACGGGTGGAAATATCGCCTCCATGTTGCGTACCGGGGTCGACCGCGCAAGGCTGGACCAGGTGCGCGAGAAACTATCTGGATGCGAAGTGATGCTATCGGCGGCGGAAGTGCATGTCCTTTTCTCCGCGCTGGTCACTGCTGTGGTGGAAATTCGCACCGAACAGGAGTTTTTCACGCGCGTTGGGTTCTTCAAGGAGCAGGCGGTGTCGCTGGCGAATGCGCTGGTACGTGATATCGCATCAGCAGGTGATCCGGGCTGAAGAGCACCGTGAAGCACCCTCTGGTGTTCAGTTAGGTCGGTCAGGCGCTGCCACCTGGCTTGGTCGCCGAATTTTTCGCATGGTGGCGAACTCGTCACCTCGGAGCTGGCCGACATGATCCGGCCTGGCGCGACGATTGCCGACGGTCTGCACGGCCCCAGATTGGGACGGTGCCCCTGCGGTGCTCGTCAACGGCCCCTGCCGCTCGATCACCTTCGGACGGTGCTTGAAGTGCCGGAACAACCCCGCGGGCGGGGCCAAGCGGACACCTCCTGAACGAACTCGCGGATGACGCGGCCGCGCTGGCGGTCGTGGAGGCCGACTACAACATCCCATGGGGCCCGAGCCTGGAGGCCATCGACGCCGCCGCGCCGGACAAGCAGTACGGGACGACTTGGCGGCGGCTGCAGAAGATCCTGGGGGCGCCCGCCCGGTCTCCCGTGTGGTCGGCCGCCGAGGAAGCTCGTCGGCAGATCGCCGAGTACGTGGACGCCAGCGACGACGTCGACGCGATCGCTCTCGCAGCCCGGCCACTGATGCCGCGCAGGCCGGACGATATCGCCGAAAAGATTCTGCGTGACGGCTGGAGGATGAGCCTGGCCCGCCGCGACGTGCCGGCGGCCCAGTGCACGCGCCTGGGCAAGGAACTGGGGGCCGCTCAGCATTTTCCCAAGGCCTGTGAGATCACGGCTGACCCGTCTTCGGCGGCGGACCCCGAGCCCTGGCCTGGCTCATCACCCTGCTCCTGGACGACATCACCAACCGCGCCCCGGACCATGGCGCAGGCCGCCCCCCGGCCGGACTCGTCAGCGCCACCACCGAAGGCTGGCAAGGCCGCAGGCCACCGTTCATCCTCGCTCGCGGCGAGCTGGAGGCACTACGCGACAGTTGACAAAGTGATCGACGCGAAGCCCTACCTCTCGGTGACCCTGTCGTACGCACTCGCCGAAGTGGCCGTGGTGAGTGCGAGCGGCGATTCCCGCGACCTTCCGGCGCATGCGCATCACCGCTTTCCCCTGTCCCGTCGTGGGTGCTTTCCGCAGCCGAATTCCCGGAATGGCAAGCGTGGTTGGTGCCGGCCGCAGGTATAGTCACGGACGGGTTGTCCAGCACGTGTGCGCGGGTGTGGACAAGCAATGGTTGCCTGGGGGGGGGCAGTGATGGGACGTCCCGAGCGTGCACTGGATCCGGAGGCGGGGCCCGTTGAGCGGTTCGCCTTCGACCTGCGGCAGTTACGGGTGGCCGCCGGAAAGGTGAGCTACCGGGCGTTGTCCCGACGTGCGCACTTCTCGGTGACGGCGCTGTCGGAGGCCGCCGCCGGCCATCGGCTGCCGAGTCTGGAGGTCACCCTCGCCTACGTGAGGGCCTGCGGGGGCGACGTCACGGACTGGGAGGAGCGGTGGCGGAAGCTGGCGGCCGCGCAGCACGCCGAATCGCCGGACGAGGACCCGCCGCCCGCGGCGGACGCGCCGTATCTGGGGCTGGCGACGTTCGAACCGGGAGACGCGGAGTGGTTCTTCGGGCGCGAGCGGCTGGTGGCCCGGCTGTGTGCCCGGCTTGAGAGCACCGCGTTCCTCGCGGTGTTCGGCGCGTCGGGAGCGGGCAAGTCGTCGGTCCTGCGGGCGGGCCTGCTGCCCGCCGTCGCGAACGCCACCGCCGCGGAGGGCGGGGCCTGGCCGACCGCGCTGCTGGTTCCCGGCGCGCGTCCCCTGGAGGAGCTGGCGATCCGCCTGGCCAACCTCGGCGGGGTGGCGGCGAGTTCGCTGCACGGCGCGCTCCGGGCCGAGCCGGACGGCATCCGTCTCGTGCTGCGGCAGGTGCTCGCCGAGCGGTCCGAGAAGGCCCGTGTACTGATCGTTGTCGACCAGTTCGAGGAGGTCTTCACGCTCTGTCGCGACCAGCAGGAACGCGACCGGTTCATCGACTGCCTCGTCGCCGCCGCTCAGGAGCCGCGCGGCCGGGTGGTCCTCGGGGTGCGGGCCGACTTCTACGCCCGCTGCGCGGAGCACGCCGGGCTGGTGGCCGTCCTGGACGGCCACCACATGCTGGTCGGGCCGATGAACGAGGAGGATCTGCGCAGCGTGGTCACGGGGCCCGCCGGGCGCGCCGGGATCAGGGTCGAAGCGGAGCTGGTGGAGGCCGTCGTGGCCGACGCCCACGGCCAGCCGGGCGCTCTCCCGCTGGTCTCCCACGCGCTGCGGGAGACCTGGCGCCGGCGCAGGGGCGTCGCCCTGACACCGGCCGGGTACCGGGCGGCCGGCGGCGTGCGCGGGGCCATCGCGCAGAGCGCCGAGCGCGTGTACGGCAACTTCGACGCGGAGCAACGGCGCGTCGCGGCGGCGCTGTTCCTCCGGCTGACCGCGCCGGGCGACGGCACCGAGGACACCCGCCGACGGGCCCCTCGCGCGGAGTTCCTGGGCGGAACGGAGGGCCGCGCGGTGGCCGCCGTGCTGGACCGGTTGATCGCGGCCCGGCTGGTGACCGCCGACGAGGACACGGTGACCGTCGCCCACGAGGCGTTGATCCGGAACTGGCCGCGGCTTGCCGCCTGGCTGGCCGAGGACCGGGATCTGCTCCGCGCCCACCGTCGGCTGACCGATTCCGCGGCCGAATGGCACCTGCACGGGGAGGACGAGGCGCTGCTGTACCGCGGGGTGCGCCTCGCCGGGTGGAGGAGCCGCCCGCTCGACCGGCTCAACGCGCGGGAGTCCGCGTTCCTCGAAGCCTCGCGCGTCCGTGAGGCCGCCGAGCGCACGGCCGAGCGGCGGCGGGTGCGGCTGACCGTGACCGGGCTCGGCACGGTGCTCCTGGTGGTGAGCGTCCTGGCGGGGGTGGCCGCGGTGCAGGCGGATCAGGCCGCGAGGGAACGGCGCGTGGCGCACTCCCGGCAGCTGGCGGCCGAAGCCCGCGGGCAGTTGCAGGTCGACCCGGAACGTGGCCTGCGGACCGCCCTGCGCGCCTACCGGGTCTCACCGACCGCGCAGGCCGACGCGGCGCTGCGGCAGGCCGTGGCGGACGACCGGATGCTCGCGGTCGTGTCGGGGGGACGAGAGCGGGTGCTCGGGGTGGCGATCAGCCCGGACGGCACGCGGCTGGCCGACACCGACTCCGAGGGCACCGTCCGGGTGTCCCGCTTATCGGGTGGCGCCGTCTCCGACGCGCCTTCGCTCGTGCTGCGCGGCCACGGCACGGAGGCGTGGTCCCCGGCCTTCAGCCCGGACGGCACGCGCCTGGCCACGGCGGGACTCGACGGCACGGTTCGCGTCTGGGACCTCGGCGGCGGCGAGCCGCTCGTGCTGCGCGGACACCGCGGGCCCGTGTGGAACGTGGCGTTCAGCCCGGACGGCACGCGGCTGGCCGGCGCCGGCGACGACGGCACCGTCCGGGTGTGGAACGCGTCCGGGCAGGGCGAGCCGCTGGTGCTGCGCGGCCATCGCGGCCCCGCGGTGGGCGTCGCGTTCAGCCCGGACGGGCGGCACCTGGCGAGCAGCGGCCACGACCGCACCATCCGGATATGGGACGTGTCGGGACGGGGCGAGCCGCGGGTCCTGCGCGGCCACGAGGACGCGGTGAAGACGCTGGCGTTCAGCCCGGACGGCACGCTGCTTGCCAGCGCCAGCATCGATGGCACGGCCCGGGTGTGGGACACGGAAGAGGAGCGCGCCCCCGTCGTGTTGCGCGACCACGACGGCACCGTCGAGGGGCTCGCCTTCGGCCCGGACGGTCATCTCCTCGCCACCACCAGCGACGACGGCACCGTCCGGGTGTGGAACGCGGACGGCCGCAGCCCGCCCCTCGTGCTGCGTGGCCACCGGGAAACGGTCTGGGCCGCCGCCTTCAGCCCGGACGGCACGCGGCTGGCCAGCGCCGGCGACGACGGAACCGTCCGCGTCTGGGACCCCCGGGGCCCGGGGCGACCCCTAACGCTGGGCCGCCACACGGGCGAGGCGTGGACCGCCGCGCTCAGCGCGGACGGGCGGCGCGTCGTCAGCGGCGGGGCCGACGGCACCGTCCGCGTCTGGGACGCCGACGGCCGTTCGGACCCCCTGCTGCTGCGCGGGCACGGCGGGCCGGTGCTCAGCGTCGCCACCGACTCCCCCGGCCGGCGGGTGGCCGCCGCGGGCGAGGACGACACCGTGCGCGTCTGGGACACCGCCGGGTCCGACGGCCCCCGCCTCCTGCGCGGACACGGGGGATCCGCGTGGTCCGTCGCCCTCAGCGCCGACGGGCGGCGTGTCGCGACGACCGGCGACGACGGAGCGGTCCGGGTGTGGGACGCCGCCGATGCCGGCGAGCCACGGATCCTGCGCGGACACCGGGGCTACGCGTGGGACGTGGCGTTCAGCCCCGACGGGCGACGCCTGGTCACCAGCGGCGAGGACGGCACGGTACGGGTGTGGGACCTCGCCGGCGGCGCGGACCCGCTGATCCTGCGCGGACACGGGGGACTGCCGTTCGCCGTGGCGTTCACCCCGGACGGGCAGCGCGTCGTGAGCGCCGGTGACGACGGAACGGTGCGCGTGTGGGACACCACCGGCACCGGCCGGCCGCTGGTCCTGCGCGGGCACCAGGGGTTCGTGTGGAACATAGCGATCAGCCCCGAGGGGCGCTGGATCGCCAGCACCGGCAAGGACGGCACCGTACGCGTCTGGGACGCCGAGGCCGTCGAGGCCATGGCGGACACCGCGGAACCAGTCGTCCTGACCGGCTTCGCCGCCTCCGTCGAGGGCCTCGCGTTCCAGCCCGACGACGGGCGACTGGTCACCACGCACGGAGACGGCACCGTCCGGCTGTGGCACTGCGACACGTGCGCCTCCCCCGAACGGATCCTGACGCTGGCCGACCAGCGCATCGCCCAGGCCACGGCACCCGCACCTGCACCCGCACCCGGACTCGGAAGCCCTCATCCCTAAGCTGGCCCGTACGAAGCCGCCGAGCGTGGGCCCGCTGGTCGAGCTCCACCGTCCGCGCCGTCGGCGAGAAGCGCGCACGTCCGAACAACTCCCGGCAACCCGCCCCGGCGGCCGCCCACGACTGCCGCAGCTCGCGAGCGCACAGCTCAACGACCCCCGCCTCCGGATCCGGCGCACGCCGGGGACGCCCCCTCACCGCCCCCGGACGACCGTTGTTTGTCCACGGCCGCACCCACGTGCTGGACAACTCATTTGCGCCTATATCTAGGCATCGCACCACAAGGAACGCGCTTTCCGGCCCGGCACTGACACGGCCGGGGGGCGCCAGGCCATACGAGCGGGAAAGTAGGGGTGGACCCAATGAAGGTACGTTCACGCTTGATCAGAACGGCGACGGTGGCGGCGGCGGTCTGCGCGGTCGTCGGAGTCGGCGTCGCTCCTTCGGCGGCAGCGCCGGCGACGGCACCGACGACGGCACCGGCGACGTCCCAGCCCGGCACCATGGGCTGTCAGCCGGTCAACGTCGCCCTGTACTACTGGTTCTACACGTCCTCCGGCGCCCTCGACTACCGGATGTACGACTGCAGCGGGAACAAGGGCCTCAACTCCGACGGCTACGCGGTGGACGCCGGGAGCTGGTCCGGGTACGTCCGCTTCTCGGGGGGGAGCTGGACCTGGTTCTGCGACAACGAGGTGCTGTATCTCGAGGGCCGACGCGTCGTCCGCCTCGACATCGCCGCGTCGCGGATCACCGAGTGCGGCGGGCTCGCGTCGGCCGACGGACAGAACCAGCCGACCGACGGACAGAACCAGCTGAGCGCCGAGGACCGGCTCGCCCTCGTCGGGCAGGGGTCGTGAGGCACCAGCAGGGATGATCGGCGGGGCGCCCGGGACATCGGACCCGGGCGCCTACGCCCGCCGCGTCACGGGGTGTGGTTGTGATCGAGACGATGCGCCGGACGGACGACGCGCCGACGAGGGCGGTCGGGACCGAACGCGAAACACCGGACCAGAGGCTCACTCGGAGGCTGACGCTCTCCTCTCCGGGCCGGCCGTTGCCCAGGGGCCGAGGGCGAACCCACCACCCTCCCGCCGGACTTCCACGGCGCCCGCGCCACCGAAGTGCGCGGGGACGATGAGCTCCCGTTCATCGGCCGCCCGCCCGAGGATCCGCCGGCGACTGGCCACCGCCTGGTCCGGGGCCAGGCAGGCGTTGCTGTTGCAGCAGGGCTGGAGGATCTGCACCGGGCTGTGCAGCAGGTCTCCGACGAAGGCCGCCCGGTCGCTCCCGGACGCGAGGCGCAGCACGGATGAGCCGGGAGTGTGGCCGGGCGCGGACTCCAGGGTGAGGTGTTCGTCGATGCGGTGGAGGCCGTCCCACAGCACGGCCTGTCCGGCCTGCCGGACGGGCGCGACGCTGTCCTCGTAGATCAGGCGGTCGACCTCCAGCAGGCCGTTCCCGTACGCGTTCTCCGGACCGTAGTGGAAAGCGTCGGCGGCCGGGATGAGGTAACGCGCGTGGGGAAACGTCGGCACCCACTCCCCGTCCGCGTCAACGGTGTTCCAGCCGACGTGGTCGACGTGGAGGTGGGTGTTGACGACGACGTCGACATCCTCCGGCCGCACACCGGCCCTCGCCAGGAGGCCGAGGAGATCACCCCGACAGTGGTGGAACGGCGGCATGCCCGGCCGCTCGCGCCCGTTGCCCGCTCCGGTGTCGACCAGGACGGTCCGCCCGGCGCTGCGCAGCACCCAGGTCTGCAACGCGATCACCGCCAGGTCGCTGTCCGGTTCCCAGTGGTCCGGCGCCAGCCAGTCCTGGTTGTCCTTCCACACGTCGGCGGTTGCTCCCGGGAACATGGCGGAGGTGGGCGCGAAGGGCCTGTGCCACTCGACGACCCGGATGACCTCGACGTCCCCCAGCATCATGCTCTCCACGCGCTCGTTCCCGTTCGTCATGCCCTCGACCCTAGGAAGGCGGAACGATCCACTCAATGCCCGTCCGGCTCAAGGGAATACGCGTCCGTCTCACGCTTCGCGCGCGGCGATATCCTGGGTGGATGGATGTGGTGAGCGACGCGATCTCCGCCGCACACCTCGGGCACCCCTCCTCCCACCGGGTGCGGATGAGGGGGAGCTGGTGCGCGCGGCTGGACCCGTACGAGGGCGCGGGCTTCTACGTCGTCCTGAAGGGCACCTGCCGGCTACGCACCGACGGCGGCGCCCCGATACCTCTCGCCGTGGGTGACGCGGTGCTGCTGCCTCATGGCACGGGCCATATGATCAGCGATTCCGCGGTCGACGCGGCGGTCGCGGAGGAGAAGGCGGTGCCGTTCGCGCGGTGGCTCGCGGGGCCGGAGCCGCGAGCCCTGCCCGATCGCCACGAGACGGAGTTGCTCTGTGGCACGTACTGGCTCGACTGCAGCCGCATGCACCCGCTCATGGCAGAGCTGCCCGAGGTCGTCCACCTTCCCCACCGGGTGGGCGGCCACCTCGAACTCCGTGCCGCGATCGACCTGCTCGCCGGTGAGCTGGACGAGAGGCGGCCCGGCTCATGCATCGCGCTCCCGAACCTGCTCGACCTCCTCCTCGTCTACATGATCCGCTCCTGGATGACCGAGACCACCGACGGAGTCTGGCCCGGCGCACTGGGCGACCCGGTGACGGCCGCCGCCCTGCGGGCGCTGCACTCGAACCCGGCCGCGCCGTGGAGCATCGACCGCCTGGCCGGGGAGGCGGGCGTCTCCCGCCCCACCCTGGCGCGCCGGTTCACCACCCTGGTCGGCCGCCCGCCGATGGCGTACCTCACGTGGTGGCGCCTGATCCTGGCCGCCACCCTGCTCCGCGACACCCCGGAGACCCTGGCCGCCATCGCCGGCCGAGTCGGCTACGGCAGCCCGTACGCGCTCTCGCACGCCTTCGCGAGGGAGTTCGGCATCACACCGGGGCGGTATCGCGCGCAGGCCGCGGGTCGATCCGCTCCCCCCGGGTGATCCGCCGCGTCTTCGTGTGCACGCGTCGGCGCCTCCGTCGTCCGGGGGCGGGCTCGGGATGCCCCCGCCGTCGTGTGACGGCGGAGGCGGTGTTCCGTTGACGCTCTCGGTCCGGTCAGTACCAGCGCTGGAGCTGCCAGTAGGAGATCGGGCCGCCGCCGTAGCAGCGCATGGTCCAGTTGTAGCGGACCTGCAGGTCGAGCGCGGCGTGCTCGCACTGGTAGTAGAAGAAGAACTCGTCGATGGTGTGCCAACTGGCGGCGGCCTGGAAGTCGCCGGAGGCAGCCTCCCTGGACGTGACTCGCACGCCGGAGTCACCGCTGTCGGCCACAGCCGGGCCGGCGGCAAGACCCCCGGCGAGTGCGGCGGTGGCCGCGGTGGCGGCTAGAAGGCGTCGGATGCGCATGTGATGTCCCCTCCTGGTGGTTCGTGGGGGAATCGTGCGCCGCGGCCGGGTCGGCGACCAGGGGCAGGCCATGTCCAGGACGGATCCGGACATGGAAGAAGATGACCAGGCATGTCCGACGAGGACCGGACACCCACCGGCACCCCGCCACGGACGTGACGGCGTGGGGGCCGTTCTCGACCACCTCGTCCGGCGTCGCGCCCACCCGGCCGACCCCGCGCGGCCGGCGTCGGGGTGGCTTCGTGGCACGGGAGTCAACCCGGAGCGGACGGGCGCTCGTTGGCCCCGTTCAGAGATCCACGACGAGGACGGGGGCGCGGGCCATGCGGGCGGGCACCACCGTGAACGGGGCCCCCGAGGTGTTGACCTCGTTGACGAACGTCTCCTCGTACAGGTGCGTCTCGGGGGTGCAGCCAGCGCGGCCTCGCGGCCGGGTTGTCCTGGTGGGACGGTGCGGAGGACGACGGCGTTGTGGTTGAGGCAGGAGTGGGTGGCTTCGCCTTGGTGACCGGCCATGCCTCGACGTGGTCGATGGTGAGGTCGTTGAGTTCGATGTCGCCGAGGGCGGGGGTGATGTGGGTGTTGCCCAGGGTGCGGTAGTTGACCACCGCGTCCTCCACCGTGTGGCCAGCCGGGTCCGAGCGCTCGGCGGCGAGTGCGTCGCTGCTGGCGAGCAGCTCTTTGGTACGGCCGCTGGCGCGTTTGGTGTCGCGTGTGCCATCCGGGTGGTGGCCGAGGCTGGCGGTGGCTCCGCACCGCGCTTAGTTGGGAGTGAGGGCAGGTGATGCCCCCGGGAGAGGGCTTGCTCCTTGCGTCAGAACGCACTCGTAGCAGTCGGGCTCGCGCAGCCTCACATCCGGGATCTCAGCACATCGACCTCACAGCCCGGCGCGAACGCGTCGAAGCCGTGCTCGACCAGCCAGCGAACTCCCAGCAGGCTTCGCAACGACCACCACGCGTGGATCACGTCGAGGTCGACGTCGGTGCCATAACCGGCGATGACGTCGCTCAGGTGTTCCTCGTGTCCGAGCGTGAAGGTGGCGAGGTCGAAGAGGGCGTCACCCCCGGCCGCTTCGGACCAGTCGATGATGCCGGTGACCTCGTCGCCGTCGACGAAGACGTGATCGATCTGCAGGTCGCCGTGCGCGAACACCGGCGTCCACGGCCGGATCGCGGCCTCGGCGACCTGGCGGTTGCGGGTGACCAGGTCGGTGGGCAGGACGCCGTTCGTCACGAGCAACTCGCACTCGCCGTCGAGTTCCGCCGCCAACTCGTCGGGATCCCGTCGGCGCCGGCCGGGCCAGGGCGGCAACGGCGCCTCGTGCAACTTCCGGATGGCGGCACCCGCCGCGGCCCACGCCGCCGGGGACGCGGTCGACGGCTCACCGAGGCGGCCGAGCGCCGTCCCCGGGAGTGCGGCGATCGCGAGCACGGACGGCTTGCGCCACAGGACCTCCGGGGTCGGGACCGGCGCCAGGGCCATCGCCTCGACCTCGACGTCGATGCGCACCTGATCGGCGTCCACCTTCAGGAACACGTCGCCGACGCGCAGCGTCGCGCGCTCGGAATGGGCGACGACGACCTTGACCTCATCCATGGGCGACCAGTATCCCGGGGATGATCGCCGACGTCACCGGGATTATCGCGTGCGACTGCGCGGCTGCTGACCGCGTCCCCCGCTGGATTTCTCGACCCGGTTGAGTTGGTCGATCATGGTCAGCACGGCCTGCTGACTGCCGCCGGACAGGCGAGCGACGCGTACGGCTGCGTCGCGTGCGTTCTCGTGTTCCAGCGCCTTCAGGATCTCGGCATCGTCGAGGATTTCGGTGAGGGCTTTTCGGGCGTCTGCGTCGAGCATGGTGAGGCGCAGGGTGAGTTCGCGGGTGTCCTCGTCGCCGAAGTCGTCCAGCATCCGTAGCTTTCCGAGGAGCCCTTGGATGATGGGGAGGTCCCCGTTGGCGTCGTTCGTGCCGGGGCGGTTGAGGTCTCGCACGTCGTCGCGTTCGAGCGCGTGCAGCAGTTCCAGCTCCGCCTCCAGCTGTCGGGAGTCGGCTTGTTCGTCGGCGAGATACCCGACGGGGACGGAGAAGTACTTCGCCAGGGCCCGGAGGTGGTGGAGCTTGGGGTTGGTCGTTCTGCCGGTCGTGAGTTCCCAGAAGTAGGGGCCGGAGATGCTGACGTCCGTGGCCTTGGTGATCTGCCGGGCGGTGACCTCGTAGGAGGGGGGCGGCTCGCCCTTGGGGACTTTCATGTCCCGGAGCCACTTCAGCTTTTCGGCCAGGGTGCGCCGTCTCCGGGCCGTGGCTGGCATCGGTGCCCCTCACTTCCTCGCTCGTGGTGATCGCTCATGTCGGCTTTGTGTGCACCTTATCGTCGTTCACAGGTGTGGATGGCCGTTCACCGAGTCGGGGTCGTCGAACTGCGTCCCGTCCGGAGTGAGCGTGCGGATTACCCCCTCTGGTGAGCAGGCCGTGGATGCGCTGCTCGTTCTCGTCCCTGTTCCATCTCGTCACTGATCGGGCGGTCCGCGGTGACTGGCGCGAGACACGGCCCGCCGGGCCGAACGGGTGGCGTGCCCGAACTCGCCTCGAACCCGTGCCATGATCCGGTGCTCTGGAGGGTCAATGGGCTGGTGGATCTCTGTTCTCGGTGCGGTGCTGATCGCGGCCGTGCTCCGGGACCTGTTCCACACGATCTGGCATCCCACCCGCCGCGCCGGGATCATCCACCTGGTGATGGCGGGGTTCTGGCGCCTTTCCCGGAGACGGTCCACCCGATTCCCGCTCCTCGGGCTCACCGGCTCACTGGCCATGGTGGTCGTGGTCACCGGGTGGTCGCTCACCCTCGTGGCCGGCTGGACCCTGGTCTACTGGCCGCACATGCCAGACGGCTTCACCCTCAGCTCGGAGATGGAGTCCTCCGGCGCCACGGACCTGCTCGACTCGTTCTACCTGTCGCTGGTCATGATCTCCACCCTCGGTCTCGGCGACATCACCCCGGCGGACACCTGGCTGCGACTGGTGACGCCGCTCGAGTCGCTGATCGGCTTCCTGCTGCTGACGGCCGTGGTGGCCTGGGTACTGGGCATCTACCCGGCGCTCGCGCGACGCAGGGTCGCGGTCTCCCACCTGGCTCTGCTGCGAAGGGCCGGCCTCACCGATCCCGTGCTCGACTCCCCCGGTGGCGCGGCAATCCTCGGGAACCTGGCCAGAGACCTGCTCTGCATCCACGTCGATCTCAGCCAGTACCCGGAGACGTACTACTTCCACGACAGCGAACGGGGCCTGGAGAGCGATGCCACCCTGTCGGCCACGGTCGGCTACGCCACCGACCTGGCCCGCCGGGGCCGGGCGGCCACCCGAGCCGACGTGCAACTGAGCGGCACCCTGCTCGCCGGCGCCCTCGACGAACTCGCCACCGTTCTCGACACGCACTTCCTGCGCACCGGCGGCACCACCGACGAGATCCTGACCCACTACGCCGCCGAACACACCCCCGGCTGAACACCACGCCTCATGTGCGAAGAAGACTGCCCGTTCCACACCCCGGTCTTCGTCGTGACCCACGAGAAGCGCGATCCGTGGGAGCGGCCGGGCGGCACGACCTTCCATTTCGTCAACGACGGCATCGAGAGCGCGCTCGACCAGGCCCGCGGGGCCGCCGGCGACCGCGACGTCCGCATCGCCGGCGGTGGCGAGACCATCCAGGAGTACCTGGACACCGGCCTGGTCGACGAGTTCTCGATCACCCTCGCGCCCGTGCTGTTCGGCACCGGCATCCGCCTGTTCGACCGTGTGGCACCCGACCGCCTAGCCCTGAACCAGGTCCGCACCGTCTCCTCGACCCGGGTGACCCACCTGACCTACACCGTCGGCGAGCGGTAGCCGGCACCACGCCGGCGGGCCGGGTACCCGGCGAGGCGGCCCGTGGCCGATGTCACGTCTCGTTGAGTCACGTGCCGCCGATCCGGCGGATCTCCTCCAGCGGATATGGGGTCTGCCGACTCCGGCGCTGGAACCTGAGGTTGAAGTCCGATATCACGGCCGCGATGGGAGAGTGCCGGGTGAGGATCGCTGCGGCCTCCTCGGGGATTCCGGTGGGACGTTTGCCCTCCGCGTAGGCGCGCACCAGCTCGTAGCGGCCGTCCCGGTCCTCCCTCTGGTATCCGAACAGAGCGGTGACCAGCCAGTTCACCAGATACGTGGCGGTGAAACAGCGGTCGTAGGTCTGATGCCGGTCGAAGAAGCCGGCCTCGTCCTGCGACAGCTCGAACCGGGAGGAGATCGCGAGGCCGTAGTCCGCGAAGAAGAGGCGCCGGCCGTCGGTCAGGATGTTCTCGAAGTGCGCGTCGAAGTGCAGGAGTCCGCGGTCGTTCATGAACGAGATACCGGCTGCCAGTTCTCTCTCCACCATGGCGCAGGCCCGGTTGGCGACCTCGTCGCCCGCTTCGACCTGGGTGCTCAACCACTGGTGCAGGTTTTGCGGGATGTACTCCAGGAACAGCGCGACGCTCGCCGAGGACCGCTGGAGGGCCTCGATCCGGCGGCGCACCTGCGATCCGCCGCCCCGGTACGCGACAGCCCGTTCGATGTCGGCCAGGTCCTCGGGCAGGGGCGTCGAGTCCGGCAGTACTCGCCAGTGGTACATCAGAGGGAAGCCCTCGTGTTCCGCCGCCAGCACCCAGTTCGTCGTCATGGTGTGCACGGCGAGCTCTCTCCAGGCCCCGAAGCCCGGCCCGGCGAGGGTGCCGACGCCGTAGTGGCAGAAGGCGGGCAGCTCGAACAGGTTCGCCGTGGACCGGACGTGCTCGGGCTGCCTCTCCATGTCGCTGAGGGGCACCCGCTTCACGAAGACCGGGGTTCCGGCGACCTCCAGCAGGGACGACGTCCCGCCGATGCCGGATCCGATCGGCTTGGCCGTGTCCACGAGCTCGCGCAGTGCGCGATCACCGCACAGGGCGAGGGAAGTGGAGACGGCACCATGGGCGGTGAGACGCGCACCGTGCGACATGTCAGGGGCTTTCACTGTTGCCTCCACCTGGATGCCGGCCTCGATCCCGCGATGGCGGCGGCACGTCTGAGCCAAGCCGCGACCACGTTCGACACGTGGCTCCGCGGTGTGGCCGGAGCGGGTTGTACCCTCTCGGCCGCACTGTACGTGACGATCGACGACGGGTCGGGGGATCGATGCGCGACTTCGAGCGCGTCTGCCCGGCCGCTCGAACTCCTCCTTGGACGGGCTGATCTCCCTCCGCCCGGCTTCGGTGGCGAGGGCGTGGAGGTTGACCTTGCCCAACGGGTCGTCCTCGCTGATCCACCCGCGGGTGCGGCGACGACGACGCCCGCATCTCGGCGGCGGCATGCCGCGCCTGGGGCGATCCCCGCGCGCGCGGGGTGCGGGGGCCGCGTTGGCTCAGCCCAGCGTGTTCATCAGGGTGGTGACATAGACGTCCAGCCGCTCCTCCACGGCTCGCGTCGTCAGTTCTGTCCTCCCCGCCTCCCGCCATGGCTGCGACACCAACCGCACTTCTTCCGAGCACGCCAGCCCGTCGCGCACCAGCCAGTACAGCCGCTCGCTCGCGGACGCGGCCAGCACCCCGCCGGCCCTCTCGTACGCCTCAGGGAACCGCAGACCCCACGCCGGGCCGTGCAGCAGCGCGAGACTGGTGGAGCAGTGCGCCACATCGAGATCCGCCGGGCCCCAGGAGGTCGCTGCCCAGTCGACGACGCCGGTGATCCGGGCACCTGCCGGGCTTGAACGCGGCACGTCGAACAGCACGTTGCCGGGGTGGAAGTCCCGGTGCAGGAATCGCCCTGCATAGCGCGGCGCCGGCGTGCGGATCACGTCGATCGCCGCGGCCCATGCCGCCGCGTCGGCGCCCTTCGGGACCACGACGGTGTCGGCGGTCGTCAACGCCACGTACTCCCCGGGCCGTTCAGCGGGTCGCAACGCGTGGATCGCCACGAGTTGGCGGGCCAGCAGGGGGACGCGCGCCTCCACTCCCTCATCGTCGAGGACCGTCCGGCCCGCCACATGTGTCATGAGGAGCGACGGATACTCGCAATGCGCCGCGGTCGGATCAACCGCGACCAGTCCGGGAGCCGGCACGCCGGTTTCCGGGAGCAGGGTCAAGGCGCCGGCCTCCCTGTTCAGCGAGTCCTCGGCGCGCTCCACGAAGAACGGGTCGACGAAGCTCCGCAGCACCAGGTCACGGGTGCCTCCGTCCCGCGTGCCGATGGTCAGCCTCCGCATGTCGGCAGTGACGCCGCCGTGCAGCGCCTCGATTCCGACGACCCGTTCGCCGATGTCCAGGTGCCGGCTCACCCAGGCCAGTGTCAACGGTCGGAGAGCCGCCGCCTCGTCGTGATCGGTCACCGTGCGACCTCATCATCCGGACGGCGGCACGCGCGAACGTTTTATCGGAGGCGATGACGAGTGGTGCAGGTGGTGGGGAAGTCGGGCGAGCAGGTCCGTGCGCGCACCCATCGCGATGTCGCCTGACGCGCCGGGAGTGGAGAAGCACGGGACGCCGGAGGTGCCGGAGTTGGAACGGCGCCTGCCGCTGGGGCTCGGCGTCGTCGGGGCGGGGATCGGCGCCGGCTGGGTGTTGCGGCGGGGTGCACTGTCCGCAAGGGCATCCGCCTGCACAGGCGCGACGACGAAGACCTGTACCTGACCACCGCCAGCAGGGCCGAGGAAGCCGCACAGGTGGTCGATTCGGCCACGCGCATGCGAGTTCCTCAGCGACTTCGCGGAGACAGCGCGTGCCGCTTCGGACCTCCTCTTCGGAAGTCCGGCGAGACGGTGGTGTCTTGTCGGCGTTCACAGTGACTGCCTGAGGGTCGCCGCTCTCCGTGGTACGTGCCGCGCGATCGCACCGGATCAGCGTGCCGTCCAGGATCGCGTGATTCGGGCAAGGGACATGGGAGGTCAACGTGGAGACTCTGGTTCGGCGGACGATTGTTCGCCGAGGAAACCGCGTTGGCCCATTCGGCTCCGGCTGACCGCCCAGGGGAACGAATGCGGGGGTGTCTCTTCGGGTGACGGCAGCAGGGAAAGCGAAGCTGGGCGTTCGTTCGCATGCAGGCAGACGGTGCCCGTCAAGGGCTCACCGGCTTGGGTGCCCAGATACCGCACACCGGGAGCAGAGAAGACCCATGTCGCACCACCTCGACACTCCGCTGGCTGCCCAGAACGGCCAGCTCTACCTCGATGACCTGTATGTCTTTCCCGGCGAGGGAAGCACCGTGTTCATCATGGACGCCAACTCCAACATCACCGGGGTATACGCGGAACCGGGTTTCCACCACGAGGCCCGCTACGAGTTCAGGGTGCACTTCGACGGTGCCGAATTCGAGGCCCTGACCTACCGGTTCTCCTTCGGCGAGCCGGACGGCGACGGCCGCCAGAGCGTGCGCCTGCACAGCCTGACCGGCGCGGATGCCCGCGAGGACGACGCCGAGGGCGAGTTCGTGCTGGAGGGTCACACCGGCGAGACCGCTACCGCCGACCGCATCCGGGTCTGGGCCGGCCGCATCGCGGACGCCTTCTACATCGACCTCGACCTGCTGGCGATCGTCAACGGCGCCATGGGCAAGGGCACGGCCGTGGACCTGTCCTCCTGGCATCCGCGGGAGGCCCAGAACAGCTTCCACGGCACGTCCGTCCAGACGATCGTTCTCGAAGTCCCGCACGGCCATCCGCAGTTGAAGCCGGGTGCGCGGGCAGGGATCTGGTGCGCGTCCAAGCTGGCCACCGACGCCGGCGGTTGGCGGCAGATCAACCGCGCGGGCAACCCGATGATGTGGCCGATCTTCTGGCCGGGCGACACGGACTTCTCCAACCCGGCCAACACCCGCCACCCTTCGGAGGACATGGCCGCCGCCGGTGACCACATCGCCGCCCAGGTCGCCGCCGTCGTCAAGGCCACGGGCACCTCGGGCGACCCCGAAGGCTACGGGCAGATGGTGGCCCGGCAACTCTTCCCGGACATGCTCCCGTACGTGATCGGGACGCCCGCATCCTTCGGCTTCGCCACCCGCAACGGCCGTACCCGCGCGGACAACGTGCCCGAGACGATGCTCTCGCTCGTGACGAACATGGCCGTCCCCTCGGGCCTCGGCCCCGCCGCATCCGCCGACCAGCGGGTCCCGCGGTTCCCGTACGTCGTCCCAGCACAGTGAGGGCGATCGCCTTGGTCGGCAGCCTCTCGTCGGCGGCCTCGACGTTCGGGTCGTCGCCTCCTCAGCGGTCGCCGTCGCCGTCGCTGGTGCGGATGAGGGTGCCGTGGGGGTCGCGTTCGTAGGTGCGACGGGCGTTCTTCCCGATCTTGCGGGTGACCTCGTCGGCGAGGTCGAGGCCGTTCATCTCGGCGATGGCGGCGAGGTAGATGAAGACGTCGGCGAGTTCTTCGCCGAGGTCGGGAAGCCGCCTGCACCAGGCGGTGAAGGCCTCGCCGACCTCGGCGTTGAGGAGGCCGAACTCCAGGGCGATGTCCGTGGTGTTGAAGCCCTTGGCGCGCTTGTTGTCCCAGGCCAGCGTCTGAGCGGTGCGGATGTCCACGGCGTTCCTCCGGCGGTGGGGCGAGGGGATACGCCTGAGCCTAGGGGAGGTGGGCGGTGCCGCTGATCTCACGGCGTCATGTGGTCAGTTCCGCTTCCCCGTGGGCGAACGGGTGGAGATCGTGATGTCGAGTTCGATGGTCTCTTCCTCGTGCCCGTCGCAGCCGTTCTGCAGAGCGGTCCGCATCTCACTCCACGAGGTGCAGGGGACGATGCCGGTCTTCTCCGTCTCGCAGACCATCACCTCCCGGGAGCCCTTGTCGCGCACCAGTCGCACACCCATGTGGTGGGTGGGCGTCTCGATCCGCGCGTAGTGCTCCTTGCTGCCCTTGTCCTGGAGGAACTGCGTGGCTCGGATGATGTGGGAGGTCAGTTCCTTGCCTGCCTCGGTCACCTTGCAGGTGATCTCCTTGTGGCTGCCGGGCTCCCACTCGCCCAAGCTTTTCGGCGCCGCCGTCGAGTCGCCGAGGAGGTCCGTCACGTCCCGGTACCCGGCTTGGGGTTCGAGCTCGCGCATCACGTTCCAGGCCGTGCTGACGGCGATGACGACGTCCTTGACCTCCTCGTCCAACGCGCCGACGCCGCCGTCGCGCAGCAGCCTGGCCAGCTCTTCGAGATCCTTCGCGGCGGGCTCGTCCCGGCTCCCCTCGGGCTGCCAGTCGACCAGTGCCTCCCACATCGGCTCCAGCCAGAGCGGCTCGCGCTGGTGAATCCTCACCCAGCCACCGCACAGCCCGTTCTTCTTGACATCCCCGAGCCACTCCTGCATGTCGGCGGCCGCGTCGTCGCTCAGCCGGCTCGCATAGAGCAGCTGGCAGACGTAGGCCATCCGCGCCTGGACCGTGGACTGATCCAGGCTGGCCGGGGCGTTCCCGGCGGGAGTGCCGGCTTCTTCGCCGCCCGGTTTCCAGCGGTCCTTCTCTTCCTGCCTGGATTCCCTGGTGCCGCCGCGCTTTTCCCGCATGGCTTTCTCTTTTCTGACCCGCTGGACCGGAGCGGTGGCCGTGCTGCCGCCGCCGGTCGGCGCCGCCGTGAGCCGGGGAGTGCCAACGTCTCGCGCCGGCGCCCTCCTCGCCTCGGTGTCCACCGCCTCGGCCTTGCGTTCGAACCGGTCGTCAGGATCGTTGAGGTCCAGGTCCAGGTCCGCGCCGTGGTCGTGCCGGTCCTGCCGGAGCAGGCCGACGACGGCCCTGTTGCCGAGGGTGCGTTGCAGGGTGAGGACGGCCTCGGGGGAGAGGCGTCCGGCCGGGGCCGAGCGCACGAGGGGTGCGGCTTGAACCGGCGCGGCCCTCTCCGGCCGACGTGGGGCATGGTCCGGTGTACCGGTGCCTTCGTGGTCGCGCATCGGGGCCCTCCAAAGCGGCAATGACGATTCTGGTTATCGCAGCGCAGGGCCGGGCTGGAAGGTCGCCTCAGCCCGCCGCGTTGTCGACGCGCAGCCGGACCTGCTCCTCCAGACGCTGAAGGCTGGTGTCCAGGGCGTCGCGCACGGCCGCGGCGCCCGGGTCGTGGGCGTCGTCGAAGAACGACAGGTGCACCGTCACCTCACTGGCTCCGCCGTCGATGCCCGCGACCTGGAGCCAGCCGGTGTAGCTGTCCTGATCCCGGGTGCCCCATTCGAGCCGCATCTGGTCCCGCTGGGCCCGGAACAGGGCGGAGGTGTCCTCGTCGGTGCGGTCCTCGTGCACGGTGACGGCGGGAGGGTCCCCGGCGTTCACGTGCAGGGCGTCCGGGAGCCAGGCGTCCAGCTGGTTGAGATCGGCGGCCTGGTCGAAGACGTGCTCGGGCTGGGCGGGCATCGTGCGTGAACGTTCGTACTCGGTCATCGCGGTACCGTCCTCGGCTCGGTGTCGTTCAACGGAACGCGTACAACGGAACGCGTGCCCGGCCCCGGCGAGGACACGCCCCGTGGCCTGCCCCCGCGCCCGGGGGCCCTGAAGCGAGAATATGCGGCCTGACACGGAGGCGCCTGCGCTGGTGGGACGGGCCCGCTGCCCCGGCTCACCGGTTCGTGTCCGCGGCGTCCGCGGACTGCGCGACGCCGCCCCTCTCAGGCCCGGCACGTGGGCGCCGTTCCTCCACGCGGGTACCCGGGCGCGGGTACCCGAGCCACGTCGAGGCGTGCGGGTGGCCGGGCGCCCGGACTCAGACGCGGGGAGCGTTGCGCGTGGTGGACGACCGCACCACCAGTTCGGTGGCCAGCTCCAGCCGTGCGGCGTCGAGGGCCTCGCCGCGCGAGAGCCGCAGCAGGGTCCGCAGGGCCACGGTGCCCATCCTGGCGAGGGGCTGGCGAACGGTGGTCAGCGCGGGCGCGGACAGCCTCGTCGCCGGCAGGTCGTCCATCCCGACCACGCTGACGTCCTCCGGAACGCGCAGCCCGCGCCGGCGCAACGCCTCGCGCGCGCCCATCGCCATCGGGTCGTTGGCCGCGAAGACGGCCGTCGGGGGCCGTGGCAGCCGCATGAGCCTGCGGCAGGCGTCGAAGCCCGAGTCCGGTTCGTGGTCGCCGACCACGGTGAGGGCGTCGTCGACCGCGACGCCGGCCGTCTCCAGCGCGGTCCGGTACCCGCCGAGGCGGGCCTGGCTGCACCGCAGCAGCGGCGGGCCGGCGATGAAGCCGATCCGCCGGTGGCCCAGGCGCAGGAGGTGCTCGGTGGCCGTCCGGCCCGCCGCCCAGTTGGTCGCGCCGATGGTCGGCGCGTTCACCCCGGGCAGCCCGACCAGGTCCACCACCACGACCGGCAGGCCCAGCCCGCGCAGCCTCTCCCAGAGCGCGCGGTCCAGGGACCACACGGCGAGGACGATGCCGGCCGGCGCGCGGCGGCGCAGGTCGGCCAGCCACCGCCGTTCCGCGTCCGGCGCCTTCTCGGGGAGCGCGGAGACCAGGGTGCCCAGGCCGGCGGCCCGGGCGGACTGCTCCACGCCGCGCAGGATCTCCGTGGCCCAGGGGTTGATCCCGTTGACGACCACCTCCACGAGGACGCTCCGGTCCCGGGACGCCCGGCCGTGCGGGGGGTGGCCGTGGCGGCGCAGCAGCTCCTCCACCCGTTCCCGGGTTCCGCGGGCGACGTCCCCCCGCCCGTTGACCACCCGGGACGCGGTGGCCGGCGAGACGCCCGCCTCGCGGGCGATCGCCGTGATCGTCATCTTGTCCGCGGCCATGTCCCTTCTCCCTTCCGCTCGCGCCCCGGATCGGGCTGGTCCTCGCCCGCCCGGCGCGCGCCGGGCGGGCGAGGACCAGCCCGATCCGGGGCGCGAGCGGAAGGGAGAAGGGACATGGCCGCGGACAAGATGACGATCACGGCGATCGCCCGCGAGGCGGGCGTCTCGCCGGCCACCGCGTCCCGGGTGGTCAACGGGCGGGGGGACGTCGCCCGCGGAACCCGGGAACGGGTGGAGGAGCTGCTGCGCCGCCACGGCCACCCCCCGCACGGCCGGGCGTCCCGGGACCGGAGCGTCCTCGTGGAGGTGGTCGTCAACGGGATCAACCCCTGGGCCACGGAGATCCTGCGCGGCGTGGAGCAGTCCGCCCGGGCCGCCGGCCTGGGCACCCTGGTCTCCGCGCTCCCCGAGAAGGCGCCGGACGCGGAACGGCGGTGGCTGGCCGACCTGCGCCGCCGCGCGCCGGCCGGCATCGTCCTCGCCGTGTGGTCCCTGGACCGCGCGCTCTGGGAGAGGCTGCGCGGGCTGGGCCTGCCGGTCGTGGTGGTGGACCTGGTCGGGCTGCCCGGGGTGAACGCGCCGACCATCGGCGCGACCAACTGGGCGGCGGGCCGGACGGCCACCGAGCACCTCCTGCGCCTGGGCCACCGGCGGATCGGCTTCATCGCCGGCCCGCCGCTGCTGCGGTGCAGCCAGGCCCGCCTCGGCGGGTACCGGACCGCGCTGGAGACGGCCGGCGTCGCGGTCGACGACGCCCTCACCGTGGTCGGCGACCACGAACCGGACTCGGGCTTCGACGCCTGCCGCAGGCTCATGCGGCTGCCACGGCCCCCGACGGCCGTCTTCGCGGCCAACGACCCGATGGCGATGGGCGCGCGCGAGGCGTTGCGCCGGCGCGGGCTGCGCGTTCCGGAGGACGTCAGCGTGGTCGGGATGGACGACCTGCCGGCGACGAGGCTGTCCGCGCCCGCGCTGACCACCGTTCGCCAGCCCCTCGCCAGGATGGGCACCGTGGCCCTGCGGACCCTGCTGCGGCTCTCGCGCGGCGAGGCCCTCGACGCCGCACGGCTGGAGCTGGCCACCGAACTGGTGGTGCGGTCGTCCACCACGCGCAACGCTCCCCGCGTCTGAGTCCGGGCGCCCGGCCACCCGCACGCCTCGACGTGGCTCGGGTACCCGCGCCCGGGTACCCGCGTGGAGGAACGGCGCCCACGTGCCGGGCCTGAGAGGGGCGGCGTCGCGCAGTCCGCGGACGCCGCGGACACGAACCGGTGAGCCGGGGCAGCGGGCCCGTCCCACCAGCGCAGGCGCCTCCGTGTCAGGCCGCATATTCTCGCTTCAGGGCCCCCGGGCGCGGGGGCAGGCCACGGGGCGTGTCCTCGCCGGGGCCGGGCACGCGTTCCGTTGTACGCGTTCCGTTGAACGACACCGAGCCGAGGACGGTACCGCGATGACCGAGTACGAACGTTCACGCACGATGCCCGCCCAGCCCGAGCACGTCTTCGACCAGGCCGCCGATCTCAACCAGCTGGACGCCTGGCTCCCGGACGCCCTGCACGTGAACGCCGGGGACCCTCCCGCCGTCACCGTGCACGAGGACCGCACCGACGAGGACACCTCCGCCCTGTTCCGGGCCCAGCGGGACCAGATGCGGCTCGAATGGGGCACCCGGGATCAGGACAGCTACACCGGCTGGCTCCAGGTCGCGGGCATCGACGGCGGAGCCAGTGAGGTGACGGTGCACCTGTCGTTCTTCGACGACGCCCACGACCCGGGCGCCGCGGCCGTGCGCGACGCCCTGGACACCAGCCTTCAGCGTCTGGAGGAGCAGGTCCGGCTGCGCGTCGACAACGCGGCGGGCTGAGGCGACCTTCCAGCCCGGCCCTGCGCTGCGATAACCAGAATCGTCATTGCCGCTTTGGAGGGCCCCGATGCGCGACCACGAAGGCACCGGTACACCGGACCATGCCCCACGTCGGCCGGAGAGGGCCGCGCCGGTTCAAGCCGCACCCCTCGTGCGCTCGGCCCCGGCCGGACGCCTCTCCCCCGAGGCCGTCCTCACCCTGCAACGCACCCTCGGCAACAGGGCCGTCGTCGGCCTGCTCCGGCAGGACCGGCACGACCACGGCGCGGACCTGGACCTGGACCTCAACGATCCTGACGACCGGTTCGAACGCAAGGCCGAGGCGGTGGACACCGAGGCGAGGAGGGCGCCGGCGCGAGACGTTGGCACTCCCCGGCTCACGGCGGCGCCGACCGGCGGCGGCAGCACGGCCACCGCTCCGGTCCAGCGGGTCAGAAAAGAGAAAGCCATGCGGGAAAAGCGCGGCGGCACCAGGGAATCCAGGCAGGAAGAGAAGGACCGCTGGAAACCGGGCGGCGAAGAAGCCGGCACTCCCGCCGGGAACGCCCCGGCCAGCCTGGATCAGTCCACGGTCCAGGCGCGGATGGCCTACGTCTGCCAGCTGCTCTATGCGAGCCGGCTGAGCGACGACGCGGCCGCCGACATGCAGGAGTGGCTCGGGGATGTCAAGAAGAACGGGCTGTGCGGTGGCTGGGTGAGGATTCACCAGCGCGAGCCGCTCTGGCTGGAGCCGATGTGGGAGGCACTGGTCGACTGGCAGCCCGAGGGGAGCCGGGACGAGCCCGCCGCGAAGGATCTCGAAGAGCTGGCCAGGCTGCTGCGCGACGGCGGCGTCGGCGCGTTGGACGAGGAGGTCAAGGACGTCGTCATCGCCGTCAGCACGGCCTGGAACGTGATGCGCGAGCTCGAACCCCAAGCCGGGTACCGGGACGTGACGGACCTCCTCGGCGACTCGACGGCGGCGCCGAAAAGCTTGGGCGAGTGGGAGCCCGGCAGCCACAAGGAGATCACCTGCAAGGTGACCGAGGCAGGCAAGGAACTGACCTCCCACATCATCCGAGCCACGCAGTTCCTCCAGGACAAGGGCAGCAAGGAGCACTACGCGCGGATCGAGACGCCCACCCACCACATGGGTGTGCGACTGGTGCGCGACAAGGGCTCCCGGGAGGTGATGGTCTGCGAGACGGAGAAGACCGGCATCGTCCCCTGCACCTCGTGGAGTGAGATGCGGACCGCTCTGCAGAACGGCTGCGACGGGCACGAGGAAGAGACCATCGAACTCGACATCACGATCTCCACCCGTTCGCCCACGGGGAAGCGGAACTGACCACATGACGCCGTGAGATCAGCGGCACCGCCCACCTCCCCTAGGCTCAGGCGTATCCCCTCGCCCCACCGCCGGAGGAACGCCGTGGACATCCGCACCGCTCAGACGCTGGCCTGGGACAACAAGCGCGCCAAGGGCTTCAACACCACGGACATCGCCCTGGAGTTCGGCCTCCTCAACGCCGAGGTCGGCGAGGCCTTCACCGCCTGGTGCAGGCGGCTTCCCGACCTCGGCGAAGAACTCGCCGACGTCTTCATCTACCTCGCCGCCATCGCCGAGATGAACGGCCTCGACCTCGCCGACGAGGTCACCCGCAAGATCGGGAAGAACGCCCGTCGCACCTACGAACGCGACCCCCACGGCACCCTCATCCGCACCAGCGACGGCGACGGCGACCGCTGAGGAGGCGACGACCCGAACGTCGAGGCCGCCGACGAGAGGCTGCCGACCAAGGCGATCGCCCTCACTGTGCTGGGACGACGTACGGGAACCGCGGGACCCGCTGGTCGGCGGATGCGGCGGGGCCGAGGCCCGAGGGGACGGCCATGTTCGTCACGAGCGAGAGCATCGTCTCGGGCACGTTGTCCGCGCGGGTACGGCCGTTGCGGGTGGCGAAGCCGAAGGATGCGGGCGTCCCGATCACGTACGGGAGCATGTCCGGGAAGAGTTGCCGGGCCACCATCTGCCCGTAGCCTTCGGGGTCGCCCGAGGTGCCCGTGGCCTTGACGACGGCGGCGACCTGGGCGGCGATGTGGTCACCGGCGGCGGCCATGTCCTCCGAAGGGTGGCGGGTGTTGGCCGGGTTGGAGAAGTCCGTGTCGCCCGGCCAGAAGATCGGCCACATCATCGGGTTGCCCGCGCGGTTGATCTGCCGCCAACCGCCGGCGTCGGTGGCCAGCTTGGACGCGCACCAGATCCCTGCCCGCGCACCCGGCTTCAACTGCGGATGGCCGTGCGGGACTTCGAGAACGATCGTCTGGACGGACGTGCCGTGGAAGCTGTTCTGGGCCTCCCGCGGATGCCAGGAGGACAGGTCCACGGCCGTGCCCTTGCCCATGGCGCCGTTGACGATCGCCAGCAGGTCGAGGTCGATGTAGAAGGCGTCCGCGATGCGGCCGGCCCAGACCCGGATGCGGTCGGCGGTAGCGGTCTCGCCGGTGTGACCCTCCAGCACGAACTCGCCCTCGGCGTCGTCCTCGCGGGCATCCGCGCCGGTCAGGCTGTGCAGGCGCACGCTCTGGCGGCCGTCGCCGTCCGGCTCGCCGAAGGAGAACCGGTAGGTCAGGGCCTCGAATTCGGCACCGTCGAAGTGCACCCTGAACTCGTAGCGGGCCTCGTGGTGGAAACCCGGTTCCGCGTATACCCCGGTGATGTTGGAGTTGGCGTCCATGATGAACACGGTGCTTCCCTCGCCGGGAAAGACATACAGGTCATCGAGGTAGAGCTGGCCGTTCTGGGCAGCCAGCGGAGTGTCGAGGTGGTGCGACATGGGTCTTCTCTGCTCCCGGTGTGCGGTATCTGGGCACCCAAGCCGGTGAGCCCTTGACGGGCACCGTCTGCCTGCATGCGAACGAACGCCCAGCTTCGCTTTCCCTGCTGCCGTCACCCGAAGAGACACCCCCGCATTCGTTCCCCTGGGCGGTCAGCCGGAGCCGAATGGGCCAACGCGGTTTCCTCGGCGAACAATCGTCCGCCGAACCAGAGTCTCCACGTTGACCTCCCATGTCCCTTGCCCGAATCACGCGATCCTGGACGGCACGCTGATCCGGTGCGATCGCGCGGCACGTACCACGGAGAGCGGCGACCCTCAGGCAGTCACTGTGAACGCCGACAAGACACCACCGTCTCGCCGGACTTCCGAAGAGGAGGTCCGAAGCGGCACGCGCTGTCTCCGCGAAGTCGCTGAGGAACTCGCATGCGCGTGGCCGAATCGACCACCTGTGCGGCTTCCTCGGCCCTGCTGGCGGTGGTCAGGTACAGGTCTTCGTCGTCGCGCCTGTGCAGGCGGATGCCCTTGCGGACAGTGCACCCCGCCGCAACACCCAGCCGGCGCCGATCCCCGCCCCGACGACGCCGAGCCCCAGCGGCAGGCGCCGTTCCAACTCCGGCACCTCCGGCGTCCCGTGCTTCTCCACTCCCGGCGCGTCAGGCGACATCGCGATGGGTGCGCGCACGGACCTGCTCGCCCGACTTCCCCACCACCTGCACCACTCGTCATCGCCTCCGATAAAACGTTCGCGCGTGCCGCCGTCCGGATGATGAGGTCGCACGGTGACCGATCACGACGAGGCGGCGGCTCTCCGACCGTTGACACTGGCCTGGGTGAGCCGGCACCTGGACATCGGCGAACGGGTCGTCGGAATCGAGGCGCTGCACGGCGGCGTCACTGCCGACATGCGGAGGCTGACCATCGGCACGCGGGACGGAGGCACCCGTGACCTGGTGCTGCGGAGCTTCGTCGACCCGTTCTTCGTGGAGCGCGCCGAGGACTCGCTGAACAGGGAGGCCGGCGCCTTGACCCTGCTCCCGGAAACCGGCGTGCCGGCTCCCGGACTGGTCGCGGTTGATCCGACCGCGGCGCATTGCGAGTATCCGTCGCTCCTCATGACACATGTGGCGGGCCGGACGGTCCTCGACGATGAGGGAGTGGAGGCGCGCGTCCCCCTGCTGGCCCGCCAACTCGTGGCGATCCACGCGTTGCGACCCGCTGAACGGCCCGGGGAGTACGTGGCGTTGACGACCGCCGACACCGTCGTGGTCCCGAAGGGCGCCGACGCGGCGGCATGGGCCGCGGCGATCGACGTGATCCGCACGCCGGCGCCGCGCTATGCAGGGCGATTCCTGCACCGGGACTTCCACCCCGGCAACGTGCTGTTCGACGTGCCGCGTTCAAGCCCGGCAGGTGCCCGGATCACCGGCGTCGTCGACTGGGCAGCGACCTCCTGGGGCCCGGCGGATCTCGATGTGGCGCACTGCTCCACCAGTCTCGCGCTGCTGCACGGCCCGGCGTGGGGTCTGCGGTTCCCTGAGGCGTACGAGAGGGCCGGCGGGGTGCTGGCCGCGTCCGCGAGCGAGCGGCTGTACTGGCTGGTGCGCGACGGGCTGGCGTGCTCGGAAGAAGTGCGGTTGGTGTCGCAGCCATGGCGGGAGGCGGGGAGGACAGAACTGACGACGCGAGCCGTGGAGGAGCGGCTGGACGTCTATGTCACCACCCTGATGAACACGCTGGGCTGAGCCAACGCGGCCCCCGCACCCCGCGCGCGCGGGGATCGCCCCAGGCGCGGCATGCCGCCGCCGAGATGCGGGCGTCGTCGTCGCCGCACCCGCGGGTGGATCAGCGAGGACGACCCGTTGGGCAAGGTCAACCTCCACGCCCTCGCCACCGAAGCCGGGCGGAGGGAGATCAGCCCGTCCAAGGAGGAGTTCGAGCGGCCGGGCAGACGCGCTCGAAGTCGCGCATCGATCCCCCGACCCGTCGTCGATCGTCACGTACAGTGCGGCCGAGAGGGTACAACCCGCTCCGGCCACACCGCGGAGCCACGTGTCGAACGTGGTCGCGGCTTGGCTCAGACGTGCCGCCGCCATCGCGGGATCGAGGCCGGCATCCAGGTGGAGGCAACAGTGAAAGCCCCTGACATGTCGCACGGTGCGCGTCTCACCGCCCATGGTGCCGTCTCCACTTCCCTCGCCCTGTGCGGTGATCGCGCACTGCGCGAGCTCGTGGACACGGCCAAGCCGATCGGATCCGGCATCGGCGGGACGTCGTCCCTGCTGGAGGTCGCCGGAACCCCGGTCTTCGTGAAGCGGGTGCCCCTCAGCGACATGGAGAGGCAGCCCGAGCACGTCCGGTCCACGGCGAACCTGTTCGAGCTGCCCGCCTTCTGCCACTACGGCGTCGGCACCCTCGCCGGGCCGGGCTTCGGGGCCTGGAGAGAGCTCGCCGTGCACACCATGACGACGAACTGGGTGCTGGCGGCGGAACACGAGGGCTTCCCTCTGATGTACCACTGGCGAGTACTGCCGGACTCGACGCCCCTGCCCGAGGACCTGGCCGACATCGAACGGGCTGTCGCGTACCGGGGCGGCGGATCGCAGGTGCGCCGCCGGATCGAGGCCCTCCAGCGGTCCTCGGCGAGCGTCGCGCTGTTCCTGGAGTACATCCCGCAAAACCTGCACCAGTGGTTGAGCACCCAGGTCGAAGCGGGCGACGAGGTCGCCAACCGGGCCTGCGCCATGGTGGAGAGAGAACTGGCAGCCGGTATCTCGTTCATGAACGACCGCGGACTCCTGCACTTCGACGCGCACTTCGAGAACATCCTGACCGACGGCCGGCGCCTCTTCTTCGCGGACTACGGCCTCGCGATCTCCTCCCGGTTCGAGCTGTCGCAGGACGAGGCCGGCTTCTTCGACCGGCATCAGACCTACGACCGCTGTTTCACCGCCACGTATCTGGTGAACTGGCTGGTCACCGCTCTGTTCGGATACCAGAGGGAGGACCGGGACGGCCGCTACGAGCTGGTGCGCGCCTACGCGGAGGGCAAACGTCCCACCGGAATCCCCGAGGAGGCCGCAGCGATCCTCACCCGGCACTCTCCCATCGCGGCCGTGATATCGGACTTCAACCTCAGGTTCCAGCGCCGGAGTCGGCAGACCCCATATCCGCTGGAGGAGATCCGCCGGATCGGCGGCACGTGACTCAACGAGACGTGACATCGGCCACGGGCCGCCTCGCCGGGTACCCGGCCCGCCGGCGTGGTGCCGGCTACCGCTCGCCGACGGTGTAGGTCAGGTGGGTCACCCGGGTCGAGGAGACGGTGCGGACCTGGTTCAGGGCTAGGCGGTCGGGTGCCACACGGTCGAACAGGCGGATGCCGGTGCCGAACAGCACGGGCGCGAGGGTGATCGAGAACTCGTCGACCAGGCCGGTGTCCAGGTACTCCTGGATGGTCTCGCCACCGCCGGCGATGCGGACGTCGCGGTCGCCGGCGGCCCCGCGGGCCTGGTCGAGCGCGCTCTCGATGCCGTCGTTGACGAAATGGAAGGTCGTGCCGCCCGGCCGCTCCCACGGATCGCGCTTCTCGTGGGTCACGACGAAGACCGGGGTGTGGAACGGGCAGTCTTCTTCGCACATGAGGCGTGGTGTTCAGCCGGGGGTGTGTTCGGCGGCGTAGTGGGTCAGGATCTCGTCGGTGGTGCCGCCGGTGCGCAGGAAGTGCGTGTCGAGAACGGTGGCGAGTTCGTCGAGGGCGCCGGCGAGCAGGGTGCCGCTCAGTTGCACGTCGGCTCGGGTGGCCGCCCGGCCCCGGCGGGCCAGGTCGGTGGCGTAGCCGACCGTGGCCGACAGGGTGGCATCGCTCTCCAGGCCCCGTTCGCTGTCGTGGAAGTAGTACGTCTCCGGGTACTGGCTGAGATCGACGTGGATGCAGAGCAGGTCTCTGGCCAGGTTCCCGAGGATTGCCGCGCCACCGGGGGAGTCGAGCACGGGATCGGTGAGGCCGGCCCTTCGCAGCAGAGCCAGGTGGGAGACCGCGACCCTGCGTCGCGCGAGCGCCGGGTAGATGCCCAGTACCCAGGCCACCACGGCCGTCAGCAGCAGGAAGCCGATCAGCGACTCGAGCGGCGTCACCAGTCGCAGCCAGGTGTCCGCCGGGGTGATGTCGCCGAGACCGAGGGTGGAGATCATGACCAGCGACAGGTAGAACGAGTCGAGCAGGTCCGTGGCGCCGGAGGACTCCATCTCCGAGCTGAGGGTGAAGCCGTCTGGCATGTGCGGCCAGTAGACCAGGGTCCAGCCGGCCACGAGGGTGAGCGACCACCCGGTGACCACGACCACCATGGCCAGTGAGCCGGTGAGCCCGAGGAGCGGGAATCGGGTGGACCGTCTCCGGGAAAGGCGCCAGAACCCCGCCATCACCAGGTGGATGATCCCGGCGCGGCGGGTGGGATGCCAGATCGTGTGGAACAGGTCCCGGAGCACGGCCGCGATCAGCACCGCACCGAGAACAGAGATCCACCAGCCCATTGACCCTCCAGAGCACCGGATCATGGCACGGGTTCGAGGCGAGTTCGGGCACGCCACCCGTTCGGCCCGGCGGGCCGTGTCTCGCGCCAGTCACCGCGGACCGCCCGATCAGTGACGAGATGGAACAGGGACGAGAACGAGCAGCGCATCCACGGCCTGCTCACCAGAGGGGGTAATCCGCACGCTCACTCCGGACGGGACGCAGTTCGACGACCCCGACTCGGTGAACGGCCATCCACACCTGTGAACGACGATAAGGTGCACACAAAGCCGACATGAGCGATCACCACGAGCGAGGAAGTGAGGGGCACCGATGCCAGCCACGGCCCGGAGACGGCGCACCCTGGCCGAAAAGCTGAAGTGGCTCCGGGACATGAAAGTCCCCAAGGGCGAGCCGCCCCCCTCCTACGAGGTCACCGCCCGGCAGATCACCAAGGCCACGGACGTCAGCATCTCCGGCCCCTACTTCTGGGAACTCACGACCGGCAGAACGACCAACCCCAAGCTCCACCACCTCCGGGCCCTGGCGAAGTACTTCTCCGTCCCCGTCGGGTATCTCGCCGACGAACAAGCCGACTCCCGACAGCTGGAGGCGGAGCTGGAACTGCTGCACGCGCTCGAACGCGACGACGTGCGAGACCTCAACCGCCCCGGCACGAACGACGCCAACGGGGACCTCCCCATCATCCAAGGGCTCCTCGGAAAGCTACGGATGCTGGACGACTTCGGCGACGAGGACACCCGCGAACTCACCCTGCGCCTCACCATGCTCGACGCAGACGCCCGAAAAGCCCTCACCGAAATCCTCGACGATGCCGAGATCCTGAAGGCGCTGGAACACGAGAACGCACGCGACGCAGCCGTACGCGTCGCTCGCCTGTCCGGCGGCAGTCAGCAGGCCGTGCTGACCATGATCGACCAACTCAACCGGGTCGAGAAATCCAGCGGGGGACGCGGTCAGCAGCCGCGCAGTCGCACGCGATAATCCCGGTGACGTCGGCGATCATCCCCGGGATACTGGTCGCCCATGGATGAGGTCAAGGTCGTCGTCGCCCATTCCGAGCGCGCGACGCTGCGCGTCGGCGACGTGTTCCTGAAGGTGGACGCCGATCAGGTGCGCATCGACGTCGAGGTCGAGGCGATGGCCCTGGCGCCGGTCCCGACCCCGGAGGTCCTGTGGCGCAAGCCGTCCGTGCTCGCGATCGCCGCACTCCCGGGGACGGCGCTCGGCCGCCTCGGTGAGCCGTCGACCGCGTCCCCGGCGGCGTGGGCCGCGGCGGGTGCCGCCATCCGGAAGTTGCACGAGGCGCCGTTGCCGCCCTGGCCCGGCCGGCGCCGACGGGATCCCGACGAGTTGGCGGCGGAACTCGACGGCGAGTGCGAGTTGCTCGTGACGAACGGCGTCCTGCCCACCGACCTGGTCACCCGCAACCGCCAGGTCGCCGAGGCCGCGATCCGGCCGTGGACGCCGGTGTTCGCGCACGGCGACCTGCAGATCGATCACGTCTTCGTCGACGGCGACGAGGTCACCGGCATCATCGACTGGTCCGAAGCGGCCGGGGGTGACGCCCTCTTCGACCTCGCCACCTTCACGCTCGGACACGAGGAACACCTGAGCGACGTCATCGCCGGTTATGGCACCGACGTCGACCTCGACGTGATCCACGCGTGGTGGTCGTTGCGAAGCCTGCTGGGAGTTCGCTGGCTGGTCGAGCACGGCTTCGACGCGTTCGCGCCGGGCTGTGAGGTCGATGTGCTGAGATCCCGGATGTGAGGCTGCGCGAGCCCGACTGCTACGAGTGCGTTCTGACGCAAGGAGCAAGCCCTCTCCCGGGGGCATCACCTGCCCTCACTCCCAACTAAGCGCGGTGCGGAGCCACCGCCAGCCTCGGCCACCACCCGGATGGCACACGCGACACCAAACGCGCCAGCGGCCGTACCAAAGAGCTGCTCGCCAGCAGCGACGCACTCGCCGCCGAGCGCTCGGACCCGGCTGGCCACACGGTGGAGGACGCGGTGGTCAACTACCGCACCCTGGGCAACACCCACATCACCCCCGCCCTCGGCGACATCGAACTCAACGACCTCACCATCGACCACGTCGAGGCATGGCCGGTCACCAAGGCGAAGCCACCCACTCCTGCCTCAACCACAACGCCGTCGTCCTCCGCACCGTCCCACCAGGACAACCCGGCCGCGAGGCCGCGCTGGCTGCACCCCCGAGACGCACCTGTACGAGGAGACGTTCGTCAACGAGGTCAACACCTCGGGGGCCCCGTTCACGGTGGTGCCCGCCCGCATGGCCCGCGCCCCCGTCCTCGTCGTGGATCTCTGAACGGGGCCAACGAGCGCCCGTCCGCTCCGGGTTGACTCCCGTGCCACGAAGCCACCCCGACGCCGGCCGCGCGGGGTCGGCCGGGTGGGCGCGACGCCGGACGAGGTGGTCGAGAACGGCCCCCACGCCGTCACGTCCGTGGCGGGGTGCCGGTGGGTGTCCGGTCCTCGTCGGACATGCCTGGTCATCTTCTTCCATGTCCGGATCCGTCCTGGACATGGCCTGCCCCTGGTCGCCGACCCGGCCGCGGCGCACGATTCCCCCACGAACCACCAGGAGGGGACATCACATGCGCATCCGACGCCTTCTAGCCGCCACCGCGGCCACCGCCGCACTCGCCGGGGGTCTTGCCGCCGGCCCGGCTGTGGCCGACAGCGGTGACTCCGGCGTGCGAGTCACGTCCAGGGAGGCTGCCTCCGGCGACTTCCAGGCCGCCGCCAGTTGGCACACCATCGACGAGTTCTTCTTCTACTACCAGTGCGAGCACGCCGCGCTCGACCTGCAGGTCCGCTACAACTGGACCATGCGCTGCTACGGCGGCGGCCCGATCTCCTACTGGCAGCTCCAGCGCTGGTACTGACCGGACCGAGAGCGTCAACGGAACACCGCCTCCGCCGTCACACGACGGCGGGGGCATCCCGAGCCCGCCCCCGGACGACGGAGGCGCCGACGCGTGCACACGAAGACGCGGCGGATCACCCGGGGGGAGCGGATCGACCCGCGGCCTGCGCGCGATACCGCCCCGGTGTGATGCCGAACTCCCTCGCGAAGGCGTGCGAGAGCGCGTACGGGCTGCCGTAGCCGACTCGGCCGGCGATGGCGGCCAGGGTCTCCGGGGTGTCGCGGAGCAGGGTGGCGGCCAGGATCAGGCGCCACCACGTGAGGTACGCCATCGGCGGGCGGCCGACCAGGGTGGTGAACCGGCGCGCCAGGGTGGGGCGGGAGACGCCCGCCTCCCCGGCCAGGCGGTCGATGCTCCACGGCGCGGCCGGGTTCGAGTGCAGCGCCCGCAGGGCGGCGGCCGTCACCGGGTCGCCCAGTGCGCCGGGCCAGACTCCGTCGGTGGTCTCGGTCATCCAGGAGCGGATCATGTAGACGAGGAGGAGGTCGAGCAGGTTCGGGAGCGCGATGCATGAGCCGGGCCGCCTCTCGTCCAGCTCACCGGCGAGCAGGTCGATCGCGGCACGGAGTTCGAGGTGGCCGCCCACCCGGTGGGGAAGGTGGACGACCTCGGGCAGCTCTGCCATGAGCGGGTGCATGCGGCTGCAGTCGAGCCAGTACGTGCCACAGAGCAACTCCGTCTCGTGGCGATCGGGCAGGGCTCGCGGCTCCGGCCCCGCGAGCCACCGCGCGAACGGCACCGCCTTCTCCTCCGCGACCGCCGCGTCGACCGCGGAATCGCTGATCATATGGCCCGTGCCATGAGGCAGCAGCACCGCGTCACCCACGGCGAGAGGTATCGGGGCGCCGCCGTCGGTGCGTAGCCGGCAGGTGCCCTTCAGGACGACGTAGAAGCCCGCGCCCTCGTACGGGTCCAGCCGCGCGCACCAGCTCCCCCTCATCCGCACCCGGTGGGAGGAGGGGTGCCCGAGGTGTGCGGCGGAGATCGCGTCGCTCACCACATCCATCCACCCAGGATATCGCCGCGCGCGAAGCGTGAGACGGACGCGTATTCCCTTGAGCCGGACGGGCATTGAGTGGATCGTTCCGCCTTCCTAGGGTCGAGGGCATGACGAACGGGAACGAGCGCGTGGAGAGCATGATGCTGGGGGACGTCGAGGTCATCCGGGTCGTCGAGTGGCACAGGCCCTTCGCGCCCACCTCCGCCATGTTCCCGGGAGCAACCGCCGACGTGTGGAAGGACAACCAGGACTGGCTGGCGCCGGACCACTGGGAACCGGACAGCGACCTGGCGGTGATCGCGTTGCAGACCTGGGTGCTGCGCAGCGCCGGGCGGACCGTCCTGGTCGACACCGGAGCGGGCAACGGGCGCGAGCGGCCGGGCATGCCGCCGTTCCACCACTGTCGGGGTGATCTCCTCGGCCTCCTGGCGAGGGCCGGTGTGCGGCCGGAGGATGTCGACGTCGTCGTCAACACCCACCTCCACGTCGACCACGTCGGCTGGAACACCGTTGACGCGGACGGGGAGTGGGTGCCGACGTTTCCCCACGCGCGTTACCTCATCCCGGCCGCCGACGCTTTCCACTACGGTCCGGAGAACGCGTACGGGAACGGCCTGCTGGAGGTCGACCGCCTGATCTACGAGGACAGCGTCGCGCCCGTCCGGCAGGCCGGACAGGCCGTGCTGTGGGACGGCCTCCACCGCATCGACGAACACCTCACCCTGGAGTCCGCGCCCGGCCACACTCCCGGCTCATCCGTGCTGCGCCTCGCGTCCGGGAGCGACCGGGCGGCCTTCGTCGGAGACCTGCTGCACAGCCCGGTGCAGATCCTCCAGCCCTGCTGCAACAGCAACGCCTGCCTGGCCCCGGACCAGGCGGTGGCCAGTCGCCGGCGGATCCTCGGGCGGGCGGCCGATGAACGGGAGCTCATCGTCCCCGCGCACTTCGGTGGCGCGGGCGCCGTGGAAGTCCGGCGGGAGGGTGGTGGGTTCGCCCTCGGCCCCTGGGCAACGGCCGGCCCGGAGAGGAGAGCGTCAGCCTCCGAGTGAGCCTCTGGTCCGGTGTTTCGCGTTCGGTCCCGACCGCCCTCGTCGGCGCGTCGTCCGTCCGGCGCATCGTCTCGATCACAACCACACCCCGTGACGCGGCGGGCGTAGGCGCCCGGGTCCGATGTCCCGGGCGCCCCGCCGATCATCCCTGCTGGTGCCTCACGACCCCTGCCCGACGAGGGCGAGCCGGTCCTCGGCGCTCAGCTGGTTCTGTCCGTCGGTCGGCTGGTTCTGTCCGTCGGCCGACGCGAGCCCGCCGCACTCGGTGATCCGCGACGCGGCGATGTCGAGGCGGACGACGCGTCGGCCCTCGAGATACAGCACCTCGTTGTCGCAGAACCAGGTCCAGCTCCCCCCCGAGAAGCGGACGTACCCGGACCAGCTCCCGGCGTCCACCGCGTAGCCGTCGGAGTTGAGGCCCTTGTTCCCGCTGCAGTCGTACATCCGGTAGTCGAGGGCGCCGGAGGACGTGTAGAACCAGTAGTACAGGGCGACGTTGACCGGCTGACAGCCCATGGTGCCGGGCTGGGACGTCGCCGGTGCCGTCGTCGGTGCCGTCGCCGGCGCTGCCGCCGAAGGAGCGACGCCGACTCCGACGACCGCGCAGACCGCCGCCGCCACCGTCGCCGTTCTGATCAAGCGTGAACGTACCTTCATTGGGTCCACCCCTACTTTCCCGCTCGTATGGCCTGGCGCCCCCCGGCCGTGTCAGTGCCGGGCCGGAAAGCGCGTTCCTTGTGGTGCGATGCCTAGATATAGGCGCAAATGAGTTGTCCAGCACGTGGGTGCGGCCGTGGACAAACAACGGTCGTCCGGGGGCGGTGAGGGGGCGTCCCCGGCGTGCGCCGGATCCGGAGGCGGGGGTCGTTGAGCTGTGCGCTCGCGAGCTGCGGCAGTCGTGGGCGGCCGCCGGGGCGGGTTGCCGGGAGTTGTTCGGACGTGCGCGCTTCTCGCCGACGGCGCGGACGGTGGAGCTCGACCAGCGGGCCCACGCTCGGCGGCTTCGTACGGGCCAGCTTAGGGATGAGGGCTTCCGAGTCCGGGTGCGGGTGCAGGTGCGGGTGCCGTGGCCTGGGCGATGCGCTGGTCGGCCAGCGTCAGGATCCGTTCGGGGGAGGCGCACGTGTCGCAGTGCCACAGCCGGACGGTGCCGTCTCCGTGCGTGGTGACCAGTCGCCCGTCGTCGGGCTGGAACGCGAGGCCCTCGACGGAGGCGGCGAAGCCGGTCAGGACGACTGGTTCCGCGGTGTCCGCCATGGCCTCGACGGCCTCGGCGTCCCAGACGCGTACGGTGCCGTCCTTGCCGGTGCTGGCGATCCAGCGCCCCTCGGGGCTGATCGCTATGTTCCACACGAACCCCTGGTGCCCGCGCAGGACCAGCGGCCGGCCGGTGCCGGTGGTGTCCCACACGCGCACCGTTCCGTCGTCACCGGCGCTCACGACGCGCTGCCCGTCCGGGGTGAACGCCACGGCGAACGGCAGTCCCCCGTGTCCGCGCAGGATCAGCGGGTCCGCGCCGCCGGCGAGGTCCCACACCCGTACCGTGCCGTCCTCGCCGCTGGTGACCAGGCGTCGCCCGTCGGGGCTGAACGCCACGTCCCACGCGTAGCCCCGGTGTCCGCGCAGGATCCGTGGCTCGCCGGCATCGGCGGCGTCCCACACCCGGACCGCTCCGTCGTCGCCGGTCGTCGCGACACGCCGCCCGTCGGCGCTGAGGGCGACGGACCACGCGGATCCCCCGTGTCCGCGCAGGAGGCGGGGGCCGTCGGACCCGGCGGTGTCCCAGACGCGCACGGTGTCGTCCTCGCCCGCGGCGGCCACCCGCCGGCCGGGGGAGTCGGTGGCGACGCTGAGCACCGGCCCGCCGTGCCCGCGCAGCAGCAGGGGGTCCGAACGGCCGTCGGCGTCCCAGACGCGGACGGTGCCGTCGGCCCCGCCGCTGACGACGCGCCGCCCGTCCGCGCTGAGCGCGGCGGTCCACGCCTCGCCCGTGTGGCGGCCCAGCGTTAGGGGTCGCCCCGGGCCCCGGGGGTCCCAGACGCGGACGGTTCCGTCGTCGCCGGCGCTGGCCAGCCGCGTGCCGTCCGGGCTGAAGGCGGCGGCCCAGACCGTTTCCCGGTGGCCACGCAGCACGAGGGGCGGGCTGCGGCCGTCCGCGTTCCACACCCGGACGGTGCCGTCGTCGCTGGTGGTGGCGAGGAGATGACCGTCCGGGCCGAAGGCGAGCCCCTCGACGGTGCCGTCGTGGTCGCGCAACACGACGGGGGCGCGCTCCTCTTCCGTGTCCCACACCCGGGCCGTGCCATCGATGCTGGCGCTGGCAAGCAGCGTGCCGTCCGGGCTGAACGCCAGCGTCTTCACCGCGTCCTCGTGGCCGCGCAGGACCCGCGGCTCGCCCCGTCCCGACACGTCCCATATCCGGATGGTGCGGTCGTGGCCGCTGCTCGCCAGGTGCCGCCCGTCCGGGCTGAACGCGACGCCCACCGCGGGGCCGCGATGGCCGCGCAGCACCAGCGGCTCGCCCTGCCCGGACGCGTTCCACACCCGGACGGTGCCGTCGTCGCCGGCGCCGGCCAGCCGCGTGCCGTCCGGGCTGAACGCCACGTTCCACACGGGCCCGCGGTGTCCGCGCAGCACGAGCGGCTCGCCGCCGCCGAGGTCCCAGACGCGAACCGTGCCGTCGAGTCCCGCCGTGGCCAGGCGCGTGCCGTCCGGGCTGAAGGCCGGGGACCACGCCTCCGTGCCGTGGCCGCGCAGCACGAGCGAAGGCGCGTCGGAGACGGCGCCACCCGATAAGCGGGACACCCGGACGGTGCCCTCGGAGTCGGTGTCGGCCAGCCGCGTGCCGTCCGGGCTGATCGCCACCCCGAGCACCCGCTCTCGTCCCCCCGACACGACCGCGAGCATCCGGTCGTCCGCCACGGCCTGCCGCAGCGCCGCGTCGGCCTGCGCGGTCGGTGAGACCCGGTAGGCGCGCAGGGCGGTCCGCAGGCCACGTTCCGGGTCGACCTGCAACTGCCCGCGGGCTTCGGCCGCCAGCTGCCGGGAGTGCGCCACGCGCCGTTCCCTCGCGGCCTGATCCGCCTGCACCGCGGCCACCCCCGCCAGGACGCTCACCACCAGGAGCACCGTGCCGAGCCCGGTCACGGTCAGCCGCACCCGCCGCCGCTCGGCCGTGCGCTCGGCGGCCTCACGGACGCGCGAGGCTTCGAGGAACGCGGACTCCCGCGCGTTGAGCCGGTCGAGCGGGCGGCTCCTCCACCCGGCGAGGCGCACCCCGCGGTACAGCAGCGCCTCGTCCTCCCCGTGCAGGTGCCATTCGGCCGCGGAATCGGTCAGCCGACGGTGGGCGCGGAGCAGATCCCGGTCCTCGGCCAGCCAGGCGGCAAGCCGCGGCCAGTTCCGGATCAACGCCTCGTGGGCGACGGTCACCGTGTCCTCGTCGGCGGTCACCAGCCGGGCCGCGATCAACCGGTCCAGCACGGCGGCCACCGCGCGGCCCTCCGTTCCGCCCAGGAACTCCGCGCGAGGGGCCCGTCGGCGGGTGTCCTCGGTGCCGTCGCCCGGCGCGGTCAGCCGGAGGAACAGCGCCGCCGCGACGCGCCGTTGCTCCGCGTCGAAGTTGCCGTACACGCGCTCGGCGCTCTGCGCGATGGCCCCGCGCACGCCGCCGGCCGCCCGGTACCCGGCCGGTGTCAGGGCGACGCCCCTGCGCCGGCGCCAGGTCTCCCGCAGCGCGTGGGAGACCAGCGGGAGAGCGCCCGGCTGGCCGTGGGCGTCGGCCACGACGGCCTCCACCAGCTCCGCTTCGACCCTGATCCCGGCGCGCCCGGCGGGCCCCGTGACCACGCTGCGCAGATCCTCCTCGTTCATCGGCCCGACCAGCATGTGGTGGCCGTCCAGGACGGCCACCAGCCCGGCGTGCTCCGCGCAGCGGGCGTAGAAGTCGGCCCGCACCCCGAGGACCACCCGGCCGCGCGGCTCCTGAGCGGCGGCGACGAGGCAGTCGATGAACCGGTCGCGTTCCTGCTGGTCGCGACAGAGCGTGAAGACCTCCTCGAACTGGTCGACAACGATCAGTACACGGGCCTTCTCGGACCGCTCGGCGAGCACCTGCCGCAGCACGAGACGGATGCCGTCCGGCTCGGCCCGGAGCGCGCCGTGCAGCGAACTCGCCGCCACCCCGCCGAGGTTGGCCAGGCGGATCGCCAGCTCCTCCAGGGGACGCGCGCCGGGAACCAGCAGCGCGGTCGGCCAGGCCCCGCCCTCCGCGGCGGTGGCGTTCGCGACGGCGGGCAGCAGGCCCGCCCGCAGGACCGACGACTTGCCCGCTCCCGACGCGCCGAACACCGCGAGGAACGCGGTGCTCTCAAGCCGGGCACACAGCCGGGCCACCAGCCGCTCGCGCCCGAAGAACCACTCCGCGTCTCCCGGTTCGAACGTCGCCAGCCCCAGATACGGCGCGTCCGCCGCGGGCGGCGGGTCCTCGTCCGGCGATTCGGCGTGCTGCGCGGCCGCCAGCTTCCGCCACCGCTCCTCCCAGTCCGTGACGTCGCCCCCGCAGGCCCTCACGTAGGCGAGGGTGACCTCCAGACTCGGCAGCCGATGGCCGGCGGCGGCCTCCGACAGCGCCGTCACCGAGAAGTGCGCACGTCGGGACAACGCCCGGTAGCTCACCTTTCCGGCGGCCACCCGTAACTGCCGCAGGTCGAAGGCGAACCGCTCAACGGGCCCCGCCTCCGGATCCAGTGCACGCTCGGGACGTCCCATCACTGCCCCCCCCCAGGCAACCATTGCTTGTCCACACCCGCGCACACGTGCTGGACAACCCGTCCGTGACTATACCTGCGGCCGGCACCAACCACGCTTGCCATTCCGGGAATTCGGCTGCGGAAAGCACCCACGACGGGACAGGGGAAAGCGGTGATGCGCATGCGCCGGAAGGTCGCGGGAATCGCCGCTCGCACTCACCACGGCCACTTCGGCGAGTGCGTACGACAGGGTCACCGAGAGGTAGGGCTTCGCGTCGATCACTTTGTCAACTGTCGCGTAGTGCCTCCAGCTCGCCGCGAGCGAGGATGAACGGTGGCCTGCGGCCTTGCCAGCCTTCGGTGGTGGCGCTGACGAGTCCGGCCGGGGGGCGGCCTGCGCCATGGTCCGGGGCGCGGTTGGTGATGTCGTCCAGGAGCAGGGTGATGAGCCAGGCCAGGGCTCGGGGTCCGCCGCCGAAGACGGGTCAGCCGTGATCTCACAGGCCTTGGGAAAATGCTGAGCGGCCCCCAGTTCCTTGCCCAGGCGCGTGCACTGGGCCGCCGGCACGTCGCGGCGGGCCAGGCTCATCCTCCAGCCGTCACGCAGAATCTTTTCGGCGATATCGTCCGGCCTGCGCGGCATCAGTGGCCGGGCTGCGAGAGCGATCGCGTCGACGTCGTCGCTGGCGTCCACGTACTCGGCGATCTGCCGACGAGCTTCCTCGGCGGCCGACCACACGGGAGACCGGGCGGGCGCCCCCAGGATCTTCTGCAGCCGCCGCCAAGTCGTCCCGTACTGCTTGTCCGGCGCGGCGGCGTCGATGGCCTCCAGGCTCGGGCCCCATGGGATGTTGTAGTCGGCCTCCACGACCGCCAGCGCGGCCGCGTCATCCGCGAGTTCGTTCAGGAGGTGTCCGCTTGGCCCCGCCCGCGGGGTTGTTCCGGCACTTCAAGCACCGTCCGAAGGTGATCGAGCGGCAGGGGCCGTTGACGAGCACCGCAGGGGCACCGTCCCAATCTGGGGCCGTGCAGACCGTCGGCAATCGTCGCGCCAGGCCGGATCATGTCGGCCAGCTCCGAGGTGACGAGTTCGCCACCATGCGAAAAATTCGGCGACCAAGCCAGGTGGCAGCGCCTGACCGACCTAACTGAACACCAGAGGGTGCTTCACGGTGCTCTTCAGCCCGGATCACCTGCTGATGCGATATCACGTACCAGCGCATTCGCCAGCGACACCGCCTGCTCCTTGAAGAACCCAACGCGCGTGAAAAACTCCTGTTCGGTGCGAATTTCCACCACAGCAGTGACCAGCGCGGAGAAAAGGACATGCACTTCCGCCGCCGATAGCATCACTTCGCATCCAGATAGTTTCTCGCGCACCTGGTCCAGCCTTGCGCGGTCGACCCCGGTACGCAACATGGAGGCGATATTTCCACCCGTGCGGTCCTTGACGAACAAGAGCGTCTCTCGAACCAGGTCACGTTGCGGCTCTGTGAAGCGGACCAGGTAATGTTGCCCCTCCCGCATGACGCGCAGACTTGCTTTCACGGCATCACGTACCTTCCGCTGGTCGCGAAAGCGTCCTCACTATATCTGAAACCATGGATCATATATGAGTTCTCGATAATCAAAACCCCTCGAGTCTGATCATAGGCGACACGTGAGCCTGTCCGACTATCCACGTGAGTCATGCGCCCCCATTTGTTCGAGAATCGGTTCTTGAACAATCAACACCGCCGAGGTCATTGTCGACTTGACGCCTGATCGCAGTAGTCCCTCACGTGCGTCATTTACCGTGGCATGGGCCTGCATGGAGTAGCGAACAACCTCCTGCAGTACCGCCCGTTGCTGAACTTGCTCCAGCGAAGAGAACCAGGCCATAGCGTTTTCCAAACTGCGGAATCCTTGAGCAACCTCATTGATGATCTGCTCTGATGCTCGCAAGTGCCCACCTGCTCCGGGGCTCGAATACGACGTACGGCCTATTTCTATGTTCCACGCCAGCACATGGTAGGTGTGGGTGCCCTCCGCGGTGAGGTTGTGCACGGCAGCGGCCGTGGTCGCGTGGTCGACGGCGGCGACGATCGCGCCGCTATGAATCGCCGGCGCTCAGATTTCGCTCATCCTCAGCGATGAGGGTCTCACTCCCCCTCGTTCTCCATCCCAACCCTGGCGAGAATCTGTCAACGCCCCACGTACAGCATGGGGTTCACCAGGCGAAACCGGGGAAACACGACGACCCTGAGCTCGCATGCGAAACCAGGAACGTTCACTTCCAGAACAATGCCACGCTCTCCGCCCCGGGAGTACAGAAGAATTCGATCGACCTGCTCACGATAGATCTCGATTTCACATTCGCCCATCGACTCCCTGGTCAACCGTACCGACCGCGCCCCAATATCGAAGCTCAGCGCCACGGAATCGTCGGCATCGCCTATGGAGGTCTCGACTCGCCATACGTCCGGATCATGCTCCGTCGGCTCCGGGGCAGATCCGAAGACCTCGATGAATTCGAGGTCTCCCGGAACCTCCATGACATCACCTGCCATAGCCCCGTCCTCCAATAGGGATCATCGTGGTGAGCCTCGCTCCGCTGCCAGTCATTTCAAAATTAGCGCGAATCAAGAGAGCGCCGCGCGGTCCATAGAGGAGCGACTCCGTCCGCACGTTCGTGAGTCCAGTTCTCGGATTCACATGAGAATCCACGACTCCACTCCTCATCGCCTCGTTGAAGTGCTCGGTGAGGATCTCGTGCCCGGCAGCGTTGTCACGGATTCCGATCGACTCCAACCGATAAGCATTCCGTGTCGGTCTCTCCGCATTGTGCGGATTAGAGTCAACATGTCCGAAGAAGTAATCCCACTTGCCGTCGTCAATGGTCACGCCGCAGTTGCTGTTGTGAGCGAGGATCGGAGTCCCGCCGACGAGCACATAGTACGTGTGGACGCCTTCGACGGTGAGGTTGTGGACCGTCGCCGTTGTGGTGGTGGTTCGAGTGGTGGTGACGGTTACTTCCATTCCTGACGGCGCGAGAGGGGGCAACACCAACCAGAGGAACATCAATGTCACCCCTCGCCCCCCGCCCTCCATCAGCACTGCCCATCACGGGTTTTGCACGATGGCCTGCGCGGTTCCAATAAGCCACACAATGAATTCTGCTGAAATCTCTGAGATATGAGGATTAATGCTAACCATAGCCTCAGCCCAACCTCCGCCCTCAGGGATGATGATTGCGACATGGGCTCCAACTTCGAACCTTCCAGGGTCACGGAATTCAATCACACGCTCGCCGGATGACACGTCATCGATTTCTGTGATCTCGATGATCCGATTCCCGAGATTTCGATTCACGATAGAGCCATGACTCCCCATTAATCCAAACCTTTCCCTGCACGCTCACCACGAGCCGCAGCCCCCGGAGGCGCCCCAAGCCATAGATCAACTGACTGATCGAACTCGACGTTCCTGCTGTCGGCGTTCCCCCTGGGCACGATGACCGAACGCCGCCCGAACATCCCAGTGAAGCAAAGGCCCTCAAGCGATATCCTTACCCCGCTTCGGAACCGCTTGAAACCCAAACAATCACTTTCTGGAGCTCCGATTCCATTCGATCTCCGCCGACATCGGACAGATACGTCTCCCTAGGGGAGGGGTCGCGGCCGTAGTCAATGACCGAAACCTGCACCTCACCCGAGTTCCAGACAGTAAAGTGACACCCCCTATCCCTTCTCTGTAGGTAGACAGCGAAGGATTCCTTTCCTGCACGCCTCGGCCCGCTGAACAGCTCCAGAGTAAAACCAGATTCTTCGAGCTGCTTGCGCACCTTCTCGATCCGCGCCTCGAGTATCCCAGTCAAGGAAATAGTCATTTCCTATCGACAATCCTTATATTTCCGAAAGCAGGCAATCTCTGGCGGCGGTAGACCATTCCGGGCGTTCAGCCTTGAGTAAAGAGGATGGCGAGGGCCAGGTATTTGCGCCCACCCAGGCTCGCCAGCGGGTTTCAGGCACGAGCATGGAAGATCGAACTCCGCATAGATCGTCCCTGGTGCGGCCTGCCTTCGATAGGCATCGGAATTAGCCGGACTGGCTACATAGGTCGAAGCACCACCACGGCCTGCCTGAACCTGTCCCGTATCCCCCATCGCTCGATATTCATCTTCCGACATCCACCGCCCCACAGTGCAATTGCTGTCGTGCACCAGGACCGGCGTCGCCCCCGCGTGCACAGAGTACGTGTGGAGTTCTTCGACGGTGAGGTCGTAGGTGCGGGCGGTGTCGTTGTAGGTGAGGGCGGCGGTGACTTCGGTGGTGGTGCCGTCGGGGGTGCGGAATTGGGCGCCGGGGGTGAGGTCGGTGGCGTTGGTCCAGGTGTCGGTGGCCTCGTCCCGGAACGGGTGGTGGGCGGTGGCGATGATCTCGCTCTCGTCACCGTCGGCGCCGGTCACGGAGACGCGGGTGTACTCCTTGTCGGAGTCCGTGATGATCGTGGCCACCACGCGCCGCGGCTTGGTCTCGCCCGTCTCCGGGTCGGTCGCCAGGATCTCGTCGCCGACCTCCAGATCGTCGATGTCCCTGCGGGTGCCGTCCGCCATCAGCACCTCGGTGCCGGACAGGAACGAGTGCCGCGCACAACTCCCCATGGTGTTCTCAGCCTGACGCGCGGCGCCGATGATGTCATCGCCATAACGCAGCGCCAGCGCCGCCGTTCGGCCACTGCCGCCCGTGGCGATGGTGAGAACCGTCATGGCGCACGCCATCGCGTCGCCCTGCGTGATGCGGGCCCACCCGTCACTGATGCCGGTCACATCGGCCGCGATACTCAGACCCGTCTGCCACCACGACTGGTTCTGCTGCGCCGCGGCGGCAGCGGCCATCTGCTCCGCCAGCCGCACGGCAGCCAGATACTCCGCACGCCGGTCGTTCTGCGCCTGAAGCATCTGCTGGGCCGCCGTACCCGAGCAGCCCGGATCGTTGCGGCAGCTCCGGGAGTTACTCTGCTGCTCACCCACCCACCGCGGGGCCGGGGTGCCACCGCTGGCGCCGGTCTGGCGCCCGTAGTTCTTCCCGTAGTCGACGTCCGTGACGTCGCCCTGGCTGTTGTGACTGCATGTGTACTGGCCCGACCAGCACTCCCGCAGCATCGTCCCCAGCGGATCGGCGACCGTGACCGGGCTGTTCCCCCCGTACTGGTACGCGTTCAACTGCTGCGGGTCCGCGGTGACCAGCACCGGGTCGGGGGAGACGAACCGGCCCAACGCCGGGTCGTACTCCCGGGCCCCGAGATGGGTCAGGCCGGTGCCGTCGGCTATGCCGCCGACGAAACCCCGGCTGCCCGGCCAGGATTCCGGCTGCTGCCCCCGGATCTGGCCGAAGGGAGCGGTCCGGCGCTGGGAGATGGTCAACGAGGTCGCGTCGATGGCGAGTTGGCCGGTGCCATGGTGGTCGGCCAGGGTGAAGCTGACCGATCCGTCGTCGGCGATCACCGCCATATGGCCGCCGCCGAGGTCGACATACCGGGTCGCCTCCGCGGTGGTGGAGCCCGTGGCCTGGGTGACCTCGGTGCTGCCGAGGTAGAGCGTCGTCCCCGACTCGGAACGGGAGATCAGCCGGTTGCCGTCCGCGTCGTACAGGTACTCCGTCACCGAGCCGTCCGCCTCCTCGACGGAGGCGAGACGGCCCTCGGCGTCCCAGGACAGTTCCTGCTCATCGCCGCCGAGTTGACGGCTGGCGGTGTTCCCGGCCTCGTCGTAGCCGTACTGTTCGAGCGAGGTCACATCGGGCGTCCGCTGCGTCACCGAGGTGACAGCGTTGGGCCGCGCCGCGCCCGGCTCGGGGTAGTCGTAGGCGCGTTCGGTGTCCTGTTCGTGCAGGGTTTCGGTGAGGCGGTTGCCCGCCAGGTCGTAGGAGTAGGAGTGCCAGTACGGCGCGGGCCCGCCGACGGCGGCGTCCGAAGGCTCGGACGCGCAGGTACGCGGGGCCTGCGACCACGCCTCGGTCAGACGGCGCACATGGTCGTACTGGAAGCACTGCACGTCCGTGCCGGTGCGTGAGACATCGGCGATGGACAGGACATTGCCCGCATCGTCGTACGCGTAGGTCTCGTCGCGGTCGTTCTCATCCTGCAGCCAGCGCTGGACGGAAGTGGAGGCCAGCCGCTGGGTGCCCCGCTCGTAGAAGTTCGTCCCACGGGCCACGGCCGCGCCCCGACTGGAGAAGTCGAACGTGGCGGGCTTGCCGGTGAGCGTGTGGGTCAGGTCGACAGCGGCGCCACCCGTGGCAGCCGTCCTGAGGAGGCGGAGTGTCACGTCATCGTAGGTGCGGTCGACGGTTTCGGCCGGCAGACCGCCAGCCTCCGGCAAGCCGGTGGACCGGACCAGCCCCGAAGGCAGGAACGTGGTCGTGGACTGGTAGGTGTCGGCCAGCGCGCCTTCCGCGTCCGGAATGGTGACCTGGCTGCGCGTCGCACGGTAGAGCCGGTCGTAGGAGACGACTTCGCTGGTGTACGCCTCGGCCTCGTCGTAGCGGGTGGACCTTGCCAGATGGCCGCGGGCACCGGAGACGGTGTCGTAGACCCATTCCGCCCGCAGCTCACCCGCCGCGTCCCCTTCGCGCAGCTCGGTTTGCCGCCCCAGCCCGTCATAGACATGGGCGAGGGTGATGCCACGGGCACCGGCACGCGTGGTCAGCTCACCGCGGTCGTTGTATGTGCTGGTTGTCCGGCCGGCGTCGGGATCGGTGGTCTCGACCGTGCGGCCGAGTTGGTCATAGGCGAACGTCCAGTCGTTACCGGCCGCGTCGGTGACCGTCTCGATCTGCCCGGCCGGGGTGTGGGCGTAGGTGGTGGTGTCGAAGTCGGTGTCCGGTGAACGTTCGCGATGCTGACGCAGTTCGACCGCGCGGCCACGGGCGTCGGAGATGGTCGTGGTGGCGGGGCGCCCTCGGGCGGAATCACCGTCACGCGGTCGCCGCGGTAGCTGGTCGTCGTGGTGGCGAGCACCTCGCCGCCATCGCTGTCCCCCGCGACCTGAACGCTCTCTGTCTCGCGGCCGAGCGCGTCGTAGGCGTGCCGGGTCTGTGTCTGCACGTTCGCGAGGTCTGTGGGCTTGAAGACCTCCGGCGCGGGGTCTCCTTCGGCGAAGTAGGAGGCGAACGTCTGGCGGACGAGACCTCGTTCGTCGTAGAAGGTGTCGCTCAGGAGCATCCCGTCCTCCGGTCCCGGCTGCTGGGTCTGCCGTGCGCGCAGCAGCCCGTCGTAGAGGGTGTAGGAGGTGGAGGTCTGCCCGCCGGAGTTGTTCAGCGCGCGGCTGCCGACGCTGACTGGGTGGCCCTCCTCGACGCGGTAGGTGAACTCGAAGCTGGGGGCCTGGGCGGTACGCCGGTCGGGGAGCCAGACGCGCGCCGAGCGGCCGAGCGCGTCGTAGGACTGCACCGTCACGTTGCCGTTGGCGTCCGTGGTCTGGGTGGGCAGGCCGCGCCGGGGGTCGAGAGTTGTGGTCGTGGACAGCGCGCTCGCCGCGTCGTCCGGATCGGCACGCGGTGTGGTCTCGGTGATGGTGGTGGGGAAGCCCGTGGCGGGGCTGTGGACGGTGGTCGTGGTGCGGCCGTCGGTACGGGCGGTGCGGGTCAGGGCCGAGCCGGTGACGCTGACATCGGCCGTCAGATCGGTGGCGGTGAGCTGGCGGCCGCAGTCGTCGTAGGTGGTGCCGGAGTCCTCCGCGTGCGGGCGGGGGTGCTCGACAGTTGGATCGGCCTTGACGGCCCTCGGGATTCGTCGTTCCCGCGTACCAGAAGCCGCGGCGCGGCCTCGGCGCTTGTTGACGGAGGGCCGGGGCGCGCATAAGGCTCGCGTTGTCCCGGCGGTGGGAGGGTGCGTTATCGCGGGGTGCTGTCGGGGTCGTCGTCTCCCGTGGGGAGACGGGCTTCCTCGCCCATGGCTCGGCAGGCCTGCTCGTACCAGTCGACCGGGACGATGACCGCCTGCGGGTCCTGGTAGCGCACGGCCTGGATGTGTTCGCGGCCGTACTGGACTCGGCCCATCACCTTCACGATGTTCTTCCGCAGTCCCCCAGACAGAACCACTCATCCCGCCCCTCATCGCCGTCCGGCGCTCCGTCCGCCGCACCGGAGACACCAAGACCCACCGATCCCGCAGAACCCTCGCCCTCCCCACCCGCCGCGCCACCGCCCTCACCTGGCGGGACACCGGGCTCGTCTCCACCACCACCACGGGCACCCCCATGGACGCCGCGCCTCCCGATGCCCCCTCGCCACCATCGACGGCATCGACCCCGCGGAATGGACACCACGCGAGGGGCGACCCACCTTCGTGTCCGTCCCCTCGGACGACGGCATCACCACCGACAAGATCACCCCCCTCGTCGGCCACACCAGCACAACCACCACAGAGAGGATCCATCGAAAGCAGATCGACCCCTCATCCAGACCGGCGCCACCGCCACAGCAGTCACTCAGATAGTCACTCACCCACACCACAGAGGCCGCCTCCCCTACGGGAGACGGCCTCTGACCTGTGGAGCTAAGGAGAATTGAACTCCTGACCTCTTGCATGCCATACAATCCCACCCCCTACTCACCAG